>NZ_CAIKKU010000692.1 GCF_903828115.1 uncultured Thiodictyon sp. | reverse complement strand
TCGTAATCGTGGTCGGATTGTTCGATTACGACAACGACAACGACAACGACAACGACGACAACGACAACGACAACGACAACGTACCCGGGATCTCGGTCACCACATCAGTTCTGATCGCACCCGCCCCGTTGCGATGCGCGTGCCTTACCCCGCCCGCCGCAAGGTCTGCAACGGCGGCCGGATCAGCAGCGGGTAGGTGGCCAGGGTCCCGGCCAGGCCGATCAGCAGGCCCGAGCCCAGGACGCCGGTGACCCAGAGCAGCGGGTTGAAGCTGAATTGGAGCCCAAACAGCCGCTCGGCGATGAGCCAGCCGGTCAGTTCCGCGAAGATGGAGGCGAGCAGGCCCGCCAGCAGGCCGGTGGCGGTGAACTCGACCGCCAGGCTGCCGAGCAGGGCCCGGCGGCCGGCGCCCAGGGTGCGCAGGATGCCGTGCTCGGTGCGCCGCTCCGCCAGGCTCGCCTGGATGCCGGCGAACATCACCAGCAGCCCGGCGGCCAGGGTGAAGAGGAAGACATATTCCACCGCCAACACCCCCCGGTCCACCACCGCCCGCACCTGTTTGAGCAGGGCATCGACATCGAGCAGGGTGACGCTGGGGAAGTGCTGCACCAGTTCGGGGATCATCGACTCACCCGCCCGCGGCAGGTGGAAGCTCGTGATGTAGGTGGCCGACTCGGTGCCCAGGAGGCCGGGCGGGGAGACGACGAAGAAATTCACGTTGAAGCTGTCCCAGCGGACCTCGCGCAGGCTGGTCACCGGGGCCGTCACCTCGTGACCGGAGACGAAGAAGGTCAGGCGGTCGCCCAGTTTGATGCCCAGGGTCTCGGCTAGGCCCTGTTCCACCGAGAACTGCGGGGCGGCGGCGGGCGTGCCCCACCACTGCCCGGCGCTGATGCGGTTGTCGGCCTGGGGCCGGTCGGCGAAGCTCAGGTTGAACTCCCGGGCGGCCAGACTCTCGGCGCGGGGGTTCTCGTAATCGGACGGGTTGACCTGGTGCTCGCCGATGCGGATCAGGCGCCCGCGGATCATCGGGAAGATCTCGGCCTGGGCGATCCCGTGACCGTGCAGGAAGGCGCGCAGGGGCTCCACCTCCTGGGGTTGGATATTGATCAGGAAGTGGTTGGGGGCGCCCGCGGGCAGCCCCTCGCGCCAGGTCTTGAGCAGATCCACCCGCACCACGGCGAGCAGCAGCAGGGCGAGGATGCCGAGCCCGAAGCCGGCGATCTGCAGCACGGCAAAGGTGGGCCGCCGGGTCAGGGCCGCGAGCCCCAGCCGCCAGACCCCGCGGGCGCGCCCGGCGAGGCCCCCCGCGAGGCGCACCAGCCCCAGCACCGCCAGGACCAGGGTTACCAGGGCCAGGGCCACCCCGCCCAGGAGCTTCCAGGCCAGGTCCGGGTCACCCGCCTGCCACAGGATCAGCAGGGCCAGTGCCAGCAGTGCCCCCAGCGCGGCGAGCGCGGTCGAGGCGCGCGGCGTCCCCAGGTCACGGCGCAGCGCCCGCAGCGGCGACACCCGCGTCAGTTGCAGCAGCGGCGGGACCGCGAACCCCAGCAGCGCAATCAGGCCGGTCGCGACCCCGACCGCCACCGGCCGCAGCGACGCGGCGGGCAGGTCCGCGCCGAACCAGTCCGCCAGGGCCGCCACCAGGCCGAGCTGACCGAGCCAACCGGCCAGACAGCCGACCAGGCTCGCCCCCAGCCCGAACAGGGTGAGGCGCAGCAGGAAGACCCGCATCAGCAGGTGCCGCGGGGCGCCGAGACAGCGCATGATCGCCACCGCGTCGATCTGGCGCTCCACCAGGCGGCGGCTGGCGAGCGCGATGGCGCTGCCGGCGACCAGCAGGGTCACCAGGGTCGCCAAATGCAGGAAGCGGGAGGCGCGGTCCAGCGCCGACTCAAACTCGGGGCGGGCGGTGCGCCCGTCCACCAGGTTGAAGTTGACCGGCAACCGCGGCTTGAGCCAACTGGTATAGGTGTCCACCGCGGCGGGCTCACCGGCGAGCAGCAGGCGGTGCTTGACGCGGCTCGCCGGGCTGACCAGGCCGGTGGCCGGCAGGTCCGCGGCGTTCATCAGCAGCCGGGGGGCGAGTTGGAAGAGGCCCCCGCCGCGGTCGGGTTCATAGCTCAGGATGGCGCCGATGCGCAGTCGCGTCTCTCCCAGGCCGACCTCGCTTTCGAGCGGCGCCTCCAGGAGTCGCAGCAGGCGCGCCTCCACCCAGACCTCGCCGGGCGGCGGCCCCTGTTCGACGATGCGCTCCGGGTTGGTGAAGCCGTCCTGCACCCGCAAGCGGCCGCGCAGGGGGTAGGGCGCGTCCACCGCCTTGACCTGCACCAGTTGGGGCCCCTGCGCGCCCATGACCACACTAGGGAACTCGAGCGTGCGGGCGCTGACCAATCCCAGCCGGGTTGCCTGTCCCAGGTAGTCGGCCGGCGGGGCCGCGGAACCGTCGATGGCCAGGTCCGCGGCGATCAGCTCCCCGCCCTGGCGGGTCATGGACGACTCGATGCGCTCGGTGAAGAAGCCGACCGCGGTGATGGCCGCCACCGTCAGGACCAGGGCGGCGCCGAGCATATAGAGCTCGCCGCTGCGCCAATCCTGGCGCAGGAAGCGCCGGGTGATTCGCCAGGTCGATGGGGTCATAACGAATACCTGATGCGGAGTCGGTTGCGGACAATGAGGAACGGTTCGCTGATAAGCCATTAGGCAGCGTCGTTGTCGTTGTCGTAATCGAGGTTATCGTCGCGCCCTGGATTTTCTCGCACCCAAATTTGCATCGTTGCTCCGATTCCGATTACGACACCGACAACGACAACGACAACGATTGTGTTTGTGTTTAATAGTCTCCCCGGATTCACTCCATCGCCGACAAGGCCCCGTCGTGCATCCGCAGCCGCCGGTCGCAGCGCTCGGCCAGGCGCGGGTCATGGGTCACCAGCACCAGGGCGGCGCCGGATTCGCGCCGCAGGTCGAGCAGCAGGTCGATGATGTGCTCGCCGGTCGCCTCGTCCAGGTTGCCGGTGGGTTCGTCCGCGAACAGGACCCGCGGGCGCGGGGCATAGGCGCGGGCGATGGCGACCCGCTGCTGTTCCCCGCCGGAGAGTTGGCGCGGATAGTGACCGGCGCGCGGGGTCAGACCCACCCGCTCCAGGGCCTCGTCGGCGCGCACCTCGGCGTCGCTATTGCCGGTGAGCTCCAGCGGGAGCAGGACATTCTCGCGGGCGGTGAGGGTGGGCAGGAGTTGGAAACTCTGGAACACGAAGCCGACGCGCCCGGCGCGCAGCGCCGCCCGCCCGTCCTCGTCCAGCCCCGCCAGGTCCCGGCCGCAGAGCCAGACCGCGCCGCGGCTCGCGCTGTCGAGCCCGGCCAGGAGCCCGAGCAGGGTCGACTTGCCGGAGCCGGAGGCGCCCAGGATGGCCACCGCCTCACCGGCCTGGATCTGGAGGTCGAGCCCGTCCAAAATGGTCAACTCGCCGCTCGGAGCGCTGATATGCTTGCCGAGCCCCTGGGCCCTGGCTACGACTTCGACCGGATTGACTGTCATGATGCGCCTGCTGTGGATTGCCTTTCTCAGTGTGTCCGTGCTCGGACTGCCGCCCGCGGCGCGCGCCGACGCCGCGCCGCCCGTGATCCTGGTCCTGGGGGATAGCCTGAGCGCCGCCTATGGGATTGCGCTTGCGGACGGTTGGGTCGCCCTGCTCCAGGGCCGCCTGCGCGAGCGCGGCCTGGACTGGCGGGTGGTCAATGCCGGCCTCTCCGGCGACACCACGGCCGGGGGCCTGACGCGCCTGCCGGAACTTCTCAAGCGCCACCGCCCGGCGATCCTGATCGTCGAGCTTGGCGCGAATGACGGCCTGCGCGGTCTGAAGCCGACGGTGGTCCGGGACAATCTGGCCCGGATCATCCAGGCGGGGCGGGCGGCCGGCAGCCGGGTCCTGCTCACCGGTATCCAATTGCCCCCCAACTACGGTGCGGCTTACAACCAGGCCTTTCAAGCCGTGTTCCAGGACCTGGCGGCGGCCCAGGGGGTGCCGCTGGTGCCCGGGCTCCTCGCCGGGGTGGCCGAGGACCGCGTCCTGATGCAGGCCGACGGGGTCCATCCGGGCGCGGCGGCCCAACCGCGCATCCTTGATAACGTCTGGCCGGTGCTGGAGCCGCTGCTGGTGACGGACCCATCGGCGGGCAACTGATCGGCCGTTCCAGTCACCGCGTCGTCCGCCACGCATTCAGTGGCCGGGAAGGCGTTACAATCCGGGGACCCGACCGGTGCACCGGTCGGGTCCCATCCGCCCACGGAGTCGCTTATGCATCGCATCACCATCGTCGGCGCGGGTTTCGGTGCCTTGAACGCCGTCACCAGGCTGCGCGAGTCGGGCCTGAGTGCGGACCTGACACTGGTCAGCCGCCGGCCCGAGTTCGTCTATTATCCCGGCCTGATCTGGGTCCCGAGCGGGCTGCGCACGGGCGATGACCTGCGCATCAATTTGAGGCAGTTTTTCAAGCGGATGGGGGTCACTCACGTCGCGGCCGAGGCGACCGGGCTCACCAACGGCGGCCGGACCCTGGAGACCAGCGCCCGGCCGCTCGACAACGACGGGCTGATCATCGCCAGCGGCGGGCGCTTCATCAAGAAGCTTCCCGGGATCGAGCACGCCATCACCCCCTGCGAGGGCATCGCCGCGGCACAGGCCATCCGCGACCGGGTGCGGGCCATGGATGGGGGCACCATCGCCATGGGCTTCGCCGGCAACCCCAATGAACCCAGTTCCATGCGGGGCGGGCCCGTCTTCGAGTTTCTGTTCGGGATGGACACCCAGTTGCGCCGCGAGGGGCGGCGCGAGCGCTTCAAGCTGGTGTTCTTCACCCCGGCCGACAAGCCCGGCAACCGCCTGGGCCCCAAGGCCGTCGGCAGCCTGTTGCGGGAGATGGCCCGACTCGACATCGAGACCCACTTGGGCTCCAAGCTCAAGGGCTTCAGCGAGCGCCAGGTCACGACCGAGGCCGGCAGCTTCGACGCGGACCTGATCATCTTCATGCCTGGCATGACCGGCGACACCTGGTTCGACAACACCCAACTGCCGCGCTCCCCGGGCGGGCTGCTCCAGGGCGATGCCCAGTGTCGGGTACCGGGCTTCCCGCGAGTCTATGTGGCCGGCGACGCGGGCAGTTTTCCGGGGCCGGATTGGATGCCCAAGCAGGCGCACATGGCGGACCTGCAGGCGCGCGCCGCCGTCCACAACCTGGTCGCCGAGTTGCAGGGACGCGAACCCACCGAGACCTTTCGGGTGGAACTGCTCTGTATCGTGGACGCCAACGACCGGGGCATGTTGGTCGCGCGCAACGAGAAGCACAATATCGTCCTGCCCGCCCTGCGCATTTTCCACTGGATGAAGCGCGCCTTCGAGTGGTGGTATCTGCGGCAGTATCGGTAAGCGGTGCCGCCAAGATGCCGTCGTTGTCGTTGTCGTTGTCGTTGTCGTAATCGTAATCGGAGAATCGCTGCAACTCGGCGTGCGAGGGAACCCGGGGTGATACGATAAGCTCGATTACGACAACGACAACGACGCGAAAGGCATTTCCCATATGAACTTATTTGACTTATTGGTGAACCATTCCAAAGGCTGGATTCCAACACCATGACCACCGACCTCACCATCGAAATCCTGCGGGAGATCCGCGACAGCATCCGGGAGATGCGTCAGGACTTCAACGAGCGGCTGGACCAGACCAACGCGCGGCTGGATCAAAGCAAGGCCCGGCTGGAGCGCGTGGAGATCGGGCTGCAGGACCTGGGTACCTTCATGCGCCGCATTGCCTTGGATCAGGCCAAGCATGAGCGCTTCCACTCACACCATGTGGAGCGACTGGAGGAGGATGTCTCGGACCTGAAGGTCCGGGTCCAGCGGCTCGAGGAAGGGGCCGGCGCCTGAGCCGCGTCGGCCCATGCTTCCGGCCAGCCGCGGCACTGGCCGGCTGGAGTCCAAGGCTTCAGCCTTGGATCGGCAGGCCAAGGCTGAAGCCTTGGACGCCAACTGCGCAGCGCCGGCCGCAACGATGATCCAGGCCGCCGCATCCGCCAACCGCTCGACAGGAGGATGACGTGTCTGTAGACCCGCTGCGCGCCGCCATCGAGGGCCGACACCCGCTGATCTACATCCACTGCGCCGAGGAGGTGCGGGTCGCGCAGCGGTTGTGGCGCCTGGCCGCCGAGGTCGCCCCGGGGAGCGCGCGCTGGACATGGACCTGCACCCGGGGACTGCAGCCCGCGGCCGGCGGGTCCGCCGCCCCCGCCGCCCCGTCGGCGGCGAGCGACACCCGCGACCCGGTCGCCGCCATCCAGGCGGTCGCCGCGGCGCCGGGGCCCGGCTTCTATCTCTTTCATGACCTGACCCCCTTCCTTGCGCGGCCCGAGGTGGCACGGGCGCTGCGCGACGCCCATGCGGCCCTGATGGGGCGGCCGGGCGGGGCACTCCTGATGGTCTTTCCGGAGGTACTGATCCCGCCCGCGCTGCGCGCCAGTGTGCTGTTGCTGGAGATGCCCCTGCCCGATGTCGATGAGATCGGGGAGCGGGTGCGCTCGGTGTGGGTCGGCTATACGGCTAAGCCCCTGCCGGACGATGCCTTGGGCGAACTGACCCTGGCCCTGAAGGGGCTCACACTCGATGAGGTGAGCCATGTCATGCACCGCGTCCTGGCGACCGGGCGCCTGACCCGCGACGCGATGCTGACCGCGGTCGGCGCGGCCAAGAAGGCGGCGGTGAGCGGTGCCGCCTTCCTCGACTATGTGCCGGACCTGGTGGACCCGGAGCGTATCGGCGGCCTCACCGTCCTCAAGGACTGGATCGTCCGCCGCGCCCCGCTGTTTAATCAGCGCACCGTGGACGCGGGTCTGCCGGTGCCCAAGGGGCTGCTGCTGATGGGCATCAGCGGGTGCGGCAAGAGCCTGTGCGCCAAGCTGATCGCCCACGCCTGGCGCGTGCCGCTGTTCCGGCTGGACATGAACCTGATCTATGCCGACCTCTACGGCAACCCCCAGGCGACCTTCCACAAGGCCCTGCGCACCATCGAATCGGTCGCCCCCGCGGTGCTGTGGATCGACGAGATCGAGAACGGCCTGGGCGGGGGCGAGGGCCGCGCCGACGCCGCCTCCCACATCCTCTCGGCCTTCCTGACCTGGATGCAGGAGAAGCCGCCGCTGGTCTTCGTCGCCGCCACCGCCAACCGCATCGAGGCCCTGCCGGCGGAGATGATCCGCAAGGGCCGCTTCGACGAGGTCTTCTTCTTCGATCTGCCCAACGACGAGGAGCGCGCCGCGATCTTCGCCGTTCACATCCGCCACAATCGCGGCGACCCGGCTGCCTTTGACCTGGAGCGCCTGGTGCGCGACAGCCGCGACTGGACCGCTGCCGAGATCGAACAGATCGTGATCGCCGCGCGTATCGACGCCGAGCGCGACGGCGGCCCCTTCGGCACCGAGCACATCGCCGTCCAGGCGCGCCGCCTGGTGCCCCTGTCCAAGTCCATGAACGAACAGATCCGCTTCATCCGCGACTGGGCCTGGGACCGCGCCACCCCGGCCTCCGCCAACCCGAAGGTGCGTTTCGACTGAGCGTGGCGCTACACTGAGGGCGCCCGCGGCCGCGGTCGCGGACCCCGGTCCGGGCGGACGACAAGCGTCCGTCCTATTCTTGACGCAGCAGACAGGGGTGATCGATCGATGAATCAGGCAGACAAGTCGGAAACGCTCAAGGTCTCACTGCTCGGGGCTGAACTCGGCGCGGACGAGATCCAAGTGCTCGCGGACCAGATGGGGGTCATGACGCTGCACGATGGTGAGACGCTGCTCGTCGAGGGCGATGAGCACCGTACCCTGTTACTGCTCGCCGCGGGCGCCATCCAGGTCGTCAAGGTCGTCGGCGACACCGAGGAGACCATCTACCAGTTGCGCGTCGGCGAATGCGCCGGCACGCGCGCCTTCGTCGATGGGTCGCCGCGCAAGGCCGGGCTGCGCTCAGTCGGCGACAGCCAGGTGCTGACCTTGGAACCCGACGCCTTCGAGTCCCTGGTCGAGACCCATCCATGGCTCGTCTACAAGGTCATGCGCGCCCTGTTCCGCATCACCCACGCCAACCTCGTGCGCGTTAACTCAGAGACCAGCGAGCTTCGCAATTACCTGTTGAAGACCGGCGGACGCTATTGACCGCCGGGGACCGTTGGTCCGGGAACCCCCGGCATCCGGCTCCCAGGCTCCAGCGCTTGCCAAGGCTTCAGCCTTGGACGATAAACGGCCACGCCGAACAATCAGGTAATCCGATGAACGCTGACTATCTCGACGCACACCACCGCCACTGGGAGGACGCCGAACAGCTTTTCAGCGCCGGGCGCCTCGCCAATGCCGACCACCTTTACGGGATCGCTGCCGAATGTGGCTTGAAGCGATTGATGCATGCCTTCGGCATGGACTTCGCTCCAGGCGGCACCCCCCAGGACGGGAAGAATTGGGTCCATGTGATGGAGACCAAAAAGAAGACCAATGCATGGGACCGCTACGAATCCTATCGCTCAAAGCATCACCAAGGCGCGAGTTATGGCTTGCCGGCGACAAACCCTTTTCTTGATTGGGACGTTGCCCAGCGCTACGCACACCAAAGGGATTTCAACGAAACGGGCGTGAAGCCGCATCGTGATGGCGCAAGCATGGTAAGCGCATTGATAAAGAAAGCCACGGTGGAGGGTTTGCTATGAGCACCTTCGACCGTGTCCTTCCGGAAATCAGCATCATCTTTCGCAAACACGCGGAAAATGTGAAACGGATGGCACCGATGATCGTCAATCGCGACCTGAATGGTCGAGTGCGGCTCATCGTTGCGGAAACATGGCAGGAAGACGCAGCAGCGCTGACGGCGCTCGACGCGATCACGCGTGAGATGCACGACAGACTCGACCCGCATGCCTTCGCGCCGGACCGAGCCGTGCTGTTCGAGGAAAAAATCGACGCGATGATAGCGGGGGCTCCGCATTTTCCGCTCGATGGCGTCAAGGATGTGTCGGTGATCGATCGCCTTGCCACCGAAGGGAACTGGTCGTCGATCGTTCCTGAAACGAAAGGAATTCCGCGAACCGTATTCTTCTCGATCAAGGGCGGCGTTGGTCGATCGACGGCCTTGGCCGCATCGGCCTGGGCCCTGGCCGAGCGGGGCAAGCGGGTCTTGGTGCTCGACCTGGATTTAGAGTCGCCTGGACTGTCGTCCTCCTTGCTGCCGGATGAGCGCCGGCCTACCTTCGGTATCGTCGACTGGCTGGTGGAAGACTTGGTGGAGAACGGGGATGCCGTGTTTGATGAAATGGCTGCCACCAGTACCCTGTCTCACGATGGCGAGATCTATGTGGTGCCGGCACATGGTGCAGACCCCGGCGAGTATGTGGCGAAACTCGGTCGTGCCTGGATGCCGAAGGTCGCGAACGATGGTCGGCGTGAGTCCTGGTCGCAACGACTGCAACGTCTGCTCGATGCACTGCAAGCACGCTGGACGCCTGACGTGGTCCTGATCGATTCCCGCGCCGGAATCGACGAGGTGGCGTCGGCCTGCGTAACCGATCTCGGCGCGAACCTGATCTTGCTCTGCGCCATTGACGGCGATCAGACTTGGTCAGGTTATCGAATCCTATTCCGGCATTGGCGTACCACCGGTGTAGTACGTGACATTCGCGAACGCCTGCAGTTGGTTGGCGCAATGATCCCCGATGTGGACGGGGCCGCCTATTTCGATGGCTTGCGTGAACGTTCCTGGAACGTCTTTGCCGAGGAGCTTTACGACGAGGTCGCTGCCGGTGAGTTGGCCGTCGGCACTACTTGGAGCTTCGACGAGTCCGACGAGGGTGCACCCCATTACCCCTGGCCAATCCGCTGGCATCGCGGTTTCGCGGCCTTGCGCTCGTTGCATGACCGCATCGAAAGCGTCGATGCGAGAGAAGTGGAAGCGATTTTCGGTCCTGTCGTTGAGGGAGTGTTGGATCTCATGTGCGGTGATGGAGAAGCGAATCATGCGTGAGTTACAGGACGTCCGTCAGGCCATCATCGAGGCGCTACCGCTCACGACCTCGAACCACGGTGAAGTACCCAATCAGCGGCACATGTATGTACCGCCGGCGCATATCAAGGCGCTGCGACTGGAGTGCAACCTGGTCATTGGTGCGCGCGGGGTGGGAAAATCGTTTTGGACGGCTGCACTCGGGTCAAGCGAACTGCGTGCGTCACTCGGAACCTCGGTGCCCGAATTGGAACGGACGGATGTCCATATCGGGTTTGCCGTTACCCCGAACATCGCAGCTTTTCCCGACGGCGAGTCGCTGTCGCGACTGAGAGAGGGCGGTAGCGAGCCATACGACATCTGGCGCGCCGTCGTTGCCCGCTGGCTCATGAGCGTCATCGGGGGGGGTATTCCAAAAGACACTTGGAGCGATACAGTTTCCTGGGGCCGGGCGAATCCCGAGCGGCTCGCCGAGTTGATGGAACAGGCCAACCGCTATTTCCTGGACAAGAAGCGCTTCGGGCTGATTGTTTTTGACGCCCTCGATCGCACGAGTAGTGACTGGCGAACGATGGACAGCATCGTGCGCGACTTGCTCAGGGTTGTGCTCTGGCTCAAGTCCTACCCCTGTTTGCACGCAAAGGTATTCCTGCGCGAGGACCAATCGGCCCGCACGATCACTGATTTTCCCGATGCATCGAAGCTCCTTGCCACCAAAGCTGAACTGACTTGGGCGCCACACGATCTCCACGGCTTGATGTGGCAAATGCTCTGCAATGCACCCGGTGAACATGGCGCTCGTCTGCGCGAAGTCTACCAGGAGGTCGTGGGTTTGCCGCCGCCAGAGTATGGGGCTGTATGGCGTCTCGCGGAGGAGGTCAAGCGCGACAGCGTCACACAGCGCGGATTGTTCGAGGCGCTGTCCGGACCTTGGATGGGCCGCGACCGCCGCCGCGGGGTTCCCTATGTCTGGTCGGTGAGCCATCTGGCCGATGGGCGAGGGCGCACCTCGCCCCGTTCCTTTCTCGCTGCTATTCGCGCCGCGGCCGAGGATTCGTTCGAGAAGTATCCCGACCATTTGTATGCGCTCCACTATGAGAGCATCAAGCGGGGCGTGCAGAAGGCGTCGGAAATCCGCGTGGCGGAAATGGCCGAAGACTATCCATGGGTCACGCGGCTCATGGACCCGCTGCAGGGGTTGACCGTACCATGCAGCTTCGATGTTATTGAATCGCGTTGGGCCGACCATTTCCCGTGTGGTCTGAAATCCGCGTCAGACGAAAGACTGCCGCCGCAACATGTCGACCGCAGTTGGCCTGGGGTTCGCAACGATCTTGAACGGCTTGGTATTTTTGAGACGATGAGAGATGGCCGCGTGAATTTGCCGGACCTGTACCGGGTCGGGTTTGGGCTTGGTCGGCGTGGGGGCGTCAAGCCGCTCAAGTAAATCCCGGAACCACGCCGCGCTTGACGGATGTCTTCGTCGTCCAGTTCGGGGTACTGAGAAGATCTTGACCATGCCAGCGTCGCTGATGTCGATGGTGGCGCCGGTCTCCTCCGTGATGGCACGGATGACCGAGCCGCCCTTGCCGATCACGTCGCGGATCTTCTCCGGTCGCCTTCCTTGATCAGGCCCATGGCGACCCCGGCCACCGCGCCCTTGATCGGCACCCCGGCATCCATCAGCGACAGGCTGGTGCCGCAGACGCTCGCCATGGAGCTTGAGCCATTGGACTCGGTGATCTCGGAGACGACCCGCACCGAATAAGGGAAGGCCTCGATGCCGGGCATGACGGCCAGCACGCTGCGCTTGGCGAGCCGCCCGTAGCCGGTCTCGCGCCGCTTGGGGTTGCCGACGCGCCCGATCTCCCCGACGCAGAAGGGCGGGAACTTGTAGGGTCCGCTGTGCGGACCAGTGACCTCGCGGCTAGACCGGGTGAGGCATGAAGTACCACAAGCGCGCCGTCCTACGCGCTACGCGCGCTTTGCGCCCGGCGGCGGTTGCGGACCAGTCCGGCGCCACCGATGGCGAGCAGGGCGAGACTGCCGGGGGCGGGGACGGAGAGGCGGAAGGCCAGGTTTTCGGCGGCATCCTCCTGCCAGGTGCCGGACGCGGAATGGTAGGACACACCGCCGGCCTGCAAGCCCCCGGCAGTGGTCTCCCAGCCCCAGAGCTCGGTGCCGGCGGGATCGTTGCCGAGGCCCAGGAAATAGTCGCCGGCGGCCAGGATGATCGCCGGGAACAAGGCCGTGTAGGCGTATTCCGGCCAGAGGACGACGGTCTGGCCGGTGGCCTCGCGCTGCACATTGCCCAGGTGGACACTGGTTAGGGCAGCGCCGGGGAGGCCGCCGGCATCGGGGTAGATCGCGAGCGTGAAGTCGTCCGTGACCGCGACCGCGCCGGTGGGAAAGTAGATGCCCCACCACTCCAGGTGATTCACCGTGACCGCATCCGCCAGCGTGAACCGGGTCGCGGCGACGGCGAAGTCGTGGCTGGAATCGGCCAGGAAGGCGCTTAACTGGTCCGGCTCACCGCCGTCCACGACGAGTGCGCCGGCCTGGGCAGTCGCGGCGAGGGCGCAGGCGCTGAGCAGGGACAGGATCGCCAAATGAGACTGTGGTTTCATGGTCAGGAGGTCTTCGCTTGGGTGGCGGTTGGAAGGCTGCGCCGGGCCGTCGGCCGCCATGGACGGCTGCCGCACGGGCCCGGCACCACGGATTACGTCTGCGGACTCATTGGTAGGGCACGGGCGGCGACGCCGCCCCTGGTGCGCGTGAGGCCGCATCGTCGTTCGGGTTGGGCCCTGGTGCCGCCTGGGCGTCCCCGACGTTGGACTCCTGGATTTCTAAGGCGAAGTGACTCAGGATCTCCACCGGCTTCAGGTAATAGACGGACTTGGGGGTGCTGTCCATGGCCGAAGCGAAGTCCAATCGCCTACCTGAGCCTTGGAACTCGAACTTACTCGACAGCGGATCGCGGTACTTGGTGTTCAACAGGTCATTGAACTTGCCGCGCTCGCCCTGGGTCCATGTCTTCATGGCCCCCTGCTCTTTCTCTACCACCATTCGCAATTGGCGCAGATCGCCATACTTCATGGTATCGGGCTTGCCGGTGCCGGAACTCGCGGGGTCCGAACTCGGGGTGTCGGAGTCGAGATCCGAAAAGTCGTCGGCATCAAACAACGTGATCGAGCTATCGGACCTAACCGAAATCTGTTCGGCCTGCGCCGCGACGCGTTCCGAGCCGAGCATCGGATCCCCGGCCTGCGCGCCGTCCGCGACCACGTCGGCATCGACGCTCAGGGACTCGATCTCGACGACGGCGGCGTCGAGCGCTGCGCCCGCCCCGAGCGTGATCAAGGCGATCACGGCCATTTCGGCCGCTGAGGCGCCTTGATCGCCCAACTGATAGCCGATCTGATAGGAGTTGCCCGTGAAGGGCACATGGGCCTTGAAGGGGTCCTTGCCGGACATGAGAGCCGACCCGTTGGTGCTCACAAACTCGGAGAACACCATCGAGTAGGGTCCGAGTGCCGCCCTGACCGCCGAGTCGAAGTCCTGGCCGGCCTGCATCTTGCCGAGCCCGACCCAGTTGCCCTTGGCAAGGTCCTGCTCCATCGTCTTGCCCCAATGGTAGGGCCCCAGGTAGATCGACTCGGCCCCGGCCTTCAAGCCCGCCGCCAGACCCTGCCAGAACCCCTCGTGATGGGCATGGGGCGGCTTGGGGCCGTAGCGGCGGGTCTTGGCCTCCCGGTACTGACCGGTCGGATCATCGAAGTTGACCGGGTCATTGCCCGCGTAGGCGTAGCCGTGCAGACCGCCGCGCCCCAGCGGCGACAGCCAATCCCATTGCAGGAAACGGCCGACGGCGGGGTCGTAGGCGCGGTAGCCGCCTTTGAATTCCAGCCCGGTGCCGACGTCGATGCCGAGCGCCGTGCCCATCGCTCCCTCGGGATACCGGGTGGTGTCGGCGATCCCGGCCGGGAAACCGGCGCTGGCGGCGATGAGATTGGTGGCGATGCCCTCTGGCAGGTAACTGGTATTGGCCAGCACGCCGAAACCGGCGGGGTTGGTACCGTAGGTCAGGGTGTTGACCGGGCGCCCGAGCAGGTCCGTCACGGCCAGGGTGTTGGGCTGGGTGTTCGCGAAGAACAGTTCATCCGGAAAATAGGTGGTGCCGGCGCTCAAGCCCACCTGCCACTGGTGGTTGCTCGACCGGGCGTGGCCGTAATCGAGCACGCTGTCGGCGAGCCAGGTGGCCTGCCGCTGGATGATGTGCCCCAGCCCGTCGCGCAGCAGGACCTGCGAGCCGCCGTCGGCGCGGGTCACGCTGCCGAGCAGGCCGTGGGCGTCGTAGCTGTAGGTGCGGCCATAGGGGTCGGCGGTGACGTTGCCGGCGATGTCGTAGGTGTAGCTGCCGTTCACGAAGCCTTCCGTCGCCGTCGGGCCGCCCGCGCCGGCCGGGTCGAACCAGTTCTCCACCACGCTTGCCAGCCGGAAGGGATTGTCGGCATCGGGCGCAAGGGTGACGGAGACGCCGCCGTTGGAAAGGCCGATGAGGGCGTAGACCTTCTGCGTCAGATTGCCGTAGAGATCGTAGGTATAGGAGGCGGCGTTCACTGGCATGAGCCCCGGCCAGCGGGTGCTGGGCACCGCCGAGCCGCCGTCGTTGGCGTAGCCCACCAGCGCGCCGGTCTGCAGGTCGTAGGTGAAGTTCTCGGTCAGGCTGGTGCCGGCGAAGTCCTGGCGGGTGCTCTGGGCGATGTGGCTGGCCGCGTCGTAGGTAACGGCGAAGACCGCGGTCCCCACCGGGCCGCTGCCGCCGGTGCCGCTGTCGGTGAGATAGGCGATGCCGGCGCCGGGCGCGCAGGTGCTGGTGGCACAGACCTTGGCCGCCGCGGTCAGGGCATGGTTGCGCCCGTTGGGGTCGAGGGCCGCCGAACGGGCGCGGATGGTGGGGGTCAGGCCCCCGGTGGTGCTGGGCCTCACCTTGAGGGTCAGGCGGACCTGCTGGCCACCGCTCAGGTCCGGCAGGGTGCATGAGAGGCCGCCGCCGTCCGCGGTGCAACCCGCCGGGATGCTGGTGTAGGCCAGGCCCGCGGCGGCGGCCCCGGCGGGGACGAAGCTCAAGGTCACACCGGTGGCGGGCCGGCCGCCGAAGCGCGGGGACTTGTTCTTGACCGTGATGCTGTAGCTCAGATCCTTGTTGGTCAGTGCCTTGGTGGCGGTGGTCACGGTCAGGGCCAGATCGGCCACGGCGTCGGGCAGGTCCGGGACCGTGCCGGCCAGGTCGCTGCGGGTCACGGACTTGAGAATGGGCCGCAGGTTCTGGTCATAGCGCAGGGCCGTGGTCAGGCTCAGGTTGCCGACATTGTACGGATCACAGTTCAGCTGACTCGGCAGTTGGGCCTTGGTTTCCCCGCTGAGCAACCCCGTGACGGCATCGTAGGTACGGCTGCGCACCACGCCGTAGTAGCCGGCGTTGCCGAAGTTGCCCTCATCCGGCGGCAGGGACAGGCTGGCGAGGCGCCCAAAGCCGTCGCGGCTCAGCGCGTAATAGGACGGCGAGAGCCAGAGCTGCTCGCAATTACCCCCTTGCACGGGGGGCAGATAGGAATCCGTGAACGCAGTCAGGTCACCGTAGGCGTCGTAGTAGAGTCGGCTGCCGTTGGGCGTCCCGCTGATGTACTGCATGGTCGCCGTGACCAATGAGCCGTCGCCGGCATAGGACCGCGCATAGATGGCACCCTGGCTGTCGGCGGTCTCGGTCGGCTTGAGATGGTTGTCATAGGTGCGGTTGACCGTAATCGCGGCCCCGCCCGCGGCGGGGGTCAGCACGGTTTGGGTCGGCAGGAAGCTGCTCGGATCATAGGTGTAGGCCGCCTGATTGCCATAGGCATCGGTGGCCGTGGTCAGGAGTCCGGTGCCCGCTGCATAGGTGGCCGTGCTGGTACCGCCGTTGAGAGTATCGTCGTATTGCACGACGCGGCCCAGGCCGTCATGGATGAGGCGGCCGAGATCGGTGACCGCGTAGTTGACCGCCAATTGGGCGCTCTGCAGGCCGCTCAGCAGATTATAGGTGCGGGTTTCCTGCTGGCCCTGGGGATAGGTGATGGTCACCGCACGCTGCCCGGTATTGTAGGTCCGGGCGGTGGTGGTTTTCGAGAGCACCTGGGCGGCGTTGTTGGGGTCGGTGCCGGCGTTGAAGAAGGTGTAGAGGGTGCTGGAAACCTGCCGGTTCCACTCGTCATAGCCGTAGCTGGTGTATTCGAGCAGGTTGTCGGCATTGCCCGGTGTGATCGAATTGCCGGGGAGATTGCCGATGGCCGTGTACAACGGGTCGAGGATCGCCGGGATCCCATTGCCGCTGCTCGTCCAGAGGTTGTAGTCGTCGGTGACCATGCCCCCGCCGGCGAATAGGTTGGCCAGGTCGACGCCGGCCAGCGCCGCGGTGGCGGCACCGGCGTCGATCTGTGCCTCGGCCAAGACCAGATGGTTGAGCAGGCCGGCGTGGACGATCTTCACCGGGCCGTAGATGGTGCCGATAGTGGTCGGCGTGGCCCCGGGGGCATACTTGAAGGTCAGGGTGTTGCCATTGATGCCGTCGATGAGCTTGCCGTCGGCCAGGCCGACATCGGGCACGGTGGCGACCTGCAGCGCGGCGCCGTGGGCGTAGTAATAATCCTCCTGTTTCTGCCAGCCGTCGCCATAGCGCACTGCCGTGGCCAACCGGTCGTCGGAGCTGCTCTCGTACCGATAGCCGTCGGTCTGCACCATGGCCGAGCCGACCCGCTGCTCGAAGGTGCCGGTCTGACGCTGGCGGGCGTCGTAGGTCTTGATGGTGACGTTGCCGTAGGGGTCGGTGGTGCGCACGCTGAACAGCGTCGCCGCCGCGGCCTGGTTATCGATCGGCTGGGGTGTGAAGCTCAAGGCATCGTCGTAGGTGGTGGCGCTGGCCTGCTGGTAGGACGTGCCCGGCAAATAGGTTTGGGCGACGCTGCGGCCGTAGGCGTCGTAGGCGTGGGTGGTGGTGCGGCCGAGACCGTCCGTTTCCGCAATGGGATAGCCCATGGACGAGATCTGGGCGCCGCCGCGGTTGCGGTAGCCGCCGATGCCGCCCTGGGCCTGCCCGGTCAGGGTCGAGGTCACGGCCAGCACGCCCTGGCCCCCGGCCGCGGTGGTCATGGTTGGTGCGTATTGGGTGGTCAGTGACACCACGTCGGACACGCCGGTATTGTCCTGCTGCGTGCGCTGGGTAAGGATGCCGTTCAGCACCGGTTGGGCCGTGTTGCCGGTGACATAGCCGCCCATGGTGTCGGTGCGGTAGGTATAGGTGCTGCTCTGGTTGGCGTCGAAGTGTACCTCCGTATTGGACACCGGCAGCGTCATCTGCGTCAGCGCCCCGGGCAGGCTGCCGGCCGCCGGCGCTACGGCGATAGTCTGGAACTGCTGGGTCTGCAGGACATAGGACGCCCCGGCGAGGCCGATGCTGTGCAGCTTCGAGGTGACCGCCAGGCGTTCGTTGGGCGGGTTGGTCTGGCTGGCCGGAAGGTAGCTGTACTCGGTCAACTGCCCCAGGCGGGAGGTTTCCTGGGTGGGGTTGCCGGCGGCGTCGTAGACCCAGCTCTGGGTGGGATTGATCATGCAGCCATGGGTGTCCGTGGGATTGGAGAGCAGGCTGCCGTTGAGCGTGCAGAAGTTCATGCCGCTGGCGGTGGAGGCCGGCGAGGCGAAGGCCATCGGCAGGGCGGAATAGGTGCCCAGCGCCTGTAACTGGTCCGGGGTTTGGGCGTAACTGTAACTGGTCAGGGTGATCGGCTGGCTACTGTTCCACCCGCCGCTCGCGGTCACCGCTTCGCTTTGCGTGCGGCCATAGGCGTCGTAGACCAGGGTCTGGGTCCGGTTGCGGTCGGCATTCGGGTAGGTGGTGGTGATCGTGGTGCCATAGGTCAGGCCGGTCGGCTTGACCGTGTCCGAGGACGAACAGCCGCTGCTGTCGTGGTTCTCGTGGTAATAGAGGGCGTCCAGCCAGTGGGCGAGCCCGGACCCATAGGTCTTGTCCCCCGACTTCTGGGGAATGATGAAGTTGGACTTGCTGTCGTCGCTGAAGCCGAAGTCGTAGCTGGCCTTGCTGATCTCGGTGCCGTTATTGTCGTAGTTCTTGACGGTGTCCACCGCCACCTGGCCCAGCAGGAACTTGTTGCAGCCGGCATCGTAGACATGGGCGTTGAACTGTTGGTACGCGATGGCCGTGGTATAGCCCGTGTACTTGTTGGTAATGCTGCTGAGAACAGTCTGGTTGTTCCAGACATAAGGCACCGACTGGTTGGTGACGTAACTGTATTCCACCTGCCGGCTGTTTGACAGATTGACGATCGACTTCACGCGGAAATCGGCGCCGGTGAAATTGATCTGGTAGAGGTCTTGCAAGGTATCCGTGGCGTCGGCGACCTTCACCGTGCCGACGCTCGCGTTGTAGGCCACCTCGGCGATGGCCTTGCCGTCGGTGCCGGTGATGGACACCGTGTGACTGGTGTTGTGGCTGAAATCGTCCGTATAGGTGAAATTCAGGAAGAGCCCGGTCGGGTAGACGATGCGGGCGATACGGTAGACGAACACCTGGTCCATCTTGGGGGTGGTGGAGTTGTTGTTGGGGCTGTAGCTCGGTTTGTAGACGTTGTGGCCCTCCCAGCCGTAGAGTACCGCCGGGGCGAAATAATAGGTGGTGCCGTCCTTGTCCTGCACCAGGATGCCCTGCTGCTTGCCCGTCGCCGGATCGCCGCTCCCCAAGTCCGCGAGATTGAAGACCTGAATCGTCAGGAACGCCGTGTCCTTGCTGTACAGCGGGCGGGCGTGGCCGACGAAGGATTGGCTCCAGACATCCCAGGGTACGGGGCTGACCGTATCGGTGCTGAACCAGGCCATCGGGGTCAGGTATTGGTAAGTGGTGTCGCCCAGGTTGAGGGCGGCGGTGACATAGGGGTGCGTATCGGAATCGTTGGACCCCGCGTGGCTGCCGTAGAAATCGGAGGCGTAGGCCGTGTTGATGAACAGCACCGGCAGGTTCAGGTCCCAGACGCCGCCCGCGTCGTCGTTGTTGCCGGAATTGGGCTGGGTGGTTTCCGGCAGGGCCGTCGGCAGGTAGGCGCTGGCGCCGAAGGGGTGGGCATGGCTGTTACTGTCGGTGAAGGTGCCGACATAGGTCCCGGCGGCCCCCTGTTGATACTGCAGGGCGAGGGAAAAGGGCGTCTGGCCGTAATTCACATTGCCCTGGAAGAAGGTGTAGCCGTAGTTCAGCGCGCCCTCGCGGGGGTCCACCGAAAACTGGTCTCCGCCGATGGAGACCGTGCTGTTGGACACCGGGCCCCACCCGCTGCCGTCGGCGAGGGCGACGGGGAGCGCCATGGGTAGCGCGGGGATGATGAGAATGATGCGTCGCAGAAGGGATCTGTTCATTATCATTGACCTCTTTTATCATGACGGGGGGCATCGCCCGGGGCGTCCTTAGGAACAGACTTCAAGCCCAGAGCGCGGCCTTGCGGCTCGACCGGCTCAAGCCCACGCCTGCCAGTCCAATCAGCATCAATGCCAGCACACCCGGTTCGGGCACGTCCGTCGGCGTTTTTCCTATTGCCAGAAAATAACTGGCACTGGTCGTAACAGTACCTGCAGTCTCCAGCGCTGCGAATGCAAAGTCGCCGGTCTGGGAGTCGGTATAGACGCTCGCTTGATAGGTGCTGGAATAGGCCAAGGTGGCGATTGAGGCATTGCCACCCCAGACGGTCATGGCATACTTGGTGCCGGGAGTGAAATTGAGTTGGGCAATATTGGTCAGGACAGACGGGCCAAACGTGTATTCTAAGGAGCTTGCAAAAGCGCTGCCGGGTGGGGAGATATAACTCACGATATCGGTCGCCAGCACGCTGGACAATGTGTTGTTCGGATTCACACCGGCGATTGTCAGCTTCAGTGTGGACGATTGGTTGAAAGGGTTAATGCCAATCAGCCTCAAGCCGATGGTGTCAACGCTGTGCCCGCCCTGGCCGGCAGTGAAAATGAGCCCTTTCGATGAATTGCCATTGTAGCTTGTGCCGGAAATACCAACACCGGAGTTGGCGGCGTTAGACAGGTTCAATCCCGATACCCACCAATTGATCACGGAGGCCTGGGCATTGCCGCCGATCAGCAAGGCGAGCAGGGAATAAATACAGAATCGGACGTGCGTCATGATCTTAACCTCAAGATTGTGCGTGCGGCGAGTACCGCCTTGGGGATTATCCGCCTGGGGCGGTTGGCGTGCAACGCGCGCGCGATACGCGAAAACGCCCGATTTATACGAGCGCCGGACTATCCTGCCCCGCCACCGCCAGCTTTATATGCGAAACGGACCGATTTATACGCGTTCCGGCAATCACGCAGGCATTCAGAGTGATTCCTTGCGATTTTTCCGTAAAGCTCCCGGGGGGTAGCCGAAGCGCCTGCTGAACGCGGCATTGAAGTGATTGACATGGGTGTAGCCGAGGCGCTCGGCGATCACCTTGAGGGGAACATTGGTCGTCAGGACGGCCTCCCTGGCCCGCTCCAGGCGATACCCGCTGACGTATGCGGCGATGGAACTGCCGTACTCCTGCGTGAAGACGTCGTTGCACCGCCGCAGCGAGAGACCGAACTGACCGGCGAGTCCAGCGAGCGTCGGCACTTTGCCAGTGACGCCGATCAGGTAATCACGCAGTGCGCGGACCTTGTCCCGGCTGGAGGTGACGTCTGAGGCGAAGTCCAATTCCGGCGGCTCGGTGCCCGTGCCGGGGGGACGCAGGCGCCGCGCCAGGGCCGCGATAGCGGCACCCAACTCTTCGATCGAGGTTGGCTTCGTGAGATAGATATCGGCGCCACTGTCATAGCCCGCGATCTTGTCACTGAGCTGCTCGCGCACCGTGACGATGATGATGCCGATATCGGGCTGGACACCGCGCGCGCGGCGGGCGAGACTGATACCATCCTCCCCCGGGAGGTTGAGGTCGAGCACGAGCAGGTCGGTGCGCGCCGCCCGCAGTTCGGCGTCCAGCGCCTCCCCGTCGGGCAGGCCGCGGGCGCTGTGGCCCAGTTCGCGCAAGGCGGCCACGGTGACCGCGCGCAAATCGTCGTGGTCTTCGATGACGATGACACTCAAACGGCAAGTCACGGCTGGCAACTGACCTCGTTGGCGATGGATCGACCGCGGGGCCGCCGCTGACGCTGGGCGACGCCGAAACATGGCGCCGGATTCTGGTGCAGCGGGACCTTCCGATCACTGCCCGAGACTTGACTATAGCTCAATTGCGCGTCATGGACCCGAACACCCAGACATTTTACGTGATCGCCGCCGGACTGAACTTCAGCCTTAGTCTGACCCTATTGACATTCTCCTACCTGCGCCCGGCCACCCTGGTGACCCGCGCCGCGGCCACCGCGATTCTGATGGCGGCCGTCGCCATGTTCGCGGCCGGTTACGCCCCCTTACTGCCCAGTTGGACGGTCGTGGGCACCAATCTGCTGCTGATCGCGGCGGTGGCGGTCCTGCACTCCGGCGTTGCCGCGTATTGTGCGCAGCGCCCGCCGACTCCGGACCGCTGCGGGTGGGCCATCGTCGCACTGAGCGCGGTCCCGTTCTGGTACTGGGGGCTGGTGCAGCCCAACGGCATCTACCGAACCGTGTTGTTATCCTTCGCGATCACGGCCGTCAACGGCCGCACGGCCCTGCGTCTGGGGCGATTTTTCATACAGAAATCGGGCGGGGTACCGGTCGCGGTGCTTGGCGTCCTGTTTGCCGCGCTGTCGGTTTGGATGGGCGTCCGCGGCCTGGTTCTGCTGACTGCCGCCCCAGTGCCCGTGGAACATCGCGGCGCCAACCCGACGGCCTGGGTGACAGTGTTTTGGTATATCGTCCTGACGTCACTGATAGCGGTCTGCGTCATCTGGATGGAGGTCGAGCGCTTCCAGGCCGCGCGAGATGATTATGGCCAGGCGCGCGGCCATCTCCTGGGTGCGACCGCGGCGACCCGCGACAACCTGCTGCTGCTATGGAGTGCCGTGGTGATTCTGGCGGTCGGGATCATCAGCGAGGTCGGTATCACCTATCAGGCCCTCTACCAGGATGAAGACAGGCGCCTGCAGACCGGCGCGGCACTCGTCAGTGAGGCACGCGTCGAGCACCGGGTTGCGGTGGTGACGGAGGTCGACACCCTGGCGGGCCGCCGCGCGGTCGAACGCATCCGGCCGATCGCATTCAGCGCCGCGCTTGCCGAGATCGTTATCGTCATGCTGGCCGTGATACTCACCAGGGTCATCCGTGAGCGTGACGAGCAGGGGCGCTTCATCGCGATGCTGAGTCACGAATTGAAGACCCCCCTGTCCGCGCTGCGCATGGCCCTCGGGTCCGAGGCCATGTACCGCACCGCGCGACTGCAAGCGATGCGTTCGGTCGAGGATATGACTGGCGTCATCGAGCGTTGTCTGCTGGCCGATCGGTTCCGTCACGGCCGCGTGTCGCTGGACCTTCAGCGCTGCGATCTGGGGGCGGTCCTGCGCGAGCTGTGCGCAGTCGGCGCGCTCGCGGACCGGACGGTGCTGGAGGTCTCCGACCTTCCGGAGTGCAAGACCGACCTCCCGCTCATACGGGTTGTCCTGAGCAACCTCATCGATAATGCCGGCAAATACGGGGCAGCAGGACAGGACGTGCGCATCGCCGCCTCCCCCAAGGCCCGCGTCGGTAAGCACGGCGTGGCGATCACGGTGACGAATGCCGTGGGGTCGGCAGGCTTCCCCGATGAGCGCCGGGTGTTCCAGAAATATTACCGTGCCCCCGGGGCCCACCGCAAAACGGGTTCGGGCCTCGGCCTGTACCTGGCGTTCAGTCTGGCGCGACTCCTTGGTGGTCGGCTGCACTATCTGTCGACCGACAGCGAGGTCTCCTTTGAATTGTGGGTGCCGGCCGCGATCCGCTAGCGATCAAGGCGCAAGAAGAAGGGGCCACGAAGGCCCCTTGTTCTTGCCCAGCCATCCGCGGAAAGCCGGGCTTAAGCGAACCGGTCGCCTATTCGCCCAACTCCCGAGGATGTCGTCGTCCCCTCGCGCCTGGTGGTGTCGCCGCAGTCGATGGAGCGGACGCATCGCCGAGCGGGTCGCCACCCCGCCTGCCGCACTGATGGTCATCGACCTCGAATATCTTGGACGGACGATATGCCATGAAATCCACCCTACATAGGATCGGTCACAACCGCGCCATCATCATCCCCGCTCCATTGCTTGCGGAGTGTGAGATCAAGGATCAAATCGAGCTGTCCGTGGAGGATGGCCGAATCATCATCAGTCCAGTCAAACCGGCCCGGGTCGGCTGGTTCGAGAACTATCCCGACCATGGCGCTGCGGGAATTGATGCGTGGCGAACCTCACTGGTCCGATAGTGAACTACGCCGGACTGTGATCTTTGAGCCAATCCTTCAGCGCCTCGTTCATGCGCGTCTGCCAGCCGCGCCCGGTGGCGCGGAACGCGGCGAGCACCTCCGGGCTATAGCGGACCGCCACCTGTTCTTTGGTCGGTCGGCGGTTTGGCCCGCGGGTCTTGGCACGCCCGACGACGACGCCATCCTGCTTGAGTACGGCGCCCTCCCAATCGGCAGCCGTGGTGCGGGGGCTGTCCTCGTCGTGAGAAATGTCGGCGTCAGTCATGGCGTGCACGCGCGGCCAGTCGGTGCGGTCGACCGGGGGCGTTTCTCCAGTAGATATGTTCTTCATGTTTCTCTGCCTTTCGGATCGAGAGTAGGTGGTCGCTGTCACCGCGTGGCGTGTGCACCACGAAGACCACCACGCCGTTCCAGAGCCCCAGGGTCTGCAAGCGCATCTCGCCATAGGCGTCGCGCCCGTCCTCGCGAGTGATCGTGAAGCCCGCGAACACGGCATCACTGCCTACGAAATCGAACCCGTGGGTGCGGATATTCGTCTCGCGCTTGGCTTCATCGTAGGTCAGCATTCGCAAAGTGTAGATGCGTTGCTACGGCATGTCGAGCAAAATGTAGATGCGTTTTGTAGATCGTGAAGCGGACGATCCGGGCGGTCGGTTACGAAGCAGCGCTTCGTAACCAGAGAACCTGCGCTTGGTCAGACTTATGTCGTCCATCGCCCGACCGCCGCCCAGTCGCTGTCCGACAGCAAGAACCGCATCGTGCGCGGGGCAATCAGGGACAAGCGGCAAGGCCAAATTCGGTGGACTGCGCTGCGCTTGTCCATCCTACGGGCGGAACGATGATCAAGCCCGTTGCAGCCCACGCGGACCCGGGCCGGTTACCAAGGTGCGACCAAGGCGCCGCCCAAGAGCCCGATGGCCACACCCAGATAGAGCAGGGCGATGAGGACCCGGTGCTGGTGCTCCGGCAGGCGCGGGGGCAGGCCATGGGCCAGGGCCAGGCCGAAATAGCAGATGACCTTGATGATGCTAAGTGAGAGCATGACGGACCTCGGGGGTGCTGGTGGAGACAGCTACAGTCTGGAACAGCCCGCCGGCCCTTCACACGGCACGCAAAGACGCGCGAAAACGGCCGCTTATGGGCACCTTGGGGGTGCAATCGAGGCCCGACTCCGGGCCGGCGGCGAAGGGGGCGGCATTCTCCCGGCATTGCCGCGGCACCGCGGGGCCTTCGTGCCCGGGTTGGCCGGCGCGCCGGGCGTTCGGGCGGCAATTCACCGGCGTCGTGGATCAGGGTCAACGGGAAACGGGCATGACAGCGCGATTCAGAGTTGAAGACTTGGAAGCCTTGTGCAGGCGCGCGGCCTGGTCGTGGGACCAGTGGGCCGTTGAAGCGCGCGTGAATCGGCGGACCTTTGACCGGATTCGCAATAAGGGCAACCGGCCGCGAGGCGACACCGTGCTGGCCTTGGTGGACGCCCTCAAGCGCAAGAACCCGAAGGAGTTCGCGGACCTGAGTGGGTCAGCTCTGGGACCTCGCGGGCGGCGTCGCGGCCGGACCTCGCCCTCCCGTCGCTGCCCCGGATGCGCCCCCGGGCGCCGGGTCCGCCGGCCGCGCTGCGGACCCCGACAACCCCTTCCTCCCCTGGGCCCCGCCGTGCCGCCGGCCTTCATCGGGCGGACCGGCCTGCTGCGCGAGTTGGAGCGCGCCGCGCTGGAGGGGTTCGGGTTGTCGCTGGTCGGGGAGCGGCGCATGGGCAAGACCTCGCTGCTCTGCACCTGGGCCGGGCGCGCCGCGGAGTTGGGCTACACCGTGCGGTTGCTCTCGGGCCAGGGGCCGGAGCGGCTGGGCCATCGCGAATTCACGGCGGCCGTGATCGCCGGGCCCGCGGTCGATGCGGGTGCCGGGTCCGGCCTCGCTGCCGCGGAGCAGTGCGCGCTCCCCGAGTCCCCGGACGGGGCGGCGGACCGGCTGGCCGACTGGTGCCGAGGCACCCGGGCGGCGAGCGGCGGGCGGCGCCCGATCCTGCTGCTGGACGAGGCGGATACGTTCCTGGTCCGGTGCGAGCGGGACTTTCTGGTGCGCCTGCGCGGGCTGCTCACCGAGCGCGAACTGTCCCTCGCCGTCGCCACCGGCCGCACCCTACCGGCGCTCTATGCGGAGCAGGGCCGCACCTCGCCCTTCGCCAATGCGCTGCAACTGCGGCGCGTCGCCCTGCTGGACGAGGCGTCCGCCCGGGGGCTGATCGCCCGCGGCGCCGACCGCTGGCAGGACGACGACCCCGACTGGCTCCTGGACTGGGCCGGGACCCAGGCCTTCTATCTCAGCCTGCTGGCCCGCGGACTCTATGACGCCCGCGGGGATGGCGAGCCGCGCGAGCGGGTGCTGGATCACTTTCGCGACGAGGCCGTGAATCAGCAGTTCGCGCCCTGGTGGGCGGCGCTGGACGACGGCGCCCGCACCGCGCTGCGCCGTGCTGCCGCGGGTGAGTCCGTGGACGGCGCCGAGTGGCGGGAGCGCGGTCTGCTGACCCAGGACAACCGGCCTTTTGCACGGGTGCTGACGCAATGGCTGAACGAGACCCACTAGACGAACTGCCCGGGACCTGGGCCCTGGGGTGGTGGATGCTGATGCGGCCGGTGAGTCTGCATCGGCGGCTGCTGGGGCTTCGGATCGACCCTGCCGCCCGGCCGTGGCGCCTGCTGGGCAGTCGGGTCGAGCGCGTCTATCTGGCGCGGATGGCGGTCCTGCTGTTCCTGGGCACGCCGGTCCTTGCCGCCCTGACGAGCGTCTTGCTGGCCGCGCCGGGATTCGAGATCGACATGGGGCGTGTGGCCTCCGGCGTGGCCTTCGGCGTGGCCCGTAGCGTGGCCCTCAGCGTGGCCGGCGGCCTGGCCTTCGGCGTGGCCCTCGGCGTGGCCGGCAGCATGGCCTTCGGCGTGGCCCTCGGCGTGGCCGGCGGCGTGGCCTTCGGCGTGCCCGTCGGCGTAGGCGTCGGCGTGGTCAGCGGCGTGGTCAGCGGCCTGGCCAGGGGCGTGGCCGTCGGCGTGGCCGGCAGCGCAGGCTACCTGCGCTTGCCCATCTACGCCATCGAACTCCCCTGGCAACTCCTCGCCTTCGCCATCCAGCGCACAACCGGCCGCATCACCCTGGCCCAGTCCCCAGTGCTCCACCACGAGTTGAGCTATGTCCCCCTGCCGACTCTCACCCGGCATATCCTCGACACGGCCCCGCGCGATCAGGCCCTCGCCCGCCGCGCACTCGACGCCTGCGCCATCGCCCCCGGCCAGCGCCGCGCCGGCCGTCGCGCACTCGCCCTGCTGCGTGCCCGGGAGCTCGAGGACTTGGCCGAACGACACGCCTTCCAATCCCTGCGCGACCTGCGCGGCGACTGGCTCCCTGACCTCGCGTCAGCGGACGGCACCTTCTCCGCCCTGGCGGAGGTCGGGCGCTACCTGCGCTCGGCCGAGTTGACCCTGATCGCGAGCCAGCGCCTGGAGCAACTGGGTGCCGCCGCGGAGCGCCTGCGCGGTCTCGACAATGCCCTGCTGGGCCGCCGGGACCTGGAGTCGCCCATCTACCGCGCCGCCCTGGCACCCTGGCGCCGTCTGGTCGAGCGCTTGACCAGGGAGGCCCAGGCGGAGGCGGACCGCGAACTGCCCAACCCCTTCCGCCCCGGCGACCCCCTGGACCTGGAGTTCGGGCGCGAGGTCTTTCGCGGGCGCGAGCCCCAGGTGGCGGAGATCGAGTCCATCCTGGGCGACCCGGCCCGCGGTGCATCCATGGCCCTGATCGGGGCGCGGCGCTGCGGCAAGACCTCGCTGCTGAAGATGCTGCCGCTCAAGCTCCCGGACGCGCAGGTGGTCTTCTTCGATGTCCAGGCCCATCCGGTCGACTCGCCCGCCACCCTGGTCGCCGCCCTGGTGCGGGTGGCCCAGGAACAGGCGCGCCGGGACCGCCGGCTGGTCCTGCCGGAGTTGCCCGCGGGGGCGCCGCTGGAGGCCTTGGCGGGTTGGTTGGAGCGACTCGACGGGCTGACGGCGATCGGGCGCATCCTCTTCTGCTTCGATGAGTTCGAGCGCTGGGAGGCCCTGTTCCCCGGGGACCGGCGCGCCCTGTTGCAGTTCCTGGGGCTGATCCGCGCGACCATCCAGCACCGGCGGCGGGTGCGCATCCTGGTCTCCGGGGCCGCCCGCTTCGATGAACTGGACGGGCTCTGGAGCGACCACTTCGTCAACCTGCGCACCATCACCATCGGTCACCTGGACCAGGCGGCGGCGCTGGGGCTCCTGACCCGGCCGAGCCCGGGCTTCCCCGCGGACGCGCTCCCGCAGTCCGTGGCGCAGGCGGTCTGGGGGCGGACCCTGGGCCAGCCCTATCTCACCCAACTGTTCGGTCAGTTGATCGTCGAGCGCCTGAATGATGCCGGGCGCCGCCAGGCCGAGGTCGCCGACTGCGCGGCGGTGGAGCCCCAGGTCCTGGACCGCGCGGCCTCCGCGTATCTGAGCCAGTTGGTCCAGGCGGCCCCCGCGCCGGCGCTGCGCGTGCTGGAGACGCTGGCGCGCGGCGAATCGGTGGACTTCGAGGCGCTGGACCGGCCCACGCGCCGCTATCTGCGGCGGCGCGGGCTGGTCACGGAGGCGGGCGGGTTGGGTATCCCGGTGCTCGGGGCCTTTCTGATGCGGGAGCTTTGAGGAAGGGTCGGATTCAAGCGGCGCGCGGCCGAACCTCTTGGGCCAGTCGGGTGCTCAATGACTGTTCGGCGACGATCAGGTGATAGTCGACGATCTCCACGTCATCGTGTCGGTGGGTGCACAGGGGCCGACTTGGGCGAAATGTCTGCTCTGGAGCGGTGTCACGAGGGCGAAGGCGGGTTACAAAGCGGCGCTTCGTAACCAGAGCGGGGTAGCGCGGATCGGCGATCTACCGTCCATGGCCTGGGTCCCGGCATCCCGGCCGGGACGACGGACACTCAGCGCACTCGCCGCACTCGCCGCATTCGTGGCAACCGGCGCGCACTTCGCCGATCCTGGCTCGGTGCCAAAGAAAAAGGGGCCATTCGGCCCCCTCTTCTCGTACGGCCGGCCACGAATGGCCGGAATTGTGGCGATCAGGCAATCACTCGCCCAACTCAATCGCCTTCATGCTCAACCGAATCCGCCCCTGCTTGTCGACCTCCAGCACCTTGACGCGGACCACGTCGCCCTCCTTGAGCTTGTCGGTGACGGACTGCACCCGCTCTTCGCAGATCTGGGAGATGTGCACCAGACCGTCGCGGCCGGGGAGGATGGTGACGAAGGCACCGAAGTCCATGATGCGGGCGACCTTGCCCTCATAGATCTTGCCCACTTCCACGTCGGCGGTGATGAGCCGGATGCGGCGCTTGGCCTCTTCGCCGGCGGCCTTCTCGACCGAGAAGATCTTGACCATGCCGTCGTCGCTGATGTCGATGGTCGCGCCGGTCTCCTCGGTAATGGCGCGGATGACGGAACCGCCCTTGCCGATGACGTCGCGGATCTTCTCCGGGTGGATCTTGAGCTCGATGATGCGCGGGGCGTGCTCGGACATCTCGGAGCGGTGCACCGTGATGACCTTGTTCATCTCACCTAAGATGTGCAGCCGGCCGACTTTGGCCTGGGCCAGCGCGACCTCCATGATCTCGCGGGTGATACCCTCGATCTTGATGTCCATCTGCAGGGCGTTGATACCCTCGGCGGTACCGGCGACCTTGAAGTCCATGTCGCCCAGGTGGTCCTCATCACCCATGATGTCGGTCAGGACGACGAACTTGTCGCCTTCCTTGATCAGGCCCATGGCGACCCCGGCCACCGCGCCCTTGATCGGGACGCCGGCATCCATCAGCGACAGGCTGGTGCCGCAGACGCTGGCCATGGAGCTTGAACCATTGGATTCGGTGATCTCGGAGACGACGCGCACCGAATAGGGGAAGGCCTCGATGCCGGGCATGACGGCCAGTACGCCGCGCTTGGCGAGGCGCCCGTGGCCGATCTCGCGGCGCTTGGGGCTGCCGACGCGCCCGATCTCCCCGACGCAGAAGGGCGGGAAGTTGTAGTGGAGCATGAAGTGCTCGCGCCGCTCACCCTCCAGGGCGTCGATGATCTGGCTGTCGCGCTCGGTGCCGAGCGTGGTGATCACGAGCGCCTGGGTCTCGCCGCGGGTGAAGAGCGCGGAGCCGTGGGTACGGGGCAGGACACCGGTACGGATGGTGATGGGGCGCACCGTCTTGGAGTCGCGCCCGTCGATGCGCGGGCGGCCTTCGAGGATGCTGCCGCGCACGATGCGGCTCTCCATGCGCTCGATGGCGGCCTGGACCTGCGCCTCGCTCCAGGGGCAGTTCTCGACGGCGCGGATGCGCTCGACGACATCGGCGCGCACCGCGTCCAGGACGCCGTAGCGGGCCATCTTGTCCTTGATGGTGTAGACCTCGGCGATCGGATTGGTACCGAACCGGTTGACCGCCTCTTCCAGCGCGGGGTCGGGCTTGACCGGATTGAAGACGATGGGCGCCTTGTGGACGGCCGCCGCCAGTTCCCGGATCGCCTGGATAACGACCTGCATCTGCTCATGACCATACAGGACGGCCCCGAGCATGATCTCCTCGGAGAGCCCGCGCGCCTCGGACTCCACCATCAGGACGGCGTGCTCGGTGCCGGCCACGATCAGGTCGAGATCGCTGTCCGGTCCCAGGCCGACGACGGCGGGGTTCAGGGTGTATTCGCCGTCCTTGTAGCCGACCCGGGCGGCGGCGATGGGTCCGTTGAAGGGGGCGCCGGAGACGGCCAGCGCGGCGGAGGCGCCGATGAGGGCCGGGACCTCCGGGTTCACCGCCGGGTTCAGTGACTTGACCGTGGCGATGATCTGGACTTCGTTGGTGAAACCATCGGCGAACATGGGACGGATCGGCCGGTCGATCAGGCGCGAGGTGAGGATCTCGTTCTCGCTCGGACGGCCCTCGCGGCGGAAGAAGCCGCCGGGGATGCGGCCGGCGGCGTAGGTCTTCTCCTGGTAGTCGACGGTCAGCGGCAGGAAGTCACGCTCCGGGCCGGCTTTTTTCTGCACCACCACGGTCACGAGCACTACGGTGCCGCCCATGTTGACCAGCACGGCCCCGTCCGCCTGGCGGGCGATCTCGCCGGTCTCCAGGGTCATGGTCTGGTTGCCGAACTGGAATTGCTTTACGATTGGCGTGGGAATCACGGGTCTTACCTCGGGTCTGTGCCTCGGGCCTGGATCGCCGGTCCGGTTCCCCGGCCGTCGATCGCTGGTTTGGGCCTCGGGTGTTGAGTCACCGCAGCTTCAAGCGTCCTGGTGCGTCGGGATCTCGGGGGCGCCGTCCTCGCGGCGGCACCTAGGGTGTAGGGCCCCGGGGCGGCGCGTCGCGCCGCGGGACCCGGGACCGGACGACCGCCGTCGCCGGTCCGTGGGGCTCGCCTTAGCGACGCAGGCCCAGACGCGCGATCAGTTCGCGATAGCGGTCCAGGTTCTCACCCTTGAGATAGTCGAGCAGCTTGCGCCGGGAGTTGACCATCCGCACCAGGCCGCGGCGCGAGTGGTGGTCGTGCTTGTGGGTGCTGAAGTGGTCGGCCAGACCCTGGATGCGGGCGGTCAGGAGCGCGACCTGCACCTCGGGGGAACCGGTGTCATTCTCGGCACGGGCATAGGCCGTGACGACTTCTTTCTTCTGGACGGCAGTCATAGTCATTGCGGGTCTCCTGATTCGTAGTGGGGACTTGAGGGTGTGGGCCCTGGCGCGGCGGCACCTGCCGTCGCTGACCGCCCCGACAATGACATCAGGGGATCGGGCCGTGGTTAGTTAAGAGTTAGGAGTTAGGAGTTAGGAGTTAGGAGTTAGGAGTTAGGAGTTAGGAGTTAGGAGTCAAAAGTTGATAAGACGGGTGGGGCGAGGCGGAACCCATTGCCGGGCTAACAACTCCTCACCCCTCACCCCTCACCCCTCACCCCTCACTCCTCACTCCTCACCCCTCACTCAATCATTATACCAATCGCTTCGGCTGCACCTTCCCGTCGTCCTGGATCTCGCCGACGCCCAGGAAGTGCTTGGAGACGTCGTATAGCCGCACCAGGCCCTCGGTCGGCGCCTGGGGCACCAGCACGGCCTGGCCCTGCTGGAGGTAGAAGGCGGCATCGGCGCTCAGGCGCACCGCCGGCCAATGGCCGAGCGCCGAGTCGAGCGGGAGCAGCAGGGCGTCGAGCCGCGCCGCCGCGCCCTCCTGGTCCGCCAGGTCACGCACCTGATCCAGGGTGATGAACTCGACCACGTTCTCCGCGTAGGGTCCGACCCCGGTACGGCGCAACCGGCTTACATGGCCGCCGCAGCCGAGTTCACGGCCGATGTCTTCGGCCAGCGTGCGGACATAGGTGCCCTTGGAGCAGTGCACATCGAGCTCGATCTCCGGCCACTCGCAGGCGAGCAAATCCAGGGAGAAGATATGGATGGGGCGCGTGGCGCGTTCCACCTCCACGCCTTGGCGGGCCAGTTTATAGAGCCGCTCGCCCCCCTGCTTGATCGCCGAATACATCGGCGGGAGCTGGTCGATCAGGCCTAAGAACTGCTCCAGGACGGCGCGCACCCGGGCCTCGTCGACCCCCACCACGGGCCTGGTCTCCACCACCTCGCCCTCGGCATCGGCCGTGGTGGTGGTGACACCGAGCCGTACCCGCACCCGATAACGCTTGTCCGCGTCCAGCAGGAAGGCGGAGAACTTGGTGGCCGCCCCCAGACACACCGGCAGGAGCCCGGTCGCCAGAGGGTCCAGGCTGCCCGTATGCCCGGCCTTGGCGGCCCGATACAGGCGTTTGATGCGCTGCAAGGCGTCGTTGGAGGTGAGCCCGAGCGGCTTGTCCAACAGCAGTATACCGGTGACGTCACGTCCCGGATTGCGCCGTTTGCCGCCCATCATCGCGGCTGCTCCGGGGCGGCTCCGGGTGCCGGTGCGTCCCCCTGCTCATCCGCGCCGCCGTCCGTGTCGTCATCGAGGTCGGCGTCCGCCGGGTCCGCGAGCCCTTCGACCGCATGGTCGATGAGGGCCGACAGGCGCATCCCGGCACCGATGGACTCGTCATAGACAAAATGCAGTTCCGGCATGGTGCGCAACCGCACTCGCTGGGCCAGGGCATGGCGCAGAAAGCCGGCGAGCCGACCATTGAGCAGCCGCGTCTGTGCAACCCCGTGAGCATCGCCGGTGTCGAGGCCGGCAGCGGCGTCGCCCACCGTCGGCAGGCAGGTGAAAAAGACCTTGGCGTGGGACAGGTCCTTGACCACGCGGACCTCATGGATGGTGAGATCGGCGAGGCGCGGGTCCCGCACCTCGTCGCGCAGCACCTCGTAGAGCTCCCGCTTGAGCTCGGCGCCGATCCGCTCGGTACGGTCGAATTCCTTCACAGGACCCGCGCCCGCTCGGTGCGCTCGAACACCTCGATGTGGTCGCCGACCTGGACATCGTTGTAGTTCTTCACCCCGATGCCGCAGTCGGTGCCGGCCCGCACCTCGGCCACGTCATCCTTGTAGCGGCGCAACGACTCCAGCGTGCCCTCGTAGATCACGACGTGGTTGCGCAGGACGCGGATCGGATTGTTGCGTTTGATCATTCCGTCGACCACCATACAGCCGGCGATGGCGCCGAACTTGGAGGAGCGGAACACATCGCGCACCTCCACCATGCCGATGATCTCCTCGGTGATGACCGGCTTGAGCAGGCCCGAGATGGCCTTCTTCACGTCGTCGATCAGCTCGTAGATGATGCTGTAGTAACGCAGATCGAGCGCCTTTTCCTCCACCACCCGCCGCGCCGCCGCGTCCGCCCGGACGTTGAAGCCCAGGATGATGGCACTGGAGGTCACCGCCAGGTTGGCATCGGACTCGGTGATGCCGCCGACCCCGGTCGCCACCAGGATGACCTTGACCTCGTCGTTGGTGAGCTTGAGCAGGCTCTCGCGCAGGGCCTCCAAGCTGCCTTGCACGTCCGCCTTCACGATCAGGTTGACCGATTTCAGTTCCCCGTCCTTGAGTTGGGAGAAGATCTGATCCAGGCTCACACCCCGGTTCTCGTCGAGCTTGGAGCGGCGCATCCGCGAAGAACGGAACTCCGCGACCTCACGGGCGCGCCGCTCATCGACCACCGCCAGGACATCGTCACCGGCATCGGGCGGGGCGGAGAGGCCCAGGACCTGCACCGGGATGGAGGGGCCGGCGGCCTCGACCGGATTGCCGGCCTCGTCGAACATGGCGCGGACCCGGCCGTATTCGCCGCCGCTGACGATCATGTCACCGCGCCGCAGCGTGCCCGCCTGCACCAGGATGGTGGCCACCGGGCCGCGGCCCTTGTCCAGGCTCGACTCGACGATGGTGCCGCGGGCGGGGCCGTCCACCGGGGCCTTGAGCTCCAGCACCTCGGCCTGCAGCAGGATGGCATCGAGCAGGTCGTCGATCCCCTCGCCGGTCTTGGCCGAGACCTTGACCAGCATGGTGTCGCCGCCCCAGGCCTCGGTCAGCACCTCGTGTTGGGACAGCTCTTGCATGACCCGGTCCGGGTTGGCATCGGGCTTATCCATCTTATTGACGGCCACCACGATCGGCACCTTGGAGGCGCGGGCGTGGGCGATCGCCTCGATGGTCTGGGGCATGACGCCGTCGTCCGCCGCCACCACCAGCACCACGATGTCCGTGACCTTGGCGCCGCGCGCCCGCATGGCGGAGAAGGCGGCATGACCGGGGGTGTCCAGGAAGGAGATGACCCCGCGGTTGGTCTCCACATGGTAGGCACCGATGTGCTGGGTGATGCCGCCGGCCTCGCCGGAGGCGACCCGGGTGCGCCGGATATAGTCCAGGAGCGAGGTCTTGCCGTGATCGACATGACCCATGATGGTGACCACCGGGGCGCGCGGCTGGGCTTCGGCCAGGCCGGACTGCTCGTCGGCCTCCTCGATCAACGTGTCCTCGGTGGTACGCAGATCGGCGATGACGGCCGTGTGTCCCATCTCCTCGACGATCAGGACGGCGGTGTCACGGTCCAGCATCTGGTTGATGGTGACCATCATCCCCTGTTTGAACAGGGCCTTGACGACGTCGCCGGCCTTGACTGACATGCGGCTGGCCAGTTCGCCGACGGAGATGGTCTCCGGCAGCGCCACCTCGCGGATGACCGGCATGGTCGGCCGCTGGAAGACGTGCTTATCCTGCAGTTGGGGTTTGGTGGTCTTGCGCTTGCGGCGCGGCCGCCCGCCGGCCGCGTCGCCGTCCACCTCTTCATATTCCACCCGCGGGGCCTCCTGGTCCCGGCCGCGCAGTGAGTCCTTGCGCCCGGCCTTCTTGACCGATTTCTCCTTCTCGGAGAGTTCCGGCGGCTTCTTGGCGGCGACGACGACCGGCGGCGGCTTCTTGGCGGGCTTGGCGGCCTCGCCACGACGGCGCACGACCGCCTCCACCTCATCGGCGACCATCACCAGGGGCGCGGGGACCACGGCCGCGGCCGCGGCGACGGGGGCGGTCTCGACCACCGCCTCGGCCTCGCTGAGGTCCGGCTCCGCGACCGGGCGTGCGGCCTCATCGGCCAGGCGTTTCGCCTCGGCCTCGGTCTCCGCACGGCGTTGCGCCTCTTCGGCCTCGCGCTGCCGCTCGGCGGCCTCACGGGTCTGACGCTCATGGTCTTCCAGTTCACCCAGGCGGCGTGCCTCCTGCTCGGCGCGCATGGAGGCCAGTTCGATGCGCCGCCGCCCGTCGTCCATGGGGCTGCTGCGCAGTGTCTGGCGTTCGCGGGCGGGGCGCGGCGGTGGTGCGGCGGGCCGACGTGAGGCCGGGGCGGCGGGCCTCACCGCCGGGGCGGGCGGCGGCGCGGTCGTGGCTGCCGCTTCCGTCGGGGCCTCCGTCTGCGCCTGCGTCGGCGTTTGTGCCGCCGCCGGTTCGTCACCGCGCTTCACATAGGTGCGCTTGCGGCGGACCTCGACGCTGATGGTCTTGGCGCGTGCGGCCGGTGTCGGCCGGGAATTGCTCCCGCCCCCGCCTCCGCCCCCGGCGCCCGGTACCCGCGGGGTCGCGGCCGGCTGACGCAATTCGCTCACGCTCTTGCGCTTCAAGGTCACCTGGCTGGGGTCGGCGCCGCCCTCGGACCCGCCGCGGCCGTGGCTGCGGCGCAGGAAGGTCAAGAGTTGGACCTTTTCCTGCTCGGTCAGGGTGGAATCGGCGTCGCCGGCGCTGATGCCGGCCTCACTGAGCTGGGTCAGGAGACGTTCGACTGGGATGCCGACCGTGGAGGCGAGTTGTTTCACTGTCACTTCACTCATGTAACGAACCTCCTAACGGGATTCCCCGCCCGCATCGGCAAACCATGGCTCACGTGCCTTCATGATGAGGCGCGCCGCCCGCTCCGCGTCCATGCCTGCGATCTCCATCAATTCATCGACCGACTGTTCGGCCAGGTCCTCCACGGTCGCCATCCCGGCGGCGGCCAGGGCCAAGGCCAGGCCCTCGTCCATTCCCTCCATGTCGAGCAGGTCCTGCGCCGGCTCACCGCCGACCACCTCTTCGGTGGCGATGGCGCGCGTGAGCAGTATGTCCTTGGCGCGTTCACGCAACTCATTGATGGTCGCGTCGTCCAGCTCATCGATCGCCTGCATCTCGGCGAGCGGCACATAGGCCACCTCATCGACGCTGGTGAAGCCCTCGTCGACCAGGATGGAGGCCAGATTCTCGTCCACCCCGAGTTGGTCCATAAAGCTCTGGACCGAGCGGTGGGCCTCCTGCTCGCTTTTGGCGGACGCCTCTTCCTCATTCATGACGTTCAACTCCCAGCCCGTCAGTTGGCTCGCGAGTCGCACGTTCTGACCGCCGCGGCCGATCGCCTGCGAGAGGTTCTCCTCCTTGACCGCCACGTCCATGCTGCGCGCCTCCTCGTCGATGACGATGGAGACCACGTCCGCCGGTGACATGGCGTTGATCACGTATTGGGCCGGGTTGTCGTCGTAAAGAATAATGTCCACCCGTTCGCCGTTGAGTTCGTTTGAGACTGCCTGGACGCGCGAGCCGCGCATGCCGACGCAGGCGCCCACCGGGTCGATGCGTGGGTCCTTGGTGCGCACGGCGATCTTGGCCCGGGCACCCGGGTCACGGGCGGCACCCAGGATCTGGATCATGCCCTCGCCGACCTCGGGGACTTCGAGCTTGAACAGTTCGATCAGCAGTTCCGGCGCGGTCCGGCTGACGAACAGTTGCGGCCCCTTGGCCTCGGCGCGCACGTCGAACAGATACCCGCGCATGCGGTCGCCGGCGCGCACCGATTCGCGTGGGATTACATGCTCGCGGGGGATCAGGGCCTCGGCATTGCTGCCCAAGTCCAGGAGGATAGAGCCCCGATCGGCCTTCTTGACGATGCCGGTGACCAATTCGCCCTTGCGCTCCGTGTAGGTATCGACGATCTTGGTCCGCTCCGCCTCGCGCACCTTCTGCACGATGACCTGCTTGGCGGTCTGGGCGGCGATGCGCCCGAAGAGTTCGGAGTCGATCTCCTCTTCCATGAAGTCCCCGGCCTTGAGCCCGGGCTCTAGCATCTCCGCGGCGGAGAGGGTGATCTGGCGCTCCGGGGCCTCCAGTACGCCCGCCTGCGGGTCCTCCATGACCTCCCAGCGGCGGAAGGTCCGATAGTCCCCGGTCTTGCGGTCGATGACCACGCGGGCATCGATCTCACCGCCGTGCTTCTTGCGGGTGGCCGAGGCAAGCGCGGCCTCGATGGCCTCGAAGATCACATCTTCGGGGACATCCTTCTCATTGGATACGGCTTCAACGACCAGCAGGATCTCTTTGCTCATACCTTCCCATACTCAAGCGCTGTGCCATATTTTCAGCAGTGATGTCGGCGGTGACCGCGGCTCAAGGGTGCGCGCCCGCTGCAGGATCAGGGATCAGACGGGCGGATTCGAGGGCCGCCAGGGGCAGGTCCCAGGTGCGGCCCTCCGCCTCCAGTCGGACCACCGCGTTTCCCCCCGTCGCCGGTCCCAGGCCGAGCAGCACGCCTTCCAGGTTGCGCCGGCCCTCGACCTTCTCGGCCAGCCGGACCTTGATCCGCTGTCCGGCGAAGCGCACGAAGTGCTCCGCAAACACCAGGGGCCGATCCAGCCCGGGCGAAGAGACCTCCAGGTCATAGTGCCCCGGCAGGGGGTCCTCCACGTCCAGGACGCCGCTCAACTGGTGACTCACCAGGGTGCAGTCATCCAGGGTGACGCCGTTGGCGTGGTCGATGTAGATGCGCAGGGTGGAGGCACCGCCGCCGCGCTGGAAATGCTCCACCCCGACCAGTTCGTAGCCCATGGGCTCGACCACGCGGCGCGCCAACTGGGTCAGGGTGCTGTCAACCGGCTGCATGGAAAAAATCGTCCAAAAACAAAAAATGGGCCAGCGGCCCACTGCGTTGGTGCGCCGATCTCACGGTTGACCGCGGATCGGCGACCTACCTCGTGACGTACAAAAAAACCCCGGGTGCGGGGTTCATGACGGGGAACCTCGAGGATCGCGAACCTTCCTGGGGGGCCTTAGTCCGTCACAGATTTAGCGCCGGAAGTGTAGGTCCTTCGCGCCCATTGTGCAAGGCCGTTGTCGGCAGGGGGTGCGATCAGAACTGATGTCGTGACCGAGAACCCGGGTACGCTGTCGTTGTCGTAGTCGAACAATCCGACCACGATTACGACAACGACAACGACAACGACACCCGGTCCGTGGGAACGTCCGGTAGCTGTTAGGGTAGGCATCGCGTACACGGCGCCGGCGGTCGCTGCAGCTTGGCGGGTACGCGATGCGTACCCTACGAGATGTACGTTAACACATCAGTTCTGATCGCACCCGTCGGCCGGGGGGCGATCGAACCTGCTGGGACCGCCGGAATCCTGGGCTCGCCCTCCTGTCTCCTTGCGGCCGGAACGACGATCGCGGACTGATGGACCTGCCTAGAACCGAGCGGAAGGCCGACAGAACCACGTAACAGTTGAGATGCCGGACAGAAATCTTGATCGTCGCAACCTTTGGCGGCTATCCGCGCCCCAAGTGCCGCAGCGGGCGGCTGCATGTGACCGTGCACTAGCCCCGCTGCTGCGTGGTCGGGGGTTGATGACGATGGTCGCCCGCGGCTAGGCGCCCGCGCTCACCGGTCATTGCGGACAGGTCGCCCGCAGCCTGCGCTCGCGATCACCTGCGATCCACAAAAGTTTCGGACGGCTGCGCCTAATCCTCGCCAAACGGGGGCGAAAGGAAAGCAAAGATCTTTTGTCATTCCTCGGTTACGATACGCAGCCGGGTGCCGTCGCACCTGCGCCTGGTCACTTCCGGGGGAGCTGTCCGAAACGCAGGACGAGCCACTAGAATTAGGCATCGGATAAACGTAGAATAGGGGGGTTTGTAATGTTCCAAAGACGGGCAATCGTAAGGCTTAAGGTGCCCATTCTGATCATCGTAATGGTGGTAAGTAATCAGGTAGGGGCTCAATCTAAGCAAGAAATTGGCGCCAATCGAAACCAGGCCGAATGTAGTGCTAGATCTACCTTTATTCAACTTTCGATTGATGTTTATAGCAGCCAAGCGAGGGGTGCAAGAGTCCGGTCACAACAAGGTGCTGTGGATTACGTGATTGAACAGACCATAAACCAAAATCTGAAGAAGAAGGAAAGTGAAGCATTAATTCGTCGGATTGTAAAATATGTATACGATGTATTGAGACCATCGGTATCCTCACCTGGGGAAATAGTAGCAATTAAGGATGCTTACGAAAGACGCTGTATGTTTGATCCTGAAAAGGAAGTAGGAGATTTCTATGTTGTTGATTTGGAAAAGGCATTTAGCAAGAACACGGAAGGCAAATATATTATTCAAAACAAAGACGGAAGCAATACAATTTGCCATAAAGGCGAATGCAAATCGCAACAGCCAGAACCGCCGCAAAACATAGGGAAAGCTTACGAGGAGACACGAAGAGTTGTTGAAAGTCTCCACTGGACTCCTGCGCCTTTGGTAATGCGGCCAATTTTGATAAAGATGGGACGGCTATCCAGCAACGGCAAGAAATTTATCAATAACGAAATTTATGGTAATTGCCTAACAGAGAATTTGACATGTGACAAGTCTAAACCAGAACTTGCTGACTGTACAGAAGATGGGAAATGTACCGCAGTATGGGCTAAGAATGGAGCCACTATTTGGTATGTAGTTCAGAATGGCCTTATAGCACAATTTGGCAGCGCCCCAGAAAATTTCGCAAAATGAACAAATGAACGCAAGCCAACTAGCGCCCACAGGCTGGAGCTGCGGGGCGGCGGGTTGACGATTATTTGAGAGAAAAGGGCGATTTCAAAGCTGAAAGAATGAGATTGTAGCGGCGCGAATTCAGTGAATCGAAGAGTCGCTCGGCACAAATTGTTCCTTATTTTTTAGTAAACTGTGAAAATGCTGCCATGACTCGACGATATCGACAAGTTATTTGATATCCGGACAGTCACGTTGGCAACCCTTTTCTAGTAACCTGACAAATAAGGAAAAAATCACGCCGAGCGACGTTCGGTTGTCCATATTTATGAGTCGGCGATAGTGGAAGGCTGGGGCTTAACAACATGCCTAACCTTCCGGTAAACTTGACATCAAGTACAGGCTGGGGCTTTTGACCCAGCGTCGGTCGCTGCAATGCACCTTTACGTTAGGTGCTTCTACCTACCGGGTCGAATCGAAGGTCTTGCATGGAAATACATCAAGGGGGTCATTCCCACGATCAACAAGCTGCGATGACGGCGTACGCCAACATTCTTGACGAGGCGCGAACTCGAATTCTTGGCATCAATACAATCGTGAGTGGAACAGCAGCTTTGCCGCCGTGGCTTACTGCTGAACTTGGCTACATACAATTGCGCATGCTGTGCGAACTCGTCGCCCTTGGGTGCCTGATTGCTCACGGTGATATCGAAGAGACAGGCAGCAAGAAGCTGCAAAAGGAGTACGCCGCCGACCAAATAATCACTCGTTTAGAACGGCTTCACCCTGATTTCTATCCCCATCCGATTGCCTGCACATTTTCTCCAGGCAGTATTCATCTCGATAGAATCGAATCCGGTTTTTTGACCAAGGTCGAGTTGCTGAATCTTTACCATGAATGTGGTGAGCATCTACATCGAGGTAGTTTGTCAAGAATGTTTAGTTCAACGAACCCGAAGCAGCCACCTCAAGTTCAGAAGGTTTTAGATTGGGGGCAGAAGTTCTTGATCCTTTTGAGTCAGCATCATATTGCGTCATTTTCAAACCGAACTCACTTTCTCTGTTTCATCTCGCATCATCAGGCAAATGGCAATGCCTATGTTGCAATCGCCTCGTCCCCAAGGCAGGAAAAGTTGCCAGTGCGGCTTGGCAATGTCGCGTAGTCTAGTGGGTAGAAATCTAACCTGGGGAGTCGCTAGGCACGAGCCCAGTATCGAGCCTTGCGGCGCGAACGGTAACGGGTTGAGCCGATCTGAGGGTGTTGAGCCCCGAAAATTTTGGTGGGTGAGTGCCGACGGCTTTGACTCTCCGGGACAACCGGTATCGCGCCGCGGGAAGTGGTGCCGGTACTCCCCGGGGTCCGAGGCCATGTGGAGCCTGACATTGAGAATACGCGAACGGCAGGCTTCATGCGGTCGCGCACTGCTTGGCCTGGATGTCAGGGATTGTAGAGCAAACGGGATACTCACGGTTTTGTAGCTGAAATTAGGGGTAGCGCGATGCAGAGGCAATTCACGTTCGAATATTGGATTGTGGATGCTGGCTGTTACTTGAGCCGTTACGGGAAGCGACATGACATCCTTCGCCCGGTTGCGTCAAAGATATCATGAGCCCGCCCCTCAAGAAACTGCCGATCGGCATCCAGACCTTCAGCGAAATCATCAATGAGGGTTACGCCTACGTCGACAAGACGGCGCACGCCCTGGCCCTGGCGAACGGGGGCAAATACTATTTTCTGTCGCGCCCGCGCCGCTTCGGCAAGAGCCTGTTCCTGGATACGCTCAAGGACCTGTTCGAGGGCCGCGAGGCCCTGTTTCGCGGGCTCGCCATCCACCCCCACTGGGACTGGTCGCGTCGCCATCCGGTGATCCGGCTCGATTTCGCCGGCGGGGTGGTGCAGACGCGCGCGGCGCTCGACCTGCGCATCGGGCGGCTGCTGCGGGAGAATGCCGAACGCCTCGGGGTGGACTGCGACTGGACCAACAACGACATCCCCGGGTGTTTCGGCGACCTGATCCGCGCCGCCCAGGCCGCCCACGGGGGCCGCGTGGCGATCCTGGTCGACGAGTACGACAAGCCGATCCTCGACAACATCGATCAAATCGAGCGCGCGGCCGAGTTGCGCGAGGGATTGAAGAACCTCTACTCGACCATGAAGGCGCAGGATGCCCACATCCAGTTCGTCCTCATGACTGGCGTGACCAAATTCAGCAAGGTCAGCCTGTTTTCGGGGTTGAACCAACTCAACGACCTGACGCTCGATGAGCGTTTCGCCACCCTCTGCGGCTACACCCAGGCGGACCTTACGACCACCTTTGGCGGACATCTGGCCGGTGTCGATTGGAATGAACTCAAGCGCTGGTACAACGGCTACAACTTTCTCGGCGAGCCGGTCTACAACCCCTTCGACATCCTGCTGTTCATCGATAAGGGCCAGGTGTACCGCAACTACTGGTTCGAGACCGGCAGCCCGAGCTTTCTGATCAAGCTGCTGCAACAGCGCCGGGCCTTCCTGCCCGAGCTGGACGGCATCGAGGCCAGCGAGGAGATCCTCGACTCCTTCGACCTCGAGCGTATCGACCCGGTGACGCTGTTGTTTCAGACCGGCTATCTGACCATTGCCGACACCCGCTGGCGCCGTTCGCGCCGGCTCTACCGGCTGCGGCTGCCCAACCAGGAGGTGAAGATGGCCCTGGCCGATCACCTCATCGACGGCTATCTGGGCACCTTGCCGGGTGGGCGCGACGCGCCCCAGGATGCACTCTATGATTGCCTCAGCCAGGGCGATGTCGATGGTCTGTTCAACGCGATCCGTCGGCTTTTTGCCGGCATTCCCTGGCGCAATTTCACCGGCAACAGCCTGCCCGAGGCCGAGGGCTATTACGCCAGCGTGCTCTATGCCTTCTTCGCCAGTCTCAACGCCGAGATCATCCCGGAAGACATCAGCAACCAGGGCCAGGTGGACCTGACCATCAAGCTGGCCGATTACATCTATGTAATCGAGATCAAGCTGATACGCGGTCAGGCCCCGCGCGAGCCGTCCAGACCGATGCCGTCGGCCGAAGCGATACCGGAGGGTGAGTGCGCCCCCGATCCAGGCCAGGGCGCCAACCCCGCCCTGGCGCAGATCCGCGCCCGCGGCTACAGCGCCAAATATCGCGGCCTGCCGGGCAAGGGCCTGTTCGAGGTCGGCCTGGTGTTCGACAGTCAGGCCCGCAATCTGGTGCAGGCCGATTGGGCGGCGGTGGCTTGACGGCTGCCCACCGAGCCCATGCGAACCATTGGTAATCCCCTGATGAGGCCATTACGGGCCCTGATCATCACTCCGGCCACGCGCCCTTGCGGCAACCCGTCGCGGCCGGGGGGCCG
>NZ_CAIKKU010000691.1 GCF_903828115.1 uncultured Thiodictyon sp. | reverse complement strand
GGCAATAACAACTGGGCCTTGTAACGGGTAACTGTGAAGGTCCGCGCGAATGTGAGTACAACCGAGGAACCGGATGCGGGAAAACTGCACGTCCGGGATTGCGCCGGGGGCGCCGGGTAACCGGCGTTCCTACGGCGGAGACCTATTCTTGGCCTCGGTTGCCAGAAAGGCGATCCCACTCCAATGGGACAGATATTTAGTGCCTTATTCCGCTTGGGAAACGCTGACTAAATCGCCATGAACTGATCGGGCGCTTGGAAAATCCGCATGTTAGCGGGCAGATTCAGACGTAATCGGCGTTTCGCTAGCGCTGCCCTTTTTCGGATCATCTTTACGCCAAGCATCTTTCGTTCGGGTGTAGCTTGCTTTTTCGACGACAACGGTTGTGCCATCTTGAATGTAAACAAATCCGTTCTTGACGCCAAACCCCCCTTTCTCAATGCGGAAGGCACGATCTTCAAAGCCGGTTATCTCGGCGTCAAGATGTCCATCCGGCTTTATTGTTACATCAGCGCCGTCCATCGACGATGCAATCCCGATACCATCGATCTTAACCTGCTTATCACCGCCAGTAAATTCGCGATACCTTTCTCCGAAATATTTCTTGTCTAGCACCGGGTTCGCGGGTTCGTTCCAAAACATCGGATTTCTAGCATTCTGCGTGTAATACCATGCGAGTACATATTCTATTAGGTCGGCGGTCTTGGGCGCCATATCACCAGTAGACTCCGCTAGCGCGCCAGGCTGATTTTCTTGCTGCGATTCGTTCGGCTCCGCGGCTAAAGTACCGCTTATAGCCATAGCAGAAATCAGGAACGCTGCAACGGTTGTCCGGATCGCGTGGCTTGCATTCATGGTGTGGTCTCCAAAAAGTCTAACGTGTGCTAGCTCGAGACGGGCCGACGCCGGACTAGGCTGGCGCGGGCCGCTTGTGGACTAGCTTGTACTAGGATACTAGTAGTCTAGACTGAATCCAGTCTAGACCACTAGTATCCTAAACCAACCATGCCAACCATGCCAACCCCGCCCCGCCGCGAAGACGGCACCCCCTCCAACTGGGACCGCTACCTGGATCTCCTGATCCACCGCGGCGTGCCGGAGAAGATGCGTCCCTGGTACGTGCGCCGGGTCGAGGCGTTCCTGAAGGCGCTACGCCCGGTGTCCTTGTCCAGCCTGACGGCCGAGCAGGTCACCGGCTACCTCCAGGAGGTGTCGAGCCAAGGGCAAGTTACCGGGTGGCAGTTTCGCCAAATCGTCGATGCTTTGCAACTGCTTTTAGTTGACCTAAGTCAAGCCCCGGTCGGAAAGGGTATCGATTGGGACTGGTGGAAGGCCGGCGGCAAGACGTTGGCGCCGGACCATCCGACCCTTGGGAAGTCGCAGGCGCCGGGTGCGGGTCCGCGGTTCGCCGGTGCGGCGGCGGCCTTCCCGCTCCTGGAGACCCTGGCGCGGACCATCCGCGCGATGCAGTACTCGATCCGCACCGAGCAGGCCTATGTGGATTGGTGTCACCGGTTCCTGGCGTTCTGCGGGGACAAGCCGACGGAGGCCCTCGGGGTTGAGGACGTGCAGCGGTTCCTTACGCACCTGGCGGTGGACCGGTCGGTGTCGGCCAAGACCCAGGGCCTGGCCTACAGCGCGGTGGCTTTCCTGTTCAAGCAGGTGTTGGAACGGCCCTTGGAGGACGTGCGTTTCTCCCGGCCGAAGCGCCAGCAGAGGCTGCCGGTGGTGCTGACCCGGGAGGAGGTGCGCCGGTTGTGTGAGGCGATGGACGGGACCTTTGGCCTGATGGCGCGGCTGATGTACGGGACCGGGATGCGGCTGATGGAGTGTGTGCGGCTGCGGGCGGCCGACGTGGACTTTGGGAATCGCTCGATCGTGGTGCGCAACGGGAAGGGCGGGAAGGATCGGATCGTGCCCTTGCCGGAGCGCCTGCGGGAGCCGGTGCAGATCCACCTGGCGCGCGTGAAGACCCTGCACGAGCGGGACCTGGCGGGCGGTGCAGGCTGCGTGTATCTGCCGGATGCCTTGGGGCGTAAGTACCCGAACGCGGCGCGCGAGTGGATCTGGCAGTATGTGTTTCCGAGCAGCCGGCTGTCGCAGGACCCCAAGTCGGGGGAGGTGCGCCGGCATCATCTGCACGAGTCGTCATTGCAGATGGAGATCAAGGCGGCCGGGCAACGCGCGGGGCTGCCGAAACGGGTCAACAGCCATGCGTTGCGGCATTCGTTCGCGACCCATCTGCTGGAGGCGGGTTACGATATCCGCACGGTGCAGGAACTGCTGGGACATGCGGACGTGTCGACGACGATGATCTATACCCATGTGCTCAATCGGCCGGGGGTGGTGCCGGTGAAGAGTCCGGTGGATGCGTGGTAGGGGCGGGGTCTGGGCGCGCGCGGGACGGCCGCGGGATGCTACACTCCAATGATGTCCAAAGCGCTGACCGCTGAAGATGTTCTTCCGATCGTCGCGTGCCTGACGCCGCGCGAGGTACAGTTCCGGCCCCCGGGCAGGCGGCGGCCAATAGCCGCGGCTCTTGTCGGCGGCACCTAAAACGTTCGGGACGGGGTGAATACCCCGTCCCGCCTGGGGGCTCAAGAGGGTTTCTATTCGTCGCCCGCGACCTGTTGCGCAGCACCGCGTAGACGCAAGGTCGCCCACATTCCATCGCCTCGTGCCTCGAAGAATCCGACCTCCGCCTCCGACACGACAATCAACTTGTGAGAGGTTTCCCACTTCACAGAAACAACGCCATAGTCGCGGGCACGAAAGACGTTGCCGACCTCCGGAATCGGCTGATCCGGGCGAGCGACCGCGACCTGTCTGCTCGGGGCTGTCGTAGAACCGCTGTCGCGGACCAAGACGTATGCGATCAGGGCGCCGTCCGGAGAAGGGGCTGACTGCTCCACCGCGGTGGCTGTTGGCGTGCCGAACAGGATCTCCAGCCATATCAAGTTCAGCGACGGAATCAATCGAATGAAAATGGCCAATGCAAACCCCAGCATGAAGCCGAGCAAGAACGATCGAGGGTGAAGTCGCATTAGCCCAGCTCGCAGGTGACGGATTAGCAGCGCAAAAGGGGCGGCCCGCAATATTCTGTCATCCAGGGGATAGCGTCAAGTCTTGCGATTTGCATAGTCTCTTCCGGGCGCCGCGTGCAAAATACAAGATGGCTGCTCTGGTACGTGCGCCGGGTCGAGGCGTTCCTGAAGGCGTTGCGGCCTGAGTCCCTGTCCCGGCTGGCGGCCGAGCAGGTGATCGGCTACCTCCAGGAGGTGTCGAGCCAAGGGCATCTCGCCGACTGGCAGTTTCGCCAAACGGTCGACGCTTTGCAACTCATCTTAGTTGATCTAAGTCAAGTCCCCGCGGGAAAAGCTGTCGACTGGGACTGGTGGAAGGCCGGCGGCAAGGCGTTGGCGCCGGACCATCCGACCCTTGGGAAGTCGCAGGCGCCGGGCGCGGGGCCGCGGTTCGCCGGCGCGGCGGCGGCCTTTCCCCTCCTGGAGACCCTGGCGCGGACCATTCGGGCAATGCAGTATTCGATCCGGACCGAGCAGGCTTATGTGGATTGGTGTCACCGCTTCCTGATGTTCTGTGGCGACCAGCCGACCGCAGCGCTCGGGGTGGAGGACGTGCAGTGGTTCCTGACGCATCTGGCGGTGGATCGCTCGGTGTCGGCCAAGACGCAGGGCCTGGCCTATGCCGCGGTGGCCTTCCTGTTCAAGCAGGTGTTGGAGTGGATCTGGCAGTACGTGTTTCCGAGCAGCCGGCTGTCGCAGGACCCCAAGTCAGGGGAGGTGCGCCGCCATCATCTGCACGAGTCGTCATTGCAGATGCAGATCAAGGCGGCCGGGCAACGCGCCGGGCTGCCGAAGCGGGTCAACAGCCATGCGTTGCGGCATTCGTTCGCGACCCATCTGCTGGAGGCGGGCTACGATATCCGCACGGTGCAGGAACTGCTGGGACATGC
>NZ_CAIKKU010000690.1 GCF_903828115.1 uncultured Thiodictyon sp. | reverse complement strand
TGTTTAGTGACAATTATCTTGACCGGTCAGTGACAACTATCTTGGCCGGTCAGAGGTAAGCTGCCGGACATTTTTTTGCCGCGGGAAGGCGCGCAGATGTCGGGTAAACGCATCACTAGACAGCAGGTTGGGTTGTACATGAAGGGTCGAGCAGAGGGTCAGAGTCAGGCACGGGCGGCGGCCAAGGCCGGGGTGTCGGAGCGCAGCGCCCGGCGCGTGGAGGGCGGGGACGTGAGCGTCCTGTCGGGGCAGCAACGGCACTGGCGCACGCGCCAGGACCCGTTTGCGGGGGTGTGGGAGAGCGAGATCGTCCCGTTGCTGGAGGCGCAGCCGAAGTTGACGGCCACCACCTTGTTTGAAGCCTTGCAGGAGCGCTACCCGGAGCGCTACGGCAACGGCAAGAAGCGCACCTTCCAGCGTCGGGTGACCCGCTGGAAGGCGTTGTACGGGCCGGACCGGGAGGTCATGTTCCGCCAGGTGCAGGAGCCCGGGCGCCAGGGCTTGTCCGACTTCACCGAACTCAAGGACCTGGTGGTGACCATCGCCGGGTCGGTCTTGGGCCATCGTCTCTACCACTTTCGGCTGGCGTACAGTGGTTGGAGCTATGTGTCGGTGGTGCTCGGCGGGGAGAGCTTCACCGCCTTGGCCGAGGGGCTGCAGGCGGCCCTGTGGCGCCTGGGCGGGGCGCCGCGCGAGCACCGCACCGACAGCCTGTCGGCCGCCTACCGCAACCTCACGGCGGACGACCAGGTGGATCTGACCACGCGCTACGACCAGTTATGCGCGCATTACGGGATGGTTCCCACCCGCAACAACCGTGGCGTGAGTCACGAGAACGGCGCGGTCGAGTCGCCCCATGGACACCTCAAGCGGCGCCTCGCCCAAGCCCTGTTGCTGCGCGCGTCGGCCGACTTTGCCAGCCTGGCGGACTACCGCACCTGGCTCGACGCCCTGGTGGTGCGCTTCAATCGCCGCTGTGGCGAGGCCTTCGCCATTGAGCGGGAGCACCTCCAGGCGTTGCCGCCCCAGCGCACCACCGACTACAGCGAGCAGGTCGTGCGGGTGACCACCAGCAGCACCATTGAGGTCCAGCGCGTCCTCTACACGGTCCCCTCGCGCCTGATCGGCGAGCGCCTGCGCGTGCACCTGTACGACGACCGCCTCGAAGGGTTCCTGGGGGCCGCCCCGGCGGTCACCCTCCCGCGCTTGCACGCGCGTGCCCCGGCCCGCGCCCGTTGCATCGACTACCGTCATGTTATCGCCGCCCTGGTGCGCAAACCGCAGGCCTTCCGCGCGTCCCAATGGCGCGACGAGTTGCTGCCGACACCGGCCTACCATGCCATCTGGCAGCATCTGGATACCCACCTGGAGGCACGGGCGGCCTGCAAACACATCGTCGGCATCCTGGCCGTGGCCGCGCAGGGCGACTGCGAGCACGCCTTGGGGGACTACCTGCTGGAACGCTTCGCGGCCGCCGAGATCCCCGCCCTGCATACCCTCCAACAGCGCTTCGCACCCGCCGCCTACGCCCCCGCCCGGCCCCTGGCCGGGGGTGAGCCCCAGCACCCGCTGCACGCCTACGACCGGTTGTTGCCGTCCCAGGACCGCGCCGTGGAGGTCCACTGACATGGCCCACCCCGCGACCTTACCGCTGCTGCTGCGCCAGTTGAAGCTCGCCAGCATGGCCCGTCACTGGCAGGCCGTGCTGGCACAAGCCGAGCGCCACGGCTGGGATGGCGCCCGCTACCTCAGCGCCCTGTGCGAGCAGGAACTGGCGGATCGCGACAGCCGCCGCACCGCCCGCTACGCCAAAGACGCCCACTTGCCGGCCGGCAAAAGCCTCGCCCGCTTCGACTTCGCGGCCGTCCCCACGCTGGCCCGCGGCCCCCTTGAAGCCCTGGCCAGCAGCGGCGACTGGACCCGCCAGGCCCACAACGTGCTGCTGTTCGGTCCCAGCGGGGTGGGCAAGACCCACCTGGCCGCCGCCATCGGCCATGGCCTGACCGAGCAGGGGGTGCGGGTGCGCTTCACCGCCACCACCGTCCTGGTGCAGCAGCTGCAACTGGCCCGTGGGCAGTTGCGTCTGGAAGACGCCTTGGACAAGCTCGACAAATACGCCGTGCTGATCCTCGACGACTTCGGCTATGTCAAAAAAAGCGAGCAAGAGACCCAGGTCTTGTTTGAACTGATCGCCCACCGCTACGAGCGCACCAGCCTGATCATCACCTCCAACCAGCCGTTTGCCGACTGGGACCGCATTTTCCCCGACCAGATCATGACCGTCGCGGCCATCGACCGCCTGGTCCACCACGCCAGCATCATCGAGGTCAGCAGCGACAGCTATCGCCGCAAGCAGGCGCTGGATCGCCTCGCCGCCACCCCCGCACCGACCGCGGCACCGCCCACCGGCCTGCCCGCCTGAGGTCACCCGGGCGCCCCACACGGCCGGATCCTCAACCCCCGCCCCCGCCCCGGCGCCGGCCGCCGCGCCCCTGGCGGGGCCGCGCACGGCCAGTCGCCCTTCGGGCTCCTAGCCGTGCGCGGC
>NZ_CAIKKU010000689.1 GCF_903828115.1 uncultured Thiodictyon sp. | reverse complement strand
GGCGGCGCTCTATCGGCAGGCATGAGGACCGCTGTGGTTCGCTCAGCGGTCACTTGTCGTCGACTCGCAAGTGCGTGGTTTTCGATCGATCCATGCGGTCGTCTTGTCCCAGCCGAGTGACCGGTAGGGGGGCTTATGTAGAGGTCCTGTTTATGTAGAGTTGTCGCGCCAGCGCCGCAGCTGCTGGACATCGGCGCGACTCTATCTCTACATAGTTACAGGTCCAAAAGGAAGCGCATCAGCTCGTCGGGCGGCTGGTAGCGTGTCGGTCCCATCGCGGGCTCCTGAAGGCGGGCCAGAGCGTTTTGCTTCATCGTCAAATCGGCCTCGACGTAGCGATGCGTGGTTGTCATGCTCTCATGCCCCAGCCAAAGCGCGATCACGCTGAAGGCGACGCCGGACTGCAGCATATGCATGGCGGTGGAGTGGCGAACCGAGTGAGGCGAGATGTGCCGCGTGTTGAGGCTGGGATAGCGCTCGGCGGCACGCGCCACCGCGATTGCCAGGCGTTTGTTGACATTGGAGCGTGTCATCGCCTGTCCGTTGCGGTTGGGCAGCAGGGGCGCCGTGCTCCCCAGTGAGGGGTTGCGCCGCAGCCAGGCGCGAACCGCCTGTACGGTGGCCGTCCACAGCGGAACGGAGCGTCGTTTACGCCCTTTGCCATGCAGATGGACGCAGGGCGAGGTCTCGAGCACGACGTCGCCGACCTGCACACCCGTCATCTCCGAGACCCGTGCCCCGGTGTTGTAGAGCATGGTCAGCAAGAGATGGTCGCGCTGCGAAGTCCAGGTCTCGCCCGGCTCGCCGATCACCGCCAACATCTCCTCGCGCGTCAAGAACCCGAGGATGGGTTGCTCGAAGCGTTTCAGGGGCACGCCCAACGCTTGCTCGATGCTCTGCAAGGCGGTCACGTCCCGGCGTGCCGCGAATTTCAGGAAGGCACGCAGCGCCACGAGTCGCAGATTGCGGGTTTGCGCCGTATTGTGGCGCTCCTGCTCCAGATGATCGAGGAATGCCAGGATCAGATCGGGCACGATGTCGGTCAGCGACAGCGCGGTCGGTTCTTTGCCCAAGCGCTGGCTGGCGAAGTTCAGAAACAGCACCAAGGCATCGCGGTAAGCGGCGACGGTATGCGGGCTCATGGCCCGCTGGTTGACGAGGTACACCGTGAAGAATTGCTGCACCAGCGCCGGAAACGAGGGGGCAATCGACATCTTGGCCTCAGACATGGTCGACCTCCGCAGTGGGCGGCAGCGGCTCGAAGCGCTCGCTTGCCAGTCCCAGCAGTTCGGGCACGCCGGACAGATACCAATAGGTATTGCTCACCCGGACGTGGCCGACATAGGTCGACAAGGCCAGCATGGCTTGGTCGATGTCCACGCCCTGGGCCTGCCACAGCACCAGACGGCGGACGATAAAGGTGTGGCGTAGATCATGGACGCGGATGGCGGCATGCGAACCGCGGTTGACCCAGCCCAAGTGCTGACGCAGCTGCTCGAAGACCCGATCGACTTGACGCGGGGACATGACACCGCCGAGCCGCCGGCCACGGGTGGTGATGAAAAAGGGCGTCTCCTCTGACGGGGTGATGTTCAGATCGCGCCGCTGGCGGTAGTCACGTAAGGCATCCCGCGTACTGGGATGCAGGAGCACGTACCGGGACTTGCCGAACTTCGTCTCCCGCACGGTCAGTCGCCCGGCC
>NZ_CAIKKU010000688.1 GCF_903828115.1 uncultured Thiodictyon sp. | reverse complement strand
GCCGACCTCGCCGGCGAAGCGGTCCGCACGGCGGACCCGACGGCGGGCGCGGCGCCCGCCTGGAGGTGCAGCGGCCGACGCGCAATACGGGGATAATCTGCCATCCCGCTCATTCCCCGTTGCCGAACCCTGGAGTGCCCCGACCATGCGGACCTTCGCCTGCCAGGCCTGCGGCCAGGCCGTCTATTTCGAGAACTGGTGCTGCAATCAGTGCGGCGCGACCCTGGGCTTCGTGCCGGATGCCTTGCTGCTGGCGGCATTGGAGGAGGACGCGGACGGCTTCTGGACGCCGCTGCCCGCGAGTTCCGCGCTGAAACGCCCGGGGCTGCTGGCGCGGTTCCTGTCCCGCCGGCCGGAGCCGCCGACAACGGCCATCGAGGGCCGGCGCTACCGCAAGTGCGGCAACTATAAGCAGCACAATGTCTGCAACTGGATGGTGCCGACGGAGTCGGGCGCGGACCTGTGCCTCGCCTGCCGGCCCAACCGCACCATCCCGAATCTGGGCCGCCCGGGCAATCCGCAGAAGTGGTATCGCGTCGAACGCGGCAAGCGCCGGCTGTTCTATGGGCTGCTGCGGCTCGGGCTGCCGGTGCGCAGTCGGGAGGAGGACCCCGAACACGGCCTGGCCTTCGACTTCCTCGCCGCCCAGGATGCCCCGCCCGATCAGCCGGTGCTGACGGGTCACGCCGATGGGCTCATCACGCTCAACCTCGCGGAGGCGGACTCGGTCAAGCGCGAGCGCATCCGGGTGGACCTGGACGAGACCTACCGCACCCTGGTCGGGCACTTCCGCCACGAGATCGGCCACTACTATTGGGACCTGCTGATCCGCGACGGCGGGCGCCTCGCGGACTTCCGCGCACTCTTCGGCGATGAGCGGGAGGACTACGGCGAGGCCCTGGAGGCCCATTACCGCGATGGCCCGCCGACGGACTGGCAGGACCGCTATATCACGACCTACGCGAGCAGCCACCCCTGGGAAAACTGGGCCGAGACCTGGGCGCACTATCTGCACATCGTCGACACCCTGGAGACCGCCGCCCATTTCGGCCTCGAGGTGGAGTGGCGGCTGCCCGACGGCAGTTGTCGCAGCGCCGACCCCGAGTTCGACCCCTACACCATCGCCGACTTCGCGCCCATCATCGAGAACTGGCTGCCGCTGACCTTCGCGGTCAACAGCCTCAACCGCAGCATGGGCCAGCAGGACCTCTATCCCTTCGTCCTGCCCCAGGCGGCGATCGATCGGCTTGCCTATATCCATCGGGTGGTGCGGGAGGCCGCGGCACGCGCCTGAACCGGCCGCTCGACTGCGACCTCGAGCAGAGGTCCAACCAGGGTAGCGCCTAGCCACCGACCGCCACCCGCGCCTCGACCTGCGACGCAACCCCGTCGATCAACCAGGAAATAGGAGTTGTCACGCCAAGGCGCCAAGCTCGCCAAGGTGTTGCAGTGCGTTATCCTAAATCCGGCAAGGTGATTGGCGTCGAAACTCAGCCAGTTCCCACGGCCTGCGGATGTCACGCCCTTTCAGGGCTGGGCTACTTGACAACAGACCACCCAGGGCGTTGCCCTGGGCTGGTATGTCGCGCCCCTTCGGGGCTTAAGAGTCGCGGCGATGGCAGGCACCCGCCGCGCGAGACCAAGTGGTCCAGGCGGGAGGATTGACCCCAATGGGGTCACACATACCAGCCCAGGGCAACGCCCTGGGTTGTCCGCAGAGATAGTCTTAGCCCTGAAAGGGCGTGACAAATCGCCATATCGACACCGGCTGAGTTTCAAAGCTAATCACCTCCGGCAATTGCTCACATAAAGCTACCCTATTGTATTTATTGGCGAGCTTGGCGCCTTGGCGTGAGTCACTGCCGGATTTTGGATTAACCTCAGCGCGGCGCCAGGCCGTGCCGCTCAATCTTCCGATACAGGGTGTTACGGCTCATGTTGAGGGATGCGGCGGTGCGCGAGATGTTCCAGTGGTGGCGCTCCAGGCCGGCCCGGATCACCTCCAGTTCTGCGGCCTTCAGCGGGTCAGCGGACAGCGGCCCGGCCGCCGCCGGGGCGGACACCGTCTGGGGCTCCGGTACGGACGGCGCCGCCGCCGTGCGCGGCAGCCGCGGCAGGTTGAGGTGCTCGACCTCGATCACGCCCTCCTCGCACAGGGCCACGGCGGTGCGGATGACGTTGCGCAGTTGGCGGATGTTGCCCGGCCACTCGAAGGCCAGCAGCGCCGCCATGGCCGCCGGGGTCACGCCCAGGGCCTGCCCGGTGTCGTTCTGCGCCTCCAGCACCTTCAGCACGATCTCTTCCAGGTCGCCGCGCAGGCGCAAGGGGGTCAGGTGCAGGGTGATGCCGTTCAGGCGGTAGAACAGGTCCTCGCGGAAGCGGCCATCGACCACCCGTTGCGCCAGGTCCTGGTGACTGGCGGCGATGATGTTCAGTTCCACCCGCACCACCTGCCCCGCCCCCAGCGGCACCACCTCCTGGGTCTCCAGGACGCGCAGCAGGCGCGACTGCATCGGCAGCGGCATGTCGGCGATCTCGTCCAGGAACAGGGTGCCGCCGCTCGACTCCGCGATCCGACCCCGGCGGCCCTCCCGGCTGGCCCCGGTGAAGGCCCCGGCCTTGTAGCCGAAGAGCTCGCTCTCGATCAGGGTCTCCGGGATGGCGGCACAGTTGAGCGCCACGAAGGGCCGCTCGCGGCGGTCGCTGGCCCGGTGGACGGCCTGCGAAAACAGTTCCTTGCCGGTGCCGGTCTCGCCATGCAGCAGGATGGGGATACGCTTGTTCATGACCCGGCGCGCCCGTGCGGCGGCCTGCTGCATCCCCGGGTCGCTCCCGGCCAGGGTCTCCAGGTGACCCAGGTCGGCGCCGCCGCCAGGGACACTCGCCGGGACCGCCGCCGGGGCCGGCGGCACCCGCAGGTCGGTGCGGCGCGCCGGCTTGCGGTATTGATAGACGAAGCCGAACAGGCGCCCGCCGCGCTCCTGGTCCTGGAACTCCCGGATGCTCCCCTCCCGGCCGGGCACGCCGCACCGCAGCGCGTCCAGGTTGCCGGCCAGGACCTCGGCCAGAGCCCGCCCCTGCAGCCGCGCCCGCTCGCCCCCGCCCAGGAGGGTGAGCGCGGCCTGATTGACGGCCAGCACCCGGTTGTCCTCCCCGAGTGCGATCAGCGACTCCTGGGGGAGCCCGATGCCCTCGGGCCGGGGGTGGCAACGCAGCACCCGCTGCGCCCGGTACTGCCGCAGGAAATGCTGGTTCTCCAGGATGCTCGCGGACTTGCTGACCAGGGCCCGGGCCAGTGCCTGACCGGCGCGGGAGTGGTCCATGGCGCAGCAGGAGACGTCCAGGACGCCCAGCAGCCGGCCCTGCGGGTCGCGGATGGGGGCGGCGGAGCAGGTGAGGCCGATGTTCTGGCGCAGGAAGTGGTCCTCCCGGTGGACGGTCACCGGGCGGCCCTCGACGATGCAGGTGCCGATGCCGTTGGTGCCGAGGCGTGTCTCGCCCCAGTCCGCCCCGGTCCACAGACCGGCCGCCCGCAGTTCCCGCTCCAGGGTCGGGTCGCAGCGATGGCGCAGGATCACCCCCGCGGCATCCGTGAGGATGACGGCATAACCGGAGCCGCCGAACGACTCCAGCAGCAGGCCCAACTCAGACTCCGCCAGGCGCAGCAGGCCGGCGAGCGGCTCGGTGCGGTCGCGCAGCCGTCCGGCGTCCAGGACCTCGGGCTCGCGGGGGCTAAAGGGGTCCAGCCCCGGCTGGGCCAGGCAGCGCTGCCAGGATTGCAGGATGGCGGCGGGCAGGTCGGGGGCGCCCGGGGGCCGCGGTTCCGCGGGATCGACGGGGTTCGCCGCGGCGGCGTCCGGAGCGCCGCGGCTGCCGACGGACGCGACCTGGTGGGCGTGCTGCGCGGCATCGCTTGACGGATACATGGTGTCCTCCTCGCCCGTCTTTGCGGGTCTGTCGTTGCGGCCTCGATCATCCTGGAAGAAAGATTCGTTTCACGCAAAAACGCAATATCTCTGTCACACGGTTCGCCTGCCGGTGACGGGATCATCGCCTGCAACGTTCTATTCTTCTTTGCGTTCTTTGCGTTCTTTGCGTCTTTGCGTGATCAATTGCCGATTCTTAGGATCATGGCTCCGGCTAACCAGGCCCCGACCTGGGATCGACCGCCGAAGTCTAGTGCCTCCCCGGGGTTTCTACAAATAATAAGCATTGCCCAGCGCCCGAATTGCTCCGAAACGGGACAGTCGCGGCGGCCCGACTGTCTCCGTTCGGAACAGCGTTGCGCCGCGCGCGGTGCGCCTGCCGGGTGCAGCGAAGGGGCCCGGTGCTCCCGGTCCGATCCGCGGCCCCGTCCACGCTGGTTTCGGGCGCCGCACGGGCCGCCACCAGGGTCCTGGCACAGGCCGTGCTTACGCTGGTCTACAGGGTGTCCCTGCCCGCACCGCACCCAGCCCATCCGCACCAAACCAAGAAGCCCGAGGAGTGAACCCCATGATTTACGCCAATCCCGGCCAGCCCGGCTCCAAGATCACCTTCAAGAAGCGCTACGACAACTTCATCGGCGGACACTGGACGCCCCCGGCCAAAGGCGCCTATTTCGAGAACGTCTCCCCGGTCAACGGCAAGGGCTTCTGCGAGGTGGCGCGCTCCAGTGCCGAGGACATCGAGGCCGCGCTCGACGCCGCCCACGCCGCCCGCGAGGGCTGGGGCAAGACCCCGGTCGCGGAGCGCGCCAACATCCTGGTCAAGATCGCCCAGCGCATGGAGGACAACCTGGAACTGCTGGCCGTGGCCGAGACCTGGGACAACGGCAAGCCGGTGCGCGAGACCCTCGCCGCGGACCTGCCGCTGGCCATCGACCACTTCCGCTATTTCGCCGGCTGTATCCGCGCCCAGGAGGGTTCACTGTCGGAGATCGACGAGACCACCGTCGCCTACCACTTCCATGAGCCGCTGGGCGTGGTCGGCCAGATCATCCCCTGGAACTTCCCGCTGCTGATGGCCACCTGGAAGCTCGCCCCGGCGATCGCCGCCGGCAACTGCGTGGTGCTCAAGCCCGCCGAGCAGACCCCGGTCGGCATCCTGGTCTGGGCCGAGTTGATCGGGGATCTCTTGCCCCCCGGGGTCCTCAACATCGTCAACGGTTTTGGCCTGGAGGCCGGCAAGCCGCTGGCGTCGAGCCCGCGCATCGCCAAGATCGCCTTCACCGGTGAGACCACCACCGGCCGGCTGATCATGCAGTACGCGGCGCAGAACCTGATCCCGGTCACGCTCGAGCTGGGCGGCAAGTCGCCCAACATCTTCTTCGACGATGTCTGTGCCGCCGACGACGACTTCTTCGACAAGGCGGTCGAGGGCTTCGTCATGTTCGCGCTGAACCAGGGCGAGGTCTGCACCTGCCCCAGCCGCGCCCTGATCCAGGAGTCGATCTACGACCGCTTCATGGCCAAGGCGCTGGCCCGGGTCAAGGCGATCAAGCAGGGCAATCCGCTCGACACCGACACCATGCTCGGCGCCCAGGCGTCCAGCGAGCAGCACGATAAGATCCTGAGCTATTTCGAGATCGGCCGCCAGGAAGGGGCCGAGGTGCTGACCGGCGGGGCCACGGCCCACCTGGGCGGGGAGCTCGAAGGCGGCTATTACGTCCAGCCGACCGTGTTCAAGGGCAACAACCGTATGCGCATCTTCCAGGAGGAGATCTTCGGGCCCGTGGTTTCGGTGACCACCTTCAGGGACGAGGCCGAGGCCCTGCACCTCGCCAACGACACCCTCTATGGCCTGGGCGCCGGGGTCTGGAGCCGCGATTCCGGGCGCTGCTTCCGCATGGGCCGCGGCATCCACGCCGGCCGGGTCTGGACCAACTGCTACCACGCCTACCCGGCCCACGCCGCCTTCGGCGGCTACAAGCAGTCCGGCATCGGGCGTGAGAACCACCGCATGATGCTCGACCACTACCAGCAGACCAAGAACCTGCTGGTGAGCTATAGCCCCAAGGCACTGGGCTTCTTCTAGCCCGGCCACGGCGGACCCTACATCAGCCGCGAGCCCGTAGGGTCCGCTGTGCGGACCAGCACCGTCGCGCCAGGAGCGACGCCGACCCCAACCCGTGCCCGCGGATGGGAAGATGGGTTTCGCTGCGCTCTACCCATCCTACGCGGGCCCTTGCCCAGTCGCTCCGCACCGCGCGTGCCGACGGCATCATCACCCGCCCGAGGTCGAGACCATGAGCGATCCCACCCCAGTCCCCAGAGTCATCGCCACCGAGTCGGCCGCCCGCCTGATCGCGGAACTCCAGGCCGAGCACGGCCCGCTGCTCTTCCACCAATCCGGCGGCTGCTGCGACGGCTCCTCCCCCATGTGCTTCGCCCAAGGGGATTTTCTGGTCGGCGACCAGGATGTCCTGCTGGGCGAGATCGCCGGCGCGCCCTTCTATATCGGCCGGCCCCAATTCGCCGTCTGGCGCCATACCCAACTCATCATCGACGTGGTCCCGGGCCGCGGCGGCATGTTCTCGCTGGAGAACGGCCGGGAGGTCCGCTTCCACACCCGCTCGCGCCTCTTCACGGATGCGGAGTCCGCCCAACTCGCGGCGTCGGACCCGCAGTCGGGAGCGCAAGACCCGGGTTGGACGGTCCTTCCCACGCGAGCCTGATCGCGCGGCTGTCGTGACGCAGATCAGCGCGAACCGACCGAACTGGCGAAGGGAGCATCCGGTCGCGCGCAGCACCTGCGCCCCGACGCAGGGCGGACCCCGGCGGCTGGCCGAAGAACGCTTCCGTCAAACCAATCCTGCCGTCCTGCAAGGACTGCCCGAACTGCCCGGCGCGTGAGCGGAAGCTGGCGGGGCCAAAGGACGATTCACGGGCCAAGCCGCCCGGCGCGCGACCGGCCCATGGACCGGAACGGGCTGCTGGCGACCCGAAGCGGACATTTGCAGGAGGCTTCCATCAGTCTGCGGTCAAGCTGAAAGTGGACCCTCCATCAACCCAACGAGTTACGTATACTGTCCCCGGAATCCCTCTGGTTACTTTGCCTTACCGCATCGGTTATTCTCCCCTTAACTGGCCATTGAGTGCATCGAGCGAGCGAACCATGACTACATCCATTCGGGCCGAGATCCCGGATCGCTTGGTGCAGCAAGCGGCGATCCTGGTCCACGACGGCTGGGCGAGCGACCTCGACGAGATACTCATCGACGCACTGCGTCGCTACTTGAGTTCCCACAGTGCAGAGCTGAGCGAAACCTTCGTTCGCGAGGATTTGGAATGGGGGCTGCGTGGCGACGGCTAGCCGCATCGCTCGGGTTGTCGTTTGCGATGCCGGGCCGCTGATCCATCTCGACGAACTGGACTCGCTGCGGCTGCTCTGCGACTTCCCCTCGGTGCTGGTGCCCGAGGTCGTTTGGGCCGAGGCCGAGCGACACCGGCCACATCTCTTCGACACGTCAAGCCCGTCATTCGCACGCGTAACGCCGCAGCATCCGCCGCGCCCGGCGTTGGCCGCGCTCTCGCGCCTGATGCCCCTGCATTCCGGTGAAACCCAGGCGCTTCAGATTGCAGAAGAGCATGGGGCCGACCTACTCCTGACCGACGACACGGCAGCCCGTCTTGCCGCACGAGAACTCCAACTGCCCGTTCACGGGACCCTAGGCATCCTCTTGCGTGCGATTCGCCGCGGCCAGCGCAGCGCGCAGCAGGTGCTGGATCTGGTTCGCGCCATCCCCGAGCGCTCGACACTCCACATCAAGCCGTCGCTCTTGCTCGAAGTCATGGCGGAGGTGGAGCGGACCCTCGGATAGCCGATCATGGTGCGCTTCCATCCCGGAAACTGTATCGAGTCTCTATGTCATTGCCCGATCGGCCCCAGAAGCGCCATGAGCACATGGGCCACTGGACCCACCGGGAATGGGGTCACACCAACCGGGAATGGGTCAGGTTTTCACTCTTGCCTGCACCGTCGTTCGAGGCGTGTAGAAGGGCAAAAGGCAAGACCTGACCCCAGCACGCACGAGACCTGACCCCAGCACGCACGGTCGGCTCGCCCGCGGCGGGTGCCGACGGATTCCCCGCGCCGCCCCAGAACCGAACCACCCGCAAGTCGGTCGCCTGCGCCCCGCGATTCAGCCAGACTTGGCGGAATGACTGCACCGCCTGCTCGCATAGCTCGTCGGTCTGGGCGATCCACAGG
>NZ_CAIKKU010000687.1 GCF_903828115.1 uncultured Thiodictyon sp. | reverse complement strand
CGCTCCGCCAACCAGCGGCAGGGATTGCTGCGGGACGATCAGCGCCGCCGTTTCCAGCCGCTCGAAGCCCATGTTCTGCACCATGCGATCCTTGAGCGTGGCGGCGGCCTGCGCGAAATTCTCCGCGACGATATGGGCGTAAGCCCAATACCGTTCAATGCGCTTGCCGAATCCGTGGCCAAGTGTCAGGCTAGATTGCATAAAATCCTAACCTGATCAAGGGGCTACAGTGATCGATCTGCACCATGAGGCAGCGGCATTAGCCGCATGGCCAACGGACGAACGCCTGCGGGCGCTGCAACGCATCATCCCGCGCGCCCGGGTCGATGACGCCCTGGCGCAGACCGGTCGCGATCGCACCCCCTGTCGGCGCCTACCGGGGTGGTTCATGGTGTGGTTCATGATCGCCCTTGGGTTGTTTTCTCGCGATGCCTATCGCCAGATTTTTCGCGGGTTGCAGGTCTTTCGCCCAGGCGGCATCCCGGGGCGCTCGACGCGGTGCGAGGCACGCCAGCGGTTGGGGGTAGCGCCGCTGCGCGCGCTGGCCTCGCAGGTCGTGGCGTTGCTCGGTCGCCCCGAGACGCCCGGCGCCTTCTACCGCGGCATGCGCACGATGGCCGTCGATGGCTTTGTGCTGAAGGTGGCCGATACCCCGGCCAACGAGCGCGCCTTCGGGCGTCCCGGCAGTGGCCGCGCGCCCGGCGCCTTTCCGCAGGTGCGGGTGTTGGCCCGGTGCGAGACCGGTAGCCATGTCCTGTGGAAATGGCTGAGCAAGTCGTTGCGCGCGGCGGAAATCACCATGGTGCCATTCCTGCTGCGCTTCCTGCAGCCCGACATGCTGCGGTGGTGGGATCGGCATTTTCTGACCTTCGCCACGGTCAGCGCCGCCAAGCCCATCTGCTCGCACGCCTCACCTCCAATCGCGTCTTCACCCCGCTCCAACACGTGCCCGATGGCTCGTACCTGGCCAAGCGGTATCCCTGCGCCGCCGCTCGGCGACGCGATCGCAACGGCCTGTTGGTGCGCCTGATCGAAGACACGCTCGATGACCCGCAGCGTCCCGGCAAGGAGGAGCGTCATCGGTTGCTGACCACTCTGCTTGATGCCGAATTGGACCCGGCCCTGACCTTGGTGTGCCTGTACCCTGAGCGCTGGGAAGAAGAACTGACCTTTGACGAACGCAAGACCCATCAGCGCGAACGCCCGGTGCTGCGCCGCCAGACCCCCGCCGGGGTCGTGCAAGAGGTCGATGCGTCGATGCTCGCGCATGATTTGGTGCGCGTGCTGATGCAGGAGGCGGCCGCCACGCAGCAGATCGACCCGCAACGCGTGTCTTTTACCGGTGCACTCAAGATTCTGCGCTGCCGTTTGCCTGAGTGCCCCACGCGGCCGCGCCAGATTCGGCAGTGGTATCGGCGCCTCGTGCAGGAAGTCGCCGAGGAAATCCTCCCGCCGCGCCGTCACCGGATCAATCCCCGCGTCATCAAACAAAAGATGAGCAAATGGCCCAAGAAGCGTGCGCACCACCGACATCCTCCTCAGCCGACCAAACCCTTCGAGGAGAGCATTGTGCTGTGCCATTGAACGGTATTGAGGTTAAACCACGTCTGGCATGGCATGCGTCGTTTGTGTCCCCCCTCATCCCCCGCGGGGGAGAAGGGTATGAAATCAGGGACCGATTCGTCGGCATCGTGGCGATAACCGAGCAGGTTCTGCCCGCAGCAGCATCTGCTGGGGCATGTTGGGCATCGCCGCCTTGAGCTGACGCAGGCGCTTCCTGGTATCCTCGCCCAGATTGGCATAGACAATACCCATGCCGATGACCATCAGGCGCAGACTTTCGATGAATAAGGGGCTTTCGTTCATTGCAATCCTCCGGTTGAAGCCTTTCCCTTCAGGGGGATAATGCGCTCGGGAGAGGAGCGACCTCTGCCCCGCAGTGTCGCCCGGTTCAACCGGGCGCGGATTGAAACATGCTCAAGGCTCCATCGGGACAGCCAATCGGCACGGATACCGGACGCGCGAGCGTCACCATGACGAGCGCAATCGGCAAGGTTTGGCGACGTCATCGGATGGCCTTGGTCCTG
>NZ_CAIKKU010000686.1 GCF_903828115.1 uncultured Thiodictyon sp. | reverse complement strand
CGGCGCGGCCAATCCGCAGAACGCAACGCTGCGGTCGCTCGCGAGGCCGCGCCGCACTGGGGTGCGGCGCTCCCAGCGTCCGCGCGGGCTTGAGCGCGTGCGCTCGGCGGTACGGCTTGGCCGGGTTTATGATCAAGGCCCCATCGGCTTCCAAAGGCTGACGCCTTGGACTCCAGAAGGTCGCTCGATCAGGCCGCATAGGTCCGCTTGCCGCCCATCCAGGTCTGGGATACGGTGATGGCGATGATGTCCAGCGGCTTGACCTGGGTCGGGTCCTGATCCAGGATGACGAAATCGGCGCATTTGCCGACTTCGATCGAGCCGACGATGTCGTCCATGTGACAATGCCAGGCCGCGTCCAAGGTCACCGCCCTGATGGCCTCAAGCACGGTGATGGCCTCCGCGGGGTTCAATTGCTCGGTCGTGCCGCGCAGATTGCGGGTGACGGCGTTGTGAATGTAGCGGATGGGCTCCAGCGGCTCGCAACTGTAATCGCTGTGCAGGGAAATGCGCAAGCCCTTGGCGAGGGCCGAGCGGCAGGGATCGATCAGGTTGGCGCGCGGCTCCCCGAAGATCGTGTCACGAAACACGGCGCCATAGAAATAGACATGGCCGATCAGAAAGGTGGGTGACACCCCCAGGCGCTTCATGCGATCGAGTTGGTCCGGGTGGCAGAGGGCGCAGTGCTCGATGCGGTGACGCAGGTGGTGCTTGGGGCTCTTCTGCCCGGCCGCCTCGAAGGCGGCGAGCGCCATGTCGATCCCGGCGTCCCCCACGGCATGAATACCGACCTGCCAGCCCCCGTCGTGCGCCTTCTGGACGACCGCGTTCAGGGCCTCCTGGCTGTAATTGGGCGTACCCTTGCCCCAGGCCTCGATCAGATAGGGTTCGCGCTGATAGCCCGAACCACCCTGATTGCTGCCGTCAACCCAGGCCTTGACGCCGTTGATGCGCAGCAATTCGCTGGTCTTGTCGGGCTTCAGGCCCAGTTCCTGCCAGGTGTCCATCGCCGTGGACACCAGGTAGCCGGCGACGCGGACCGGCGGCTGTTTCGCCACCGCCGCCTGCAACACCCCCAGATCCCCCTTGGGATCGATCATCCCGATGCCGCAATCGTGCACGGTGGTGCAGCCCTTGGCGGCGGCCCGGGCAAACAGCTTGCCGACGTTGGTCACGTATTGCTCGCCGCTGATATGCGGCGCCTTGAGGGCAAACGGGACTATGGCGGGCGGCTCGTGGATCTCCCCCGTCAGATTGCCGGCGGCGTCCCGGAGATAGCCCCCATGGGGCGGGTCCGCGGTGTCCTTGGTAACCCCGGCGGCGGCAAAGGCCGCGGAATTGGCAAAGGCAACGTGCGCATTGGCCTCGAGAATGAACAGGGGGATAGTGGGCGAGAGGGCATCCAATGCCGGGCGCGAGACATCGAGTTGACCCGCGGTGATGGTGGGATCGAAGAGTTGGCCCATCACCCACTCGCCCGGCTGCGCCGCGGCCACGGCCTGCGTGAGCTTCGCCTTCACCTCGTCCATCGACTGGTTGACGAAGGGACCGAGATCCAGCCATTGGTCGAAAAAGGCCGCGGTAAAATGCATGTGCGGCTCGACAAAGCCCGGCATCAGCGTCTTGCCGGCCAGATCGACGAGCTGCGTGTCCGGTCCCTTGAGGTGCTCCAGGTCCTTCAGCGCGCCGACCGCGAGGATACGGCCGCCCCGCACGGCCACTGCCTCGGCCCGTGGGTGCCGGTCATCCATCGTCATGATGGTGCCGTTAATGAACAGGGTGTCGGCCGGCCCGCTGTCTTGTCCGGCCGCCATGACTGAGCCCGGCAGCAGGGCCATGGCGGCGAGTGCCCCGCCCAGTCTCAGGAACTCACGGCGCGACGCCGCGCCGCGCTCCAGGAAGGGTACCAGGCCGGGTTGGCAAGCGATGCACATGGGGCAATTCTCCTGAAGGAGGGGCGCTGGTGGGCGCGACAGGATCGGGGCAACAGTACCGTGCCGGGGCCCGGCAATCGCTGAGCGGGCGCAAACCAAGACGGGGGCACGGGGGGCGGGCATGGCAACCGCGACGCGGTCGATCAACTCGATAATCATACCGGTTTCTTCGGACAAAGATAATGTACAGGCCCCGCACCGCGGTCGGTGCCGGGTAGCGCCGGCCTTGATGATCGCTCCGGCCGCCCTTCGGCCGGAGTCCAAGGCTTCAGCCTTGGATGTACAGGACCAAGGCTGAAGCCTTGGACTCCAGAAGGTAACCGCCGGCCGCAACGATGATCAAGGGTTTCCGGCTCCCACGCTCCCGCGTGGGAGCAAGTGCGGGTGCTCCGCGTCCAGTGCCGGGACCGGACGCGGAGCGCCCGCACGGCATTCCCACGCCGG
>NZ_CAIKKU010000685.1 GCF_903828115.1 uncultured Thiodictyon sp. | reverse complement strand
CTCCGGCTTCAGGATCAGTTCCACCGCGGCCTCGACCGCGATGCGCGTCTTCCCGCCCCCGGTCGGCAAGCTGACCACCGCGCGCCGCCGTCCGCTGCCCATTGCGATCAGGCCCGTCAGCGCCTCGAAAACCTCCACCTGGTATTCCGGATGGAGCGGTGGTAACGGCAACGGTCCGCTAACCCACAACTCCGCATCCAGCCGCCGCGACTGCGACTGGGCGAATGCCTCGGGGAACCCAAGCGCCGCGACGAAAGCGCGGGCCTCGTCAGTTCCCCAGCGCGACGGTGGCCGCAGATCGGCGTCCTTCATCGCTTCGGAGACATGGGAATCTTGCAGTACTGCAGGTCCCAACAGGTCCAGCGTCAACGCCGCGACCTGCGTCGGCGGGCCGTAGGCGGGTAGCGCGCGACACGCCGCATCCCCCAAGGCGGCATGCAGCGCTGTCACATTGCCGCCAACGGCCCGCAGCAGGCGCTCGGTCAGGTCCGCGCCGGCCGCGACCGCGTGGCGCCGGTCCTCCAACGTGACATCGGCGATGTATGCCAGCGCATCTGCAGGCGTACGGTCGAGCCAGCCTGCTGCGGCGGCCTCCGTCAGAATCAGCCCCAGACGCTCTCGGTGCGGCAGGGCTTCGAGTTGCGCCTGGTCCAGGTACAACACGCCTTCCCAATGCAGGCAGGGGACCGGCTCGCGCGCCTCGCCGATGCGCAGGTGCAACCCATGGACCACCTGCGTGTAGCTCTGCCCCTTGCCCTCCCGCGACAGCACCGCCGCCACCTCGGGCAGAGCATCCGCCAGGCTATTGAAGCTTGCGACCGCTGCGTCCCAGCCTCGGCTGAACTGCGCATCCAGGTCTAAGGCGCCCTTCTGTCGCCAAAGTGCGCGGGTCTCCTCGTCGAGTTCCACCACGGTCCAGCCAAGGGCGCGGGCGCGCCGCGCCAGGTCAGCGGAACCGGTGACGTACACCTCGCTCACCTCCAGGTTTCCCGCCGGGCCAGGCAGCCGCTTCGGCACCCATCCATCGGCTGCGGCGTTGTGCCAAAGGTCGGCCAGGGTGTCGCCGACGATGGCCTCGCGGGTTGCGAGGTGATCGGTGAGGGCTTGCCAAAAGGTGTCGAGTGCCTTGGTTCCCGCCGGCTGCGGACGCGGTGAGCCCGCAAGCGCCTGGATGATCGGTAACCGGGGCGCCAAATGAGTGAGTCGCCTCAGTGTGGACACGTCGCAGCGTGCCAGGATGGTCGTAAACGGTATGGTCACGTTGCCGATGGCGACAGAACCGTAGATGCGCAGCAGCCAGCGGAGGGGGTGCTCGACATTAACCGGGTTGTAGTCATCCGGCTTCTTGTGGTGAGACAGCGTGAGAACGCGGTCCTCTTCGGTCGCACCGGTCAACAACAAATCCGTCAGCCGCGTCCTCGCTCGTCCCTGGAGATGCGGCAGCAGGTAACTGCCCGCCGGCAAGCCTATCGAGTCGGGGAGAAAACTCTGGGGCTCCACTCGCGAATGATGGCACCGAAACGCACGGGACGCAATAGCCGTCCAGTCATCGAAATTCTTCTCCATTGGCCAGAAATGCGGGGCGTCGCTTACCTGGCGATAGACACGCTGCTTGCCCTCCGGCTTGCTCACGACGCCGAGCAGCCGCAATAGAGCTTCGTCCTCGCAATGCATATCCGCATCGACCAGCATCTTGCGATTTTCCGGGTCCGTCGCCGGTACGATCTCGCCAGGCAGCAGCAACGCATAGGGATACTGCCAAGTGCCGTCCTGGCGGCGAACGCGCACCTGCCCTTTGTACTTCGCGGCAAACGCGGCTTGGTCTTGTGGCCTCGCGTTGCGTAATGTCTGCCAGAACCCGTTCCAGTCCCGAGAGTCACTGCCATAGGTCCGTTCTTGCTCGATGAGATCCTTGATGGTCTGTTCGAGTATCGGCAACCAGTTGTCGTTCAGCAGACTCCGCACGCCCAAGGTCTTGCGCAGGATCCGCCTGATCACCTCATCGCGAACCAGCGCGTCCGCGACGAAGTGCCGGTCCTGCGCGGACTGCTCGGCGCTGGCAATCCAGATGTCGTCAGGACACCGAAGTGCGCCGTTGCGATCGGGGACGACCTTCAGGGTTTGGCGGACACTGGGCCATTCGCCTCTCTTCAGATTGTTCGCATAGTCCGAGGTCAGCAGGATGACCGCCTTCGCCTGCTCCTCCCCGCCAGCCGCGATCTTCGCAAACCATCCCGCCGCTGTAGCCCGTGCAAGGGCAGGTTTGCCCACGATAGGTGACTTCGCTAAGCGCTCAGCGAGCCCCCGGAGTCGGGCCGCGCGGACGCCTTGCAGACAATCCGGATGGACCCAATCGGCTCGACATGTCTCGTCGGCGATCTCGCACCAGCGCGCCACTAAGGTTTTGTCGTCACTCGGGTGGCGACGCAGCTCCGCGGCAAGCCGCAAGGTACCGGTTGCGTCGGGCACGATCTCGGCGGTGCCCACCTGCTCCCACAACTCGTCAACCAGCGTCGCCGCCAGTGCGTTGTGATCTTGGCGAGGCAGATAATCCAGCGCTCGGGCTGGATCGTCCGCGTTTGCCAGAGTGGGCAGCGCCTCCGCGATCATCGCAGCAGCCTTCCGCATCAAGGCCCGGTTCCATTCGCCGTCGATAATCGACTGTCGGTCGGTATTGACCTTCCAAGGCGCGTTCAAGATGCCGGGGATACTGGTCAACGATTGAGTCGGGAAGGCGACCCAAAAGCTACCTGGTTCCTCGCGCTTTGCGTCCAGGGGGATGGCCCAGGTCAGCGGGATCTCGTCCCGTCGATGGATATGGGTGGCGTTTTCCACCGCCGCTGGATCGGTAACCTGGATCACGCGCTTGATCAAACGCCACCGCGATGACGCCTCCCCGTCGTGAAGGATAACGGCATTGCTATCGGGCGTCTGATTGATCCGGCGGGGCTCAAGGTCAGGTGCTTCCAGCGTAAGGTCGACGGCGGTAGTGATGAACAACAAGAATCGCGCCGGAAACGCCTCGATCTCTTTTGTCAGATGCTCCCCCATCGTCGGGTTCTTGACCTCGGCCCGAACCACGGTCGTCGCCCAGTCGAAGGCGTGCAACTGCTGGTCTTGCTGCGCCTCCGCCTGCCGGTCCAGCGTCCAGGCCAGCCTCAGTGACGGGGCGGGGGAGTCCGCTAGCCGCTTGCAAGCGTTACGGACTTCTTGCTGACATCGGGGTGGATCGAAGCGCAGCGACGCGCCTCGGCTCAGGATGTCGATGATGCCGCCAAGCCGCAGCAGCGACTTGAAGCCGATGCCGAACCGGCCTATCTGATTGCCGCGCTTTGGTGACAAGTTTGACATAAGTAGGGACTCGATGCCCTCCCGACTCAGTGGCGCCCCGGTATTGGCGACATAGAGCCGTTGGCCGTCGAATAGCACATGAATCCTGGCCCGTCCATGGCAACCCTTTGCCTCGGCCTCCTCAAGAACCGCATCGGCGCCGTTTTGCACCAGTTCGAGTATCTGCCGGTAGCCGTATCCGCCGGCCAACACGTTTTCTTCGATGCCGACGTGTTCGCGCGCCATGAGCGGGGTACGGCGGTAGTTCTCAAGCCAGTCCCGGCGCCAATCCTTGATGAAGTCTTCCAGCATGTCATTGTGCATCCGGCAGGTTAATCACTCTTCGGCGCTTGCTTCCGCGCTATCGAGCTTGCGTTTCAGATAGCTGACCACGGCCGCGGCGACCGTGACCACCAGCTCCGCCTCCTCGTAGGACGGATCGCAACCCTCAAGAAGATGCCTGCCGTTATTTGAGGCATACCCCCAGAGCTTGTGTAGACCCTCGTCCAGCGGGCGGGGGAAAAGTGTTGGATGCCTCTTGATAAGCTCGCCAAGCCTGCCCTTGTCATCCGTGACCCTGCGGGAGAGGCATTCCGCCGCAGCCATGGCATGCTGAATGGCGCCGGTGATGTCAGGCTCGGGACGGCGGGACAGGTCCTTGAGAGCTTCGCGAATCTCATCGGCGGTCGTTGCCAGTCCCGCATCCTCTAACGCCTTGATCGTTGGGCGGGCAACGGCCTCGAAGACCTCCTCGCCGCGGACCTCGATTCTGCCGTCGATCAGTTGCCAGCCAATGCCGTGCTTACTAAACAGGCGGTTGATCCGCGACGTGAAGCACGCGACGTGATCCTCTCTGTCGTTGAAATAATACTCGTCCCTGTCTTTCAGCTCCGCGGCAATCCGCTCGATGATTTCGTAGACATCGAACCAGTCGCACCGATCGAGGATGTCGCGGACCTCGCCCTCAATGTCTGATGGAGACCAGTTATTCGGGTCTTCTGCCCGCAGGGTCACGGCACAGACTAAAGACCGCAGCGTGCTGGGACTGAGGTCGCATTGGTAAGCGAGCGATGGGATCAGCCTGCGCAGATCGCGGGGCGCATCCTGCCGAACCGTGATCGGCGCGGGTTGCGGGCTAAAGCCGTGGCGTTCGGAGAATGTCGGATCAGTCATCTTGGTGTGGAGAATCCGCAGCGGTTGGGGCTTGTCCTGTCTCGGTTCGGCCGCTGCGGATGCCGCGAGCGGGCGGACCCAATCTTCCAGCGGCAGTCCATCGACGCGATTGTAATGCCGCAGGTTGTCCGTCACCAATGTTGCACCAAAGGCGATGGCCGCGATCATCAGGTCGGCATCGGCGACGGTGATCGCGGCATGGCGCAGCCGTGCCTTCTGGCTACCGGCCTTCGCGATTCAGCCAGTTCTCGACCACCAGCCCCGGCACGCGGCGGAACTCGTCCTCGTTGGCGGTGACCAGGATCAGGCCGTGTGCAAGGGCGTGGGCCGCGATGAGCAGGTCGTTGGCACCGATCGGCGTGCCCGCGCGTTCGAGCGCCGCTCGGATCTCGCCGTAGCGCCGATCCGCGGGCTCGTCGAAGGGCAGGATGTCCAGGGCCGCCAGCACGGTCTCCAGTTGGGCGGTCAACCGCTGCGAGCCCTTCTTCGCCGCGCCGAAACGCAGCTCAGCGGCGACGACGCTGCTGGTGCAGCCCCGTTCCTCACCGCGCGCGGCGATGCAGTCGCGGATGCGCCCCGCGGGCCGGCGCACGAGATCGGAGACGATGTTGGTGTCGAGCAGATACGCGGGCTTCGGCATGGCAGAAAACCGCTAGAGATCGACCGGCTCCGGCGCCGGGTCCTGGATGTCGGGGAAGGTGTCGTCGATGGGGTCGAGGGTTGCCAGCACCGCGAGCAGTCTCGGCGGGGGCACCGGCTCGATGATGAGGCGGTCGCCTTCCTTGCGGATCAGGGCTTCCTTGCCGGGCAGTTCAAAGTCCCGCGGGATGCGAATCGCTTGATTGCTGCCATTGATGAAGAGGGTAGCGCGGCGGGGGGCATGCATGGGGAGTGATCGAGTGGGCATAGGTTGCGGCATAGGTTAGCACAGGGCGCACGACGCGAGGCGATACGGGGACCTCGGATCGACACCGCCCGAGCCCCGACGTGAAAAGCAGTCCAGCGGCCTCGTCGATATGCTGTCCGTCGTGTCTGCTGCACGGCGACCGGAATCGTCTTCGCGAAAGATTGCTCTGACCGCTTTGACTCGCCAGCCAGACCGGCGCCGCATCGGCGAAATCGATATCTTGATCGGCGTATTACCGGATATAGGCCGCCGGGTCCGGGTAGCTGCTCACCGGGGAATGTAGAGCGCGACCAGGAAGCCGGCATCAACGAGTAACGGGGTCACGAAATCGCTCCCGCAGGATCTGACGGCTATTTTTTGCGATATCGCCGGAATGGGTCTGATCCGCGCCAAATCCTTCAACGCCGAGGGCATAGGGTGTGAGCGAAGGGGGGGCGCTCAAAAGCTGCTGAAGTGCCTGCTGGATCGCTTGATCTTCGGTGATACCGTGTGCCTGGCAAAAAACCGCCAGCCGCTCTTCAAGAATCTCCGGCAAGTGGATGGAAAGGCTCATATTGCATTCTCACTGGCGTTCTTTGGTTGATGGGGTAGCCGACGATGGGTCCCGCCGTCCGGCCGTGTGCTGGCGACCTGCTTGAAACCGCGATAGCGAAACGCTCGGGGCGGGACGCCCCGGCTCCTTTCGCCCCTCACTGCCCCGCCCGCACCCACTGATCCAGCACCCGATGCAACTCCGCCAGGCGCACCGGCTTGGGGAGATAGTCGTCCATCCCGGCCGCGAGGCACAGGTCGCGGTCGCCGGACATGGCGTTGGCGGTCATGGCGATCACCGGCAGCCGCCGCCCCCCGGCCTGGTGCTCGCGCTCGCGCAGGGCGCGGGTGGCCGCGAAGCCGTCCATCACCGGCATCTGCACGTCCATCAACACCAGGTCGTAGGTCCCGGCGGCGATCAGGGCCAGGGCCTCGGCGCCGTTGTCCGCGACCTCCACGGTCAGCCCCAGTTTACGCAACATGCCGCAGGCGACCTTTTGGTTGACCAGGTTGTCCTCCGCCAGCAGGACCCGGCCGGTTAGGTGGGGCGGCGTCGGTTCGGGCGGCGGCGGGGCCGGCTCCGGGGTGCGCCCGTGGACCAGTTGGAACAGGGCGTCGCGCAGCAGGGCGAGGCGCACCGGCTTGTTCAGGGCGAGGTCGATCCCCGGCAGGTCCGCCGCGGCGGGCTGACCGGTGGAACTCAGGAGCACCAGCCGGATGGCGGCGATGAGCGGGTCCGCCCGGATGGCGCGGGCCAGCGCCAGGCCGTCCATGTCCGGCATCTGCATGTCCAGGATGGCGACCGCGAAGGGCTGCCCGGCGGCGGCGGCCCGGCGCAGGCGCTCCAGGGCCTCCGCCGGCCGGGTGACGCAGGTGTAGTGCACGCCCCAGCCGCGCAGGTAGTGGCCCAGGATCTCCAGGTTGGTCAGGTGGTCGTCCACCGCCAACATACGGCACCCGTCGAGCCCGTTCGGCGGCAGCGCCGCGCCCGCGTCCGACTGGGGCAGGAAGGGGATGCTGATCAGGAAGCGCGACCCCTCGCCCAGCGTGCTCTGGACCTCGAGCGTGCCCCCCATCAGCTCGATCAGGTTCTTGCTGATGGTCAGACCGAGCCCGGAACCGCCGAAGCGGCGGGTGGTGGAGCCGTCGGCCTGCACGAAGGGGCTGAAGAGCCGCACGCGCTGCTCCGCCGACATGCCGATGCCGGTGTCGTTGACGGCGAAGCACAGGGTCCGGTGTTCCGCGGTCGCCGGCCCTTCGCTCACATGCAGCAGCACCTCCCCGTGCTGGGTGAATTTGACCGCGTTGCCCAGGATGTTGGTGAGCACCTGGCGCAGGCGCGTCGGGTCCCCCAGGACCCGGGTCTTGCCCTGGGGCTCCACGAAGCAGGCCAATTCGAGCTCCCGGGTCTGGGCGCTGGCACTGAAGAGCGCCGCCACGTCCTCCGCCAGGAGGCGCGCGTCGAAGGGGATGGCCTCCAGGTCCAGCTTGCCGGCCTCGATCTTGGAGAAGTCCAGGATGTCGTTGATGACGGTGAGCAGCCCCTCGGCGGAGTTGCGGGCGATCTCCACATAGCCGCGCTGGACGGTGTCCAGGTGCGATTGGCCGAGCATCTCCAGCATCCCCAGGACGCCGTTCATCGGGGTGCGGATCTCGTGGCTCATGTTGGCGACGAACTGGCTCTTGGCCAGGCTGCCGGACTCCGCTACCTCTTTCGCATGGATCAGGGCCTGCTGGGCGCTGCGCCGCTCCTCGACCTCGAGCGCCAGTTGGTCATTCAGCTCGGCGATCTGGTGCTTCTCCCGGGTCAGGTCGGCCACGAGATCCAGGTTGGCATGGCCCAGTTCCAGGGAGCGGCGCAGGGTCTCGTGGTAGCGGCGGGCATTGCTCCACATGAAAAGGCCGAAGAGGGTCAACATGAACAGGAAGGTATAGGCGAGCTGGTTATCCAGGACCGCCAGGTGCACGCCGAACGGGAGCAGGGCCGCGAGCAGATAGGCGCGGTAGGCCAGGAGATGGTGACTCAAGGTTGGGATGGCCCCGGCCACCATGCCGGAGAGCACAAACCCCAGGAAGACCTGATAGGACAGGTCCTGATCGGGCAGCACCAGGGTGGCGAGCCCCCAGGCGATCCCGGTGGCGGCGGCGCCCAGGGTAAAGCGCCGGGTCCAGGAGGCGTCCGATGCAGCGGCGCGGTCGCGGCGAAAGCGCCGCACGAGCAGGGTGCGGGCGGCCAGGATCAGCAGCAGCGAGCCGAACCAGGTCCAGACCGCGAGCGGGTCGGCGACAAAGCCCATGGCCGCGGTCACCAGGGCGGCGTTGACCGCCGTAATGGCGAGCCCCGGCGGGGTCTGCTCGAACAGCAGGCGGGTCAGGTCCGCCTGGACCTGCCGCTCCTGGTCCGCGCCCAGGGTCGGGGGTCTGATCGGCGCAGTAGGGTCGATGGGCTTACGCATGGCTGAGGTCCGGGGGCTCCCGCACGGGGCGGCGGTGGACGATGGTCGCACGACCCGGGGCGCGCGCCCGTTCCCAATCGGCGCGGACTTAGGTCCAGGCCCATTATGTCCCAAGGGTGCGCGTGGTGTCTGCCGACCCGGCCGCGGGTCGCCACGACCGGCTCGCCGGGCCGCTCCGGACCAAGGGGGAGCACTGAGGGAACTCGGGACTTGAAGGGCATAGGTCATCCGCCATCCCGGCCGCCGACAGGCACAGGCAGATGCGGCACGATCAAGCCCCGTCCCTGGCTTGCAAGGATCTGGCGGGCGACTGTGGACGTTGCCAGGTTCCCGCGGGGCGTGCGCGCAGACGCGTCGCGATCAAGCGCCCCACACTTTGGATTGCACGAATTTCGCCCGCGCCTTCAGGGCAGAGGTTGCCGTGAAAGTCCGGCGGGGACCTTGTGGGAGCGGCTTCAGCCGCGACGAGGCCTCGCGGGCTACCCGAGCGTCGCGGGTCACCGCCTCTGCGTCTCTGCGCCTCTGCGTGAGACCTCTCAAAAAATCTGACGCAGAGACGCAGAGAGGAATCGCGTCAGTCGGGTTACCGTGAACGCCGCTCCCACCGAGGGCTTTCATGTTTCGGGGGTGACGGACAACCCCTCATGGCCGTTAGCGTGGCCCCTTTTCCCTTCCACTTTTTCCAGGCGTAATTCTTGGCGCTGCGAGCGAAGGTGTACGCAAAAGGCAAGACCTGACTCGGTTTCCCGCGATCCTCAAGCAGCAAGTCTTGCTAGCGCATCATGAAGGCGAAGGGCTATCGAATCGCGTAGGGCTATCGGCTCAAACCACGACGATGGATAAAGATAATCCTCGCCCGATTCGTCGATAATCCGAACCATGCCGTTGCCGACATCTTCTTCTACAAGCTCATAAAGACGACCTAATGTAATATCCTCGTTGGAAAACTCCCCGAGGTCTTTCTTTTCGAGGCAGACGACAAATTTCATAGCCATTTCTTAACCTTAAGCTTTACCTTACCTACGCCATGAGCCTCGTACCAGTGAACTTCGGCTTTGGCGACCTGTCCCGAATCCAGTTCTACCATCGCAATACCTTTTTTTCTTCCACTTTCCGTCACCGTAACTTTGCCTGAGAACACCAAGCTCCCGGATACCATGGCCTTCGGCGATGGTTTGGATGTTAGCTAAGGTCAGATTGGGACATCGGGCTGCCGCACTTATTGAGGAGGTACAACATTGAGTCTCCTGTGTTGATGAGATTGCCGTCTCGGCAACGAAAATCTGCGTTTGCGGTGGCCAACGGCAACATGGTTGCGACGACAACCACCATGCAACTGAACTTTACCTTCTCGCGTAGCATTTTGTTTGTCCTTTTTTCATCTATTCAGCGGCGTGCTGCGCCAACATAAGCGACTAAATGTTTTCTTTGCCTGAAGGCGGTGGTGGGCGTCCTAGCCAGATTCGGTCGAGTTCCAGATTCCCCAGCCTCCGAGCGCCCGATCTCCCCGTCCTACCGCTGATGTCGGCGCCCTCTCCCCACCCAGTTCACTAAGAGCCTAGCCCACGCCCGTCAACCCGTCAACCTGCACGGATAAAATCTCTCTCGACCCCATCAACGATCCGACTCCGGAGGTTTCGGCAGAGGACCGAGCCTGTATCATCGCCGCTTGTGTCTACTCTAACCCTCAAGAATCCACATGACCCCCGACGAGATTTTCCAGGCACTCGCCACCGCCGGCCCCGGTCGGTTCCCCCGCGCGGCACTGATCGAGGCCGTTGAGCAGCGCCAGGCGATCACACCCTTGCTGCTCGGCGAGCTGCGCCGACAACTCGACGCCGGGTTCGCGCCGGCCCTCGCGACCAAGGATTATTGGCGTCACCACTTCGCGATCTACCTGCTGGCCTATTTCCGCGAGCCGGCGGCCTATCCGCTGTTCGTGCAGATGGGTACCTTGCCGGGTGAGACCTTGTTCGACGTTATCGGAGACACGGTGACCGAGGACTACGGGCGCCAACTGGCCGCGGTATGCCACGGCGACACGCGCGGCATCGAGCGCCTGATCGAAGACCCCGCGCTCAACGAGTATGTCCGAACCGCGGCCATCCGTGCGCTGGAGCTCCTCTTTGCTATCGGGGAACTGGATCGTGATGGGCTGCGGGAGCGCCTGGGCCGATTTGCGAGGCCCTGGCTGGACGCGGCGGAGGCTGGGGAGCAGCCTGCCGACGCGACCGCTTGGGTCTGGGCCACCCTGGTCTGGCTTGCGGCCGACATCGACGCGCAGGAACTGGTCCCAATGATCCGCCGGGCCTTCGAGCTCCAACTGGTGGACCCCTGGCTTGGCGGGGGTGCGGAGCGCTTCGAGGCTGCCATGGCGGAGCACAGGGACCGCCCGGAGCCCTACAAACCATCACCCGGAGTCAGGCTGCCCGGACACCCGGTGGACGAGTTGGACCGTTGGTGTTGCTTTCAGACCCCTGAGCAGCGCAAGCCTATCGATCTCAAGCGGCGCCCGGTCGTTCGCCAGGTGCCAACGCCGACGCGGGCGGCCGCGAAGGTGGGCCGCAACGACCCTTGTCCTTGCGGCAGTGGCAAGAAGTACAAGAAATGCTGCGGGGGCTGAGAGGGTATAGACAAAATCTACCTGGCCGATATTCTTGCGCGAGTTTACAAGAACGAGGCGCGCAACGATGTCGAAAGGTGGTCGGCCAAAGAAGATCAACGAGGGACAGTATGAGGTGTTGCGCCAGATCGTCGCG
>NZ_CAIKKU010000684.1 GCF_903828115.1 uncultured Thiodictyon sp. | reverse complement strand
GCATTGGGCACCGGGGTGGTGCCGTTCAGGACCTGCACGATCAGGGGCGCGGGCAGCGCGGCGCCGATGGCGGCGCTCTGGTTGTTGCCGGAGACGAGCCGGATATAGGGTTCGGTGACGGCCTGCCGGGTCACGGTGACGGAGGTGGTGGCGCTGTTGCCGGTCTGGTCGCGGCCGACCACCTGGATACTGTTCTGACCCAACTGCAACGGGACCGCGGCGGCATAGGTGCGGTTGACGACCGCTGCGGCGGCACCGTTGACGGTGACCCGCGCCTGCTGGCTGTTGACGGTGCCGACCACGATGTCGTTGACGATGCCGGAGACGGTGATGCCGGGCTCGGTGGTGCTGAACCCGTTGGGCGGCGAGTCCACCGTGACCCGCGGCGGGGTGGTGTCCAGGGTGACCTGGATGGAGGTCGTGCTGTCGGTCCCGTTGCTGTTGGTGGCGACCGCGGTGATGGTGTTGTTGCCCTCCTGGAGCGGTACCGTCGTCTGGAAGGCGGTGCCGTTCTTGGTCGCCTGGATGCTGTTGACGGTGACGGCGGCGTTGGGGTCGCCGGTGGTTCCGGCCACGATCACCGGGCTCTGGTTGACGAAGACCAGGTTAGCGGGTTGGGTGATGCTGACGCCGGTGCCGAAGGCGCCGGTGACGTTGAAGGTGGCGGGGTTGGAGAAGACCCGGAGCAGCTTGCCCCGCACCCCGGCCGAGACCCGGTAGGTCAAGGGACCCGGGCGTTCCTCCATCACCGTGAACTGGAGTGAATAGGTGCCGTCGTTGGCGGCCTCGTCGCCCGCGAGTCCGTCGTCGCGCAGGTCGCCGACCAGGACGGCGCGACCCTGGGGGTCTACCCGTTGCAGGTTCAGTGAGTTGGGCACCACCGTCGGGTCGGCGATCCGCGCGGTGACACGCACCGTGGCGGCCGTGCCGACCGGTGCCGAGGCGGGGGTCAATAGGACGTTGTCCACATAGGCGCCCAGGGCCATACCCTGGCACAGCAGCAACAATGGCAAGAACAACAGGCGAAGGAGGCGCGGAGTTCTCATGGAATTCCCTGGGCCGGATCGGATGTGTAGTGCTGAGTGCCGGGGGCTCGCTCGGGGCGAGCCGATGGCCGGGTTAACGCATGGGGCGCCGCCGCCTTGCCCGCACGCGGGATCGCCCGAGTGCCAGGACCGCCGCCGCCATCAGGGCCATCGCCGGGGGTTCCGGCACGCCGTTGCCCTGGCGAAACTCAACCGTCAGATCGTCCAGGACGAAGGAGCCGCCGGCGGGGTCGCCCGTGATGGTGACGCGAAAGATGTCGGTCGACGAGGCGATGCCGAGAAGTTCATTCGGCACGCTGCCGGTCTCGCCGGAAAGGGCGAGGTTGGAACTGTACAGCGAGAGTTCGGTGCCGATGACATCGAGGGCTGCATCGAAGGCCGTAAAGGTCAGGGGCGCGGCGTAGGTGAACCAGCCGCCGACGCCGACGACCGGCGTGGTGAAGTCGATGCTGATCGAGCCGCCGTCATCGAAGACGACGGTCGTCCCCGAGCGCGGGGGAAACTCCTGCTCGGAGAGGGACAGGCCAGCGACGATGGCCTTTGCGTTGGTGAGCGCGACGCCGGGAGCGAGCGCGGTCACGGGATCGCTGTCGCCGTAGCCCTCGAAGTCGAACATGGTCGCCGCCGCGGCAAGGCACGGCGACAACCAGAGAAGCAGCAGGGCACAAACCACCCTTCGTGACTGTGCGCGACGTATATCCACCCCTCGTTGTCCCGTTTTCTGATGATGCCGGGGGCAACCCCCGAATCCCTAAAGCGCAACTGAGCCCGGTCATTGGCGCGGCGCCGCCGCGTGACTTGCCTGCCCCGGCCTGGCCGGATTGCTGCAAACGCTCAGTAAGATACTGAACGATCTCGTCGAAACAGACCAGAACGAGCGAACCGAGACGTCCATTCCGGCACCGGGTGAGATCCGGAGGTGGTCGGATTTCCAGAGGACATAGAGTGAACTTAGGACTAGCCTAGAAAATGCCTTTCTTGAAGTCAAGCGTTTTTTTCGGCGACGACGGCATCGGGCGAGTTGCCCGGGGTGTCCTCGGGGGCTTGCGTTGGCTGCACCCAACCGAGCGACTGGGTTCATCCCAGGAAGAGCAGTTCTCTCACAGAGACACAAAGATCACAAAGATTTTCAGGGCGATATGTCGGTCGAGGAGGCCACCTGGGCGGTGATCGGCTCAACGCCCTCAATAATTTTATTTCTTTGTGTTCTTTGTGTCTTTGTGAGAGCAATTGCCGGATTTTAGGTTCATGGACCCGGCCGCTAAGGCGGCTTGGCCGGCAAAGTAGTCCGCAGGAAATCATCGCTCGCCGCGAAGACCGCCTCGCGGCCCGTATAGTCGCGGATCAGCGGCACGATCTTGCGCCGCACCCCCATGCCGCGGGCGTCCACATAGCCGTAGTCGCGCAGTACCTCCACCAGGATCGGGTTGCGCGCGGAGCGCTGGCCCGCGAGCATCTTGGTGATGGTCATCCCGTTTTGCAGTCCATGTCGTCCCCGCGGAAGGCCATCCAGCGCAGCCCGGCCTGCCGCAACAGGCGGCGCGGGCGATGCGCAAACAGGACCAGGCCGGCGATGGTGCAGACCGGCACCTCATCGGTACGCTCGGCCATGAAACCCAGACCGCACAGGCGCTCCAGCCAGGCCGCCTCATCTTGGGGTATCTCGTCCGTCAGGACGCGGCCGAGATAATCGGTCAAACGGGCGCGATCCAGGTCCGCGAGGGTGCTGCCGGAGACCGGCAACAATTCGGCATGGAGCAGACCGCCGGCGGCAAACAGGGCCGCCTGCTGCTCCCTGGTCGCCAGCCGCGAGGTGCTGCCGACACGAACATAGATGTCCTCAATGTCCTCGCGCTGATGGTGCCGGACGACATAGGGCTTGGCCGTGCCGGGCAAGACCGTCACCACCGCCACTTGCATGCCGCCATCGAGGGACACGACCTCGTAATAGGGCAGCAGTTGCGGATGAACGGTGCGACCGAAGACCGTATCCATCACCCAGCGCTCCAAGTCCGGGCGTTGAATGCCGCTCAGGGTCCCGTCGTCCTCGACACCGACCAGTACGCGGCCACCCTGGAAATTGGCAAAGGCGACGACTTCCCGGGCCAATTGTTCCGGTCGCAGGTCATCGCGTTTGAATTCGACGCCGGAATTCTCACCCTGGCGTATCAACTGCAGCAATGCTTCTGGGGTCATGCCCGCTGCTCCTTGACGAGACTGGGTATTCATCCCGTCCCGAATGGATTGGGTTGGGTTGTCGGCACGGCTGGGGACCGCAGCGGTCGCTGACTAGGCTGGTGAGCGGCCAGCCCGGCTTACGGGGCAGGGAGCCGCCACCGGCTAACGGCCATGAAAGCTTGTCCGGCACCCCGAAACATGAAAGCCCCCGGCGGGAGCGGCTTTCACGGTCACCCGACTGACGCGATTCTTCTCTGCGTCTCTGCGCCTCTGCGTGAAATTCTTAAAGAGGTCTCACGCAGAGGCGGTGACCCGCGACGCTCGGGTAACCCGCGAAATCTCGTCGCGGCTGAAGCCGCTCCCACAGTGTCGCCGCGCGACTCTCACGGTCCCGTCCGGGGCCTTCACCCGGCGGCTGGCCGCGCCTTCTTGAGCCGTTTGAAGCGCCGATCTGCCGGGTAGGGGAAGATGTCATCCAGGCGCCCCGAGCGGATCACGGCCTGCCGGGCGCGCCACCAGGTGGGGTCGAGCAGGTCGCGGTGCAGGGTCAGGAAGATCCTGCGAATCCGCGGGTCGGTGAGCAGGAAGGTGGCGAACTCCTCGGGGAAGACGTCCGCCGGCCCCGGGGAGTACCAGGGCTCGGCGGACATCTCCATCTCGGGATAGGGCGGTTCCGGGATCTCGCGGAAGTTGCACTCGGTGAGGTAGCAGATCTCGTCGTAGTCGTAGAAGACGACCCGGCCCTGGCGGGTGACGCCGAAGTTCTTATAGAGAAAATCGCCGGGAAAGATGTTGGCGGCGGCCAGGTGCCTGATGGCGTCGCCGTATTCGCGCACGGCGTGGAGGATCTCGTCCTCGTCCGCCGTATGCAGATAGAGATTGAGCGGGGTCATGCGCCGCTCGATATAGAGGTGCTTGATGATGAGCGCGGCGCCGTCCACCTCCAGACTGTCGGCGCATTCGGTCTCCAGTTGTTCGCGCAATTCCGGCGCGATGCGGGTCAGCGGAAAGGCGACGTGGGAATACTCCCAGGAGTCGGCCATGCGCCCCACGCGGTCGTGCATCTTGACCAGCAGATATTTCTCCTTGACCTTGGCCGGGGTCATCTCCTTGGGCGGCGGAAAGCGGTCCTTGATGACCTTGAAGACGAAGGGGAAGGAGGGCAGGGTGAAGACGCACATGACCATGCCGCGGATGCCGGGCGCCACCTGCAGCGCGTCGGCCGAATAGCGCAGGTGCTTGAGAAAGTCGCGATAGAACTCGGTCTTGCCGAACTTCTGGAAGCCGATGGCGGTATAGAGTTCGGCCTTGGTCTTGCGCCGCATCAGGGGCCGCAGGAAGTCCACCACCGCGGCCGGGACCTCGGTATCCACCATGAAATAGGCGCGGGAGAAGCTGAAGACATCGGAGATCTCATCCTCGCCGGCCAGCAGGGCGTCGATGTAGAGCCCGCCCTGCTCGTCATTAAGGATGGGGACGGCGAACGGGGTCTGATCCGCCCCATTGATGACCTTGCCGATGATGTAGGCGCCCTTGTTGCGATAGAAGGGCTCGGACAGCACCGCGAGCTGGAAGTTCTGCGCCAGGGCGCGATTGGGCGGAAAGCGGTCATGGACCGCCTGCATGAGATTGCGGATGTCCCGGCGCCGGTCGCGGAAGGGAAGACTGAAACCGAGCCGGTCCAGGATGCGTGAGAAGACCCGCACGAAGCCGTCGCGTGCCGGGTAATAGGGGCGGTAGATGGGGTTCTCCGCCTCCAGGTGTTCGGTGGAGAACAGCGGCCACACGAAGATATTGGCGCTGTTGTAATAGCGGCGATCGAACAGCCGGCAGAACACCGAGTTGTAGAAGGACTCCGCCAACTCGGGCTGGCGGTGCTGGGGCAGCATCCGCAGGTATTCCACCTTGACCCGGCGCCACAGCCGGTCATCGCGGTCATTGAGCTTGAAGTCCCGGCGCAGGATGCGCAGGGTTTCCTGCACGCGCTGGTCGTAGTAGTTGATGCGCTCGCGGGCCGCGGCCTGGACGCCGTGCCAATCCGCGGCCTCGAAACGCGCGCGCGCGCCGCCGGTGATGTCCCTGAAGAGTTGGTAATGGATATCGAAACCATCCAGGATGGTCTGCGCAATCTGCTTCGCCTCGGTCCAGGCCATGGCTACCTCTTTAGTCTGCCGGGTGCAGTCGCGCGGCGGCGACCAGGATGCCGTCACCGTCCGCGTAGACCCAGTCACCGGGGGCGAAGCAGACCCCGGCGAAGGTGACCGGCAGGTCCCGCTGGCCCTCCCCGCGGCGCTGGCTCTTGCGCGGGTTGGCGGCGAGCGCCTTGACGCCCAGGGCCATCCCGGCGAGTTCATCGGTGTCGCGTACGCAGCCGTAGAGGATCACCCCGGCCCAGCCCTGAGCCACCGCGGAGGCCGCGATCAGGTCACCCAGCATGGCGCAGCGCAGCGACCCACCCGCGTCCGCCACCAGCACCCGGGCGGCGCCCGGCTCCGCCAGGACCGACTTGATCTGGGTGTTGTCCTCGAAGCACTTGACGGTGACCGCCGCGCCGCAAAAGGCGCGGTGCCCGCCGAAGTCGCGAAACAGCGGGTCGCAGACCCGTACCCGGGTCTCGAACTGGTCGTAAAGGTCGGCGGTCTTGAAGCTCATGGCGATTGAATCCGGTCATTGTCCGCAAAATGAACGTCAATGACGTTCAAGGGACGGCGTTTGCGCAGGGTCCCCAAGCGCCCGATTGTTGGCGAACCGGTCCCTGGGAAACAATTAAAGCGGGCAATACCGATTATATAGCCATCGGACGTGATAGCCGGACGTAGGGGCGGGTTTCAAACCCGCCCCTACACCAGGGGCCGGTCCGGATGTCAGGTGCGAAAGCGATCTCAACCCGCCGCGGCCGCCTGGCCCAGCACCCCCTCCTGCAGGGCCTGCAGACCGATGATGCACAGGTCGCGGGCGGCGACGAGGTCCGCGATCCGGCCCGCGGTCGGCTCCCCCTGGTCGCGGGCCGCCCACAGCGCCAGACCCAGCTCAGACACCGCCCGGTGCAGGGGCTCCAGTCGGCGAAAGTCGTCCCGACCGCCGTAGAGTCGGCGCCCCTCCCCCTCGTACCAGTCGGCGAAGCCGCCGCGGACGGCTTCCAGGGTCGCCGGCCTGGTCTTGGCGCCGGGGCCGACGGCACGGATCAGGCGCGCCACCCAGTCCCGATACTCGGACTCCGCGCTCAGCAGGTCCAGGGTCGCCCCGGACCAGGCGAAATCCGGGCTCAGGCGCCAGAGGGGCGGAAAGCGATAGCCCGCCACCCACGCCGGGAGCAGGGCCGCCGGCATGGGTTCCGCCACCCCATAGCCCTGTGCCTGATCACAGCCCATCCGCAGCAGCATCAGCCCGTGGGCGGCGGACTCCACCCCCTCGGCGATCACCTCGCGCCGGAAGGCACGGGCCAGCCCCACCACCCCCTCGACGATGTTGCGATCGTCCGGGGAGCGCAGCATATCGCGCACAAAGGTCCGGTCGATCTTGAGGACCTGGGCCGGCAGGCGCCGGACATAGGTCAGAGAGGAATAGCCGGTCCCGAAGTCGTCGAGGGCGAAGGATACCCCCAGCCCCGCGCAGTGTTCGATGACGCGGGCCACCGCCTCCAGGTCCACCAGCGCCTCGGACTCCAGGATCTCCAGCGACAGCGAGTCCGGCGCCAGGCCGGGGTGGCACGCGAGGCGCTCGCCCAGGTCCTGGACGAACGACTCGCCCTGAACGGAGCGGGCGGAGATGTTGAGGCTCAGCGACAGGTCGAGCCCCGCCTCCTGCCACTGCGTGAGTTGGCACAGACCCCGCTCCACCACCCACCAGTCCAGGCGCTGCTGCAGCGCGTTCCCGGCGAGGAGGGGGATAAAGGCGGCCGGCGGCTGCAGGCCCCGCTGCGGATGCTGCCAGCGCACCAGGCCCTCGGCCCCGATCACCCGGCGGCGGCGCATGTCCACCTGGGGCTGGTAGTAGAGCACCAGTTCGTCGCCGTCGATGGCCGCGCCGATCTGCTCCAACTGGGAATGACGGGCGCGGGCGCGCCGATCGCGGCTGGGATTGAAGAAGAGGTAGCGATTGCGCCCGCGCTGCTTGGCCCGGTACATGGCGTGATCGGCATGGCGCAACAGGGTGTCGGCGTCGGCCGCGTCGCGCGGATACAGGGTGACCCCGGCACTGACGGTCACCCGCAACGTCTGGTCCGCAACCTGGTAGGGCTGACCCAGGGCCGCGATCAGGGGATCGAGCACCCGGGCGCACGCCGGCGGGTCCTCGAGGCCGCCCAGGAGCAGGACGAATTCGTCCCCGCCCAGGCGCGCCACGCTGTCACTCTCGCGCACCTGCTGGCGCAGCCGGGCCGCGACGGCCTGCAGGATCAGGTCGCCGACCTCCTGGCCGTGGGCCTCGTTCAGTGACTTGAAGCCGTCCAGATCCAGCGAGCAGACGGCCAGTTCCGTCCCCCCCGCCATGGCCGCGCCCATGGCGGCACGCATGCGCTCGGCCAGCAGGACACGGTTGGGCAGACCGGTCAGGGGATCGAAGAGCGCCGCCTGCTCGATGCGTTGCCGACTTTCCATCAATGATTGTGCGAACCGGCGCCGCTCCAGGGCGGCGCCGATCAGGTCCCCCAGGAGGCGCAGGGCGCGCACCTCCCCCTCGCGCCACCCGCGCGGCGCGCGCGTCATCTCCGCCACCACGCAGCCCGCCAGCCCCGCCCCGACGCGCAGCGGCACCGCCACGACCGCGCACACACCCTGGGCCGCGAGGACCTCGCGGTCCCGCCCCCAGGCCTCGGGCAGGTGGTCCAGGTCGTCGATCTGGACCTCCTCCCCGTGGCGCAGGGTCTCCATCCAGCGGGGGAGTGCGGACACCGCAACGGCGTCCGCGCCCAGGCGCTCCTCCGGGATGTCCACCGCGCACCACTCATGGGTGGCGGTGAGCCCCTGGCCGTCCGCGCTCAGCGTGTAGAGACAGGCGCGCTCCACCTCCAGACGCCGCGCCAGGGCCCCCAGGACCCGGTCCAACACCTGGTCCACCGCCTCCGGCTGGGCCGCCAGCAGGGTGCGCGAGGTCTCCACCAGCATGGTCTCCAGGCCGACCAGATAGGTCAGGGTGCGTTCGGCCTCTTTGCGCTCGGTCAAGTCCGTCTGGGTCCCGATCATGCGCAACCCGCGCCCGTCGGGGTCGCGGCGCGTGATCCGCCCGCGGCACTGGAACCAGCGCCAGGCATCATCCTTGGCCCGCAGCCGGAACTCACACTCGAAGCCCGGCACCACGCCGGCCTGATGGCGGGCGAAGACGCTGCGACAGGCGTCCAGGTCATCCGGGTGGATCCGCGAGGTCCACTCATCGAGGGCATCGCCGATCGCCTCCGGCGGCTCGCCCAACTGCGCCTTCCAGCGCGGCGAGTAGAAGACCCGATCCGTCGTCAGGTCCCAATCCCAGAGGCCCTCGCCAGCCACGGACAAGGCGGCCTCCCAGCGCGCCTCGGCGTCCTGCCGGGCGACCTCCTGGGTGGCGCAGTGCTGGCCCAGCTGATTGACCAAAGCGGACAGATCGGTCAGTTCGCTGCGCCCATCGGCCGGCGGCGCGGCGCCCGCCTCCGCGGCGCTCAGGCCGGCGGCATCGCGCTGCTTGCGGGCGCGGCGTCGATAGCGTCCGTAGGGGACCGACAGGAGCGACAGGGCCAGGGCCAGTCCACCCCCATACACCCAGGGCAGCCAACCGGCGGGCGCGAGGCGCTCCGCCCAGGCCGCCTGCTGCGCCGCCTGGAGATCGAGTTCCAGATAGAGCCGCCCGCCGGACCGGCCGGGCGCGGCCGAGGCGAGAGCGAGGGATGCACGCAGCAACCCGCTCCGTTGGTCCGGTTGCAGGGACAGCCGCACCCCTGGGTCCAGGGCTGCGCCCCCGGTCGCCTCGGCGGCGGACAAGGGGTCCCGGGCCGCGCTCGGTCCCGCGTCGGCCCCGGGGCCGACGGCCGTCAACACCCGCCCGTCCGGGTCCTCCAAGGCCAGGACCCGCAGAAAGGGCTGCCCCGCATCCAGACCCAGGACCGCCCGCAGGAGTCCCGGCCGAGCGCCCGCCAACTCATCGAGGGCGGTGGCCTGCCGCGACAGAATCTGCTCCGCCGCGCGCGACTGGGCCTCGAGGACGCGCTCCGGGATGCCGACGCGCTCCAGCAGGATCAGGTCCGCGGCGACCGACAGTGCCAGCGTGAACAGCACCCACAGGACCGGCGCCCAGCCGGTGTGGCCATTGTCCCCCGCCGGTCTCACAGTGCCGCTCCCGCGGCGCGTCCGCCGGGCCGGGGGCATCGACACCGAACGCAAGCCGGGGCGGGCAGATGGTTGGGGCTGCGGCAGTACATCGCGTCGGTATCCGGTACAAAGGGCCGGCGCCGCCATCGGGCCGACGGCACGCGCGGTCATCAAGAGTGGGGCCGCTCAGACGGCCAGCCCATGGGGATCTTCAGAGGCCGCGATGGTAACAGGCGCGCATGAGTCGACCAACGGTCATCTTGTCTGATCAGTCTTGTTTGTTCAGGTATCGCAACTGGCGCACCAGCAGCAACGCTCCCCAGGTCAGGGCCAGCACCATGACGAGTACGCCGAGCAGGCGGCTGGTCTGGGCGAGGCCATGGTCCAGGTGCAGCAGACCCGTCTCACCCAGAAGGTATTCCCAATCGTGGAAGCCGTAGGGGGACGAATGGCCGAAGTTCCCGCCGAGCAGGGGCAATTCCCCCGCCCCCGCGTCGTTGATGTAGGGGGCGATATCCAAGAAGTTCTCGCCGAACCACCACAGGGCCGCCGCGGCGCCGAAGGGGTCACGGGTCTGGACGAGCAGGACGCCGCAACAGATCGCCGGCATCAGCAGTTGGCCCAGGGTCCCGCCAAGCGAGGCCAGCCACTGCCCGAAGGGGCTTGTAGCTGTTGCTTGAAATCTTCGCTAACCTGCCATAATATGCCATTGTGGAAAAGAAATTAGTCAAGATTGCCGAGGCAGCGGCGATCCTTGGCTCAATGCCCGTCGCGCTGCGCAAGTGGGAAGCGACCGGCGAACTGCTTCCAGCACGCAAAACCAAGGGCGGGACACGGTACTACTCGATGGCCGACCTGACGGCCATCGGTGACGCCCACGCGCCGACCGAACGGCAAGCGACCGCCGCTGTAATCGCCGAAGACCTTGGGCTTTACCATGCTGATAGCCAACAAGATCGAGTTGCGGCCGACGCCTGAACAGGCGACGTACCTCAATCAGTCATGCGGTGCGCGGCGGCATTGCTACAACCAACTGCTGGCGCACTTCAGCCAACCGGGCGTCAAGTGGTCGAAGGCCGCGGCCTATCAGTATTACATGGCGGTCCTGCGCGTTGAGTTTCCGTGGTACTCCGAAGTCTCAAGTCGGGTGACGCGCAACGCGATTGACGACCTCGATCGCGCCTACCAGCACTTCTTCCGGCGGGTGAAGGCGAAGGCCAAGAATCCCGGCTACCCGCAGTTCAAGAAGAAGGACGTAAACGACTCGTTCGCCATGCGCGAGCCGAGCAAGTTCAGTGTGGACATCAAGGCACTGCGCATTGAGCGGCTCAAGACCAAGATCGAGATGCGTCAG
>NZ_CAIKKU010000683.1 GCF_903828115.1 uncultured Thiodictyon sp. | reverse complement strand
TGCCGGGCTGGAACTGGATCGGATTCTGGGGCATGGCCGCGTCCTCGCCGGTGGGTTACCTTAAGTATGGACCCCCAGGCTCAAATTTGTGAGGCTCGCGACTGCCGACCGCTCGTTGGCTGAGTTTCGACGCTAATCACCAAAATCAAATGGTTATGTTTTTCCGTTCAGCGTAATTTCGCAATGCCCGTGTACGCAGGAGATCGCTATTATGCGACTGACTTTTAAGTATTTTTTTGATTCCTTTAAGTCCTGAAGAGCCGCAGCGCATCACCCAGGGCACTGACCGAACAGGAATATAGGAAAGTCATCGCCTCGCGGCCAGACACGATCCTGCTCACGGCGGCCTTCGGCCTTCAAAACACCCGCTCACCGCGAGCCGTGGAGGGACGCGCCGCCCTGGCCGGACTACAAGCCAAGCAGCGGGCCGGCGCCAAGCTCACCAAGGATGAAAAGGAGAAGGAAAAGCAGCTCGAACTTTTCGCGGCCGACGACGAGGAGCCCTGACGAATGCGGCGGGTCACACGTAGCAGCCTGTCGGCATCGAACGGATTACCGTTGCTGGTGGACCCTACGGCGGTCAATCCCTGGGACTTTCTGGACTTCAATCCGGACACTTACAACTTCGTGGCCCGCTTCGACCTCGCTACCAACGCCCCGTCGTTACATGGCGTGAAAACCGTGGAACTGCTCCAGGGCCTTGATCATCGTTCCGGCCACCCCTGCTATGCCGCTACCGGCAGGAGCGCGGGCGGCTTGGGCGGGCGCGGTCGTCGGCGCGCCGGTGACGCGGGCAACGGCATGCGCTGGAGCACCTGCGCGAACAGCGTTTCGTGGGCCCGGCCGAAGAAGCGTTCGGCGGCGGTGGTTCCGTCGGGGCGGCGGAGGTGGAAGTTATGCACGGCGGTCAGTGCCTCGAGCTTGCGGTCGCTGAGACGATGTCGGCCATGGTGATGCAGGGACAGTTGGCCGTTGCGCCCCTCCACGCTGGAACTGCTGCGCTGGAACAGGTCGGCGCAGTCGCCGGCCACCTGTTCGAGGCGCGCGCGCTCGGCTTCCGGGAGGGCCTGGAGCGGATGATCGCGTTGGCGCAGCGGTTCGAGCAACTGCCGGCTCAGGGCGCGCAGACGGTGGCGCGGTTCGGCGTGCGTGCTGCGGTTGGCGACGCGCTCCAGGTAGAGCGCCGGAATCAGCTGCGTGAGCAACGCGAGTTCCAGGGCGGGCGGCAGATTCAGCGCCTCGACCTTGGCCTCGACGGTCGCGAAGAAAAAGGCAATGGTGGCAAGGAACTGGATCGTCAGCCGCTGCGCCTTGGCCAGGCGCTCGCGGGCGCGCGTTGGCAGATCGGCCGCGTCAGCGAGCTGTTGCAGCCGCGTCCATACCTCAGCAAAGCGCTGCGCGATGCGCGCCACGGGTTGCGGCTGTCCCTGCTCCAGGTCATAGGGGTGATAGAGGGTCCCCAGCTCACGCACCAATTCGCGGGCCTCGGCCTGGCGCGCTTGGGTCTGCACCTGGTCGGCTTCGGCCTGCACCACCACCGCCAGGGCGGCCTCAATGCGGGCCGCAAACGCTGGCGGGCGCCCGCGGGGACGCGGGGATTGGGCGTCATAGGCCTGCTCGGCCGCCCGCGCAGCGTCCAGATGCGTCTGGGCGGCCGCGACGCTGGCACCCGCCTGTTTCACCTGGCGGGCCAGATGTAGGCTGGTGCCCTTGGACACCTCCTGTTGGTCATGGAACAGGTCCGGCGAATGATGCGCCGCAAAATCCGTCTCGATATGGCGGCGCAACGCCGTGGCCTCATCGCTGGTGCCCTGGATGACGGTCACGTTCAAGCCGTCCAGACCCGCGCGCAACGCCTGCGTCCAGGTGGCCGCCGTGCGATCGGCGGCGTACTGTTCGCGCAGCAGAAAGTTCGACACCGGCTCCAGCATGACCAACAAAATCTGCGGATGAAAGGTCTCATCCTCGCACGCCGTGATCGCGCGGTGCGGCATGCCCACCGCCAGCGCCGCCCGTTGCTCACGCGCCACGGCGACCACCACCTCCTCCAAGGCCGCATTGAGGGCCTGTTGGGTGCCATAGCTCGCGCCGACGAACGCCGACAACCCACTCAACTTCAGGAATTCACACACCATCCGCACTCCGGCACCGCCGTGCAGCGTGATGGCGAAGTGCGCCGCCACCACGATCTGATGGAGCCACTGCACGCCCTCGGGAGTCGCCACGAAGGCCACCAAGAGCGCCGGGGCCGCGCCGACCGGGGTGGGCTTGCACCAGTCCTGCAAGGTGCTGCGAGCCACGCCCAGTTCGGCGGCGACGTGGCGTTGCGGCTGCCCCGTCGCCAAGCGCGCGACGGCTGCCCCGCGCTGTTCGGCTCGCTCCAGGCGCGAGCGGTGCTTCACGACCCACCGCCGGCCAACCGCCGTACCACGCCCGGTGGCATCGACCCGATGTCTGCGCTAAAGTCGATCCCGGCAGGACCTTCGAACATGGTGCTTCTCCCTCGGTTTGTTTGCACTTCCAAGGGTACACAATTTCGCGGGTCCTGCCGCTCTCCAGTGGATGATTCACCAACTTCTACGCTAGGTCTTGGCCGGATTTATGATCAAGGCCTTCAACCGATACCCAGGTAGTAACGGGGGACGCGCCCCCTTCATCGTCACGATCAATGTCTGGGCCTCCCCGGCGATGTAGCGCACCAGCGCTTGGGAGGTGGTCAGTTCGACCCCTTGCAATTTCGCGTAGACCGCGACG
>NZ_CAIKKU010000682.1 GCF_903828115.1 uncultured Thiodictyon sp. | reverse complement strand
TCATGAGAACACCATTGGCGTGATCCTCAACCGACGGGGCGATCGCTGGAGACGGGTACAAAAAAACTATGGAGGCAAACCGAGCTTGAGCAGGCGCTCCTCAAGCGCCGCCAGATAGGTATCGGGATGCTGGCGGAAGTGCCGTTGTTGCAGGCGTGCCTCGCGTAGCTTGCCAAGTTGGCGCCGCTCTTCGTGCCAGGCCACCGGGTCGACCTCGCCAAGCTGACGCGGTGTGAGCGGATTGGCCCAGGTGATCACGGCGGCGAGCACCCGCACGGCGCCACGCACGATCAAGCTGGGACTGGCGACCTTGTGCCCGGTGATGCGTCGCTCTTGGTGGCGCAGGGAGCCGAACAGATGCTCAAGGTCGTTGTTGGTGCGCGGTAGCCCATCGACGTCATCGGTGTGAAAGAGCCCTGACCAATAACTCTGGGTGATCTTCACGAAATGCTGGCCCCAGTGGCGGATCGTTTCCCCGACCGGGGTCTTGAGCCGCTTGGCAAAATCATGCACCCAGCGCGCATAGCGCGCCCTCACTTCAGCGGCGGGTCGTTGCTCGGGATTCTCCAGCAGGTCGACGGCTTCGTGAATGCACTGAAACATGGCCGCCAAGGGTGGCCAGTACGCGGCCGTGGCCGTCAAGGCGCGCTCAAGGATGCCGTGCAAGCGCTGAAGGGGTTTCGGCAGGCCCCCCTTTTTTGCTCGGCTCGTTGCAAGCTGGCCTCGATCTGCTCCAGGCGTTCGTGCAGTCGCAACCCGCCTGGTTCCAAAGGGGCTTGGCCCTCGTCACTGAGCGCGCCGCGCACCGCGGCGCAATAGCCTTGCACCACCTGCGCCTCCTCATCCTCGCGCTCACTGACGGTACGCTCGAGCGGACGGATCGCGCGTACGCGTTTCTTCAATTCCTTCTTGGCATGACGATCGGCCTCCCAGGCTGGGCTAACCGCTTGTTTCCAATAGTGGAACTGGCAGAGCTGATGGGGCACGCCAGGAAACGCTTCCGCCACCGCGTTGCCGATACTCTGCTGCCCGTCGCTGATCACGCCGACCACCGGAGCCTTGACTCCCGCGATGGCTTCGCGCAGCAGCGCGACCAGGTCCGCTTGCCGCGAGGACAGTCGGCTGCGCGCGAGCAGCACCTCGCCCGAGAGCACCTCGCGGATGACCCACAACACCTCGTGACCGACATCCGGCTGCAGCCCGTCGATGGCCAGGATCAGGCGTCCCTGCGTCTCGAGCCGGACGCGACGCTCGGGGCTATCGCGCACCGACAGTGCCACCAATTCGTCATAGCGCTCTAGCAGGTATTGCACATTGCGCTGACTGATGCGCACCGCACGTTGCTCAAGCGCGGCGTGAATCTGCTTCGCCGTGGCCTGTTCGCGATAACGCCGTTGACCAATGAAGGCCAGCACATCCAGCCCATATTCATAGTGCGGGAGCACCACATGACCTTCTTCCACGGGGTGTGTCGATCGGTGATAGTGCGCACAAGCCGGATTCTCGCAACGCCCGATCGAAACCTTCAGACGCAGCATACCCTCGAGCGTGGCCACCTTGCGCCAGGTCGTGTACTGCAAGCGTAGCCGCTGACCGCACTCTGCACAGTCCATCACTTCGGGGCGCAGTCGCCGTTCTTCTGTCGCCTCCGCTCGGCGTGTCTTGCCGCTCATCGCTGTCCTCCTCCTGGACCGCCAGGATCCGCTTCCCTACTGGCTTAGACAGCCCTCAAGTGCCGTTTGCTTCCATAGAAAAAAACGCCCCGCCGCTGTACTGGAGGAAATCGATCCCGACGACCTTGAGTCCGCGTTCCCGTA
>NZ_CAIKKU010000681.1 GCF_903828115.1 uncultured Thiodictyon sp. | reverse complement strand
GGCGTTGCGTTCTGCGGATAGGCCGCGCCGCACTGGGGTGCGGCGCTCCCGGTGGCCGGAATGACGATCGAGGCCTGCGCGCGACCAGGCCGAGGCCAAGGCCGAAGCCCTGGCCGATGTGTTGGGCACGGCGGAAGTGGTCACGCGCAAGGATCTGCAGATCGAACTGGCGCCGATCCGTGCCGAACTGACCCTGCTCAAGTGGATGGTCGGTCCGTCGTTGGCGCTGTCTGCCGGCATCCTGGCCCTGCTGGCGCGCATCGCCTTCTCGTTGCCGCGGTAGGGCGATCCGCCACGCCGCCGCAAGATCGGCGGAACCTCCTGCGGAGTTCCGCCCTACGCCGGCTGGTTACCCTGACCCTCTGCCCCTAAAGACAAAGGTGGACCCCGCCGGATCGCAAGGGTTGGGCAGGTGCGGTCTGCCGGAACACGCAGCGGTTCCGCCATGGCCGTGCACCGCGCTGGCGGATCGCCTTGGGGGCATCCGCCCGGCGCTACGGCCCTACGGCGCTACGCCCCTACGGCCCTGCGATTTGCGTATACTATCGCTTGAAATCTCCCGTCCCCTGGGTCGTCCGGCGCCTAAGTGACGACGCAGCGCAACCTTTGGAATACCGGGGTCGACGATGGCAACGATCAGCTTCGAGTTTGAACCCTCCACCTTCGGCGCGCTACGCCTGGCCCCGAGCGAGTTCGCCCGCGAGATGTGGATCGCGGCGGCCGTGCAGTGGTACGCCCAGGGCATCGTCTCCCAAGGCAAAGCCGCCGAAGCGAGACCTGTGTCAGAAGTCTACTCGCGAAGCTTGCGTCTATTTCGGCGTAAGGTGGGTAATCCCGGCTAATCGCGCCTGGTCATTTGACGGAATGTCCGCACCAACCAAGCCCAGAGACAGGCGTCCATGAGCGCGAAATTCTCCGAAGACGTGGTCCCGTTGGCGGACCTCAAGGTCAATCCTGGCCGCGTGGTCAGACATGCTGCCGAGGCCCATCGGCCCGTGCTGCTCACCAGTCGCGGGCGCGGGGTCGCCGTCATGCAGTCCGTGGCCGACTACGAGCAGACCGCGGAGGAGTGCGCCTTCATGCGTGCCGTGGTCGCGGGATTGGCCGACCTGGACACTGGCCGCGAGGTCTCTCTCGCCGAGGCCAAGGCCAGATTCGGCTTGGCCTAGGGGCGTGACTGTCGCCAAGGTAAGCTTCGCGGAGTCCGCGCTCGGCGACTTGACGGGCATCCAGGAGTGGTACGCCGAAGAAGGGGTCCCGGAGGTTGGCGACCGGCTCGTCGCTGAGATGTTCGAGCGCGTGGAGGTGCTCGCCGACCACCCGCACATCGGGCGTATCGTTCCGGAGTTTGGCCAAACCTTCCTGCGCGAATTGATCCACCTTCCTTTCCGGATCGTCTATCGCCTGGACGCGCAGCGCGTTCGTATCGTTCGGGTGTGGCGCAGCGAACGGTTATTGCGGCTGCCGGCATCGGCCAAGGCACAGGACCCCGCAGGTTGAGCATTGCATTCACCCGTCTCGGTCGACCGCGGTCTGGCGTGACTCGGATCTGGTAATTATGAGTCGCGATCAGCCGAGACCCCCAGACGTCGTCACCGAGACACGCGAGGAAACACTCAACGCATATTCGGCGAAACCATCCCTGGTTCGCAGTGATGGCAATGGCGAGGAAAAGGAGCGCAGCGGATACGCAAAACGCCCGGTTCTGGAGCTTCTGCAAAATGTTGAGGACGCACTCTCCGACGAGGAGCGGCAGGGCGGCGTTCTAATTCGGCTTGCGGACGGTGAGCTGATCGTCGCGAACGAGGGTGCGCCATTTACCGATCGCGGGTTCCGTGCCCTATGTACGCTGAACGACAGCGCGAAACAGAAGGACAGGGACCGCGAGCATCCACCCCGCATGATCGGCAGCAAAGGCACCGGCTTCAAGTCGGTACTGAACTGGACCGACCGGATTGAACTCTTTTCCGGACGGATTGCCGCCCGGATTGCGGCGCGGTTTGATCGCTCGGAGGCGGCACTACGAATCCGCCAGAGGATCGGCGAAGCAGGTGTTGCGAAGCTCGAAGAGGATGGTCCTTGGCCCGATGGCCGATGCCTTTGCTCCAGGTCCCGTTATCGCTGGAGCCGGGTATGCATCCGAATACGCAGATTCAAGAACTGCTATCAGTCTGGTCCACGATATTTCGCATGAGGCTGCTCCAGGAAAAGATCGCCGAGGTTCAGGAGTTACTGGCGAACATCAATCCCCGGCAATGGCTTTTCTTGGAGCATTTGAACCGAATCGAAGTGTGTCTTGATGGAGTTCTGACCGATTGGCGAATTGATCGTCGCGAGCACCGGAGTAGCGCGGATAATACCCGGTGTTACCAGCTATACATCAGCAAAGACGGCCTTTCAGTCGCGCATTATCAAGTGATGCGACGCCTGCTGCCGGATTCAGTGATGCCCACCAAGTCCGACGAGGTTGGGCTCGCCGAGATTGGATTTGCCTATCAGGTCGATGGCAACGACGATGAAAGCGACGCAAGGGTTGCGAACTTCTTTGCGACCGACTGTCTTTCGCCGTTGCCGGCCATCGCCGTGCATGGCACCTTCCTGCTCAAAGCTGATCGAAGCCACCTCGCCGAGGATGATCCGAGCTACCAGCACGCACTCACTGATGCGTTATGCAATCTGCTGCGGGAGAGACTGATACCGGGCCTGGTCGCCCAGTGCGGCCCCGGCGCCCTGTATTATCTTGCGCCGCACCGCAGTAATTCCATTGGGGAGACCTATGGTGTCGAAGCAGAACTGCAACAGCGCCTTGTCGATGAAGTCAAGTCTACGGTATTCGTCCGCACGATTGCCGGGTCGGACGCAGCTCCGCGGAACCTGAACTTATGGGGCCACGGGCTCGGCAAGCTGCTTGAGACAAGCCCGGCGGGGCCAGAGATAACCCGATTGCCGCATCCGCACTGGTGTAACGACGACACCCGGACGATTTTGTGCAATCTGGGTGCACACTATTTGACGCCGACAGAGCACGTCAAGGCAATGCAGGGATGGCAGCCGACCTCGCCTGAGGCTGCGTGCGACGCCCATGATACTCTCGCGCAAACCTACCGGGAGATTTCTTGGCCTCGCTACGACGGGAAGGAGGCAGAGCGCGAGAAGAAGCTCTTCATTGATAACTCTCATCGGTTAACCATTTGGCGGGTTGTCGCCGGCGGGTATCGGGCATTAACCGTCACCACGGCTGATGTCACGGGGTTCTTTGAGCCACAGAAAGTGACGCCTGTTCTTCCGGACTTTATTCGTGTGGATTGGCTTGATGCAGAGTTTCAGAATTCTCTTAAGAGGAGAGATCTCTGGGAATCTCAGGTCTCCCGCGACCTTCGCGATGGTCAGCTACATAAGGGCGGGCGAAATGAGCTACTGGAACACGCAGTTCTTGCTTCCTTGCAGTATTCGCCAGACTGGTGGGTAACGAACGGCGACGCCTTGTTGCTTGCCTTGCGCGCGCTCGATTGCGAGGGTGACGAGTCAAGCGATATTTTCGAAAGCAAGCTGCGGGAGCGACTTGCAGAGCGGTGTCGGGTGCCGACGCGAGATGGCGGTTGGCAGCTAAGGTCTATGCAGGTGCCGATTGGGATAACACTTGGGCCGAGAACTTCGTCGCCCGATCAAGTGGACGGCGCTTTCTCCTCGCGCCGCCGGATCGGCTACCGGATGGCAAGGGCATTGCTCCAGTGCTGCGGTTCGTCGGGGTGTCTTGGAGTCCGAAATGGCGGCGGCACCTTGATGAAAGCGAAAACTATGGGAACTGGCCAGAAGACCCCGTTTCGCTTGGTGTGTCGCCGGACGAATTCTCGGGAATTGACGGGTGGCCGGACTACTGGGGTACGGTCGGTCGCAAGGAGCTTGAGAAGGATAATCAACGCACAGGGACCGGCGGGGTTGGGCGCTGGCCTTTGGTCAAGGCTTGGGCCATCGAAGGGCTTGAGGCCTTCATGGGAGGCTTTGAGGAGATTGCCGCTCGGGTAAGAGCCCTGCGTAACCTTTGGGAAGCGGCGGCGCGTCGTTCTCGACGCACTATTGTCGTCGGGCGGCGCGGACCGCAGGGCGGGAATATCAAGAAGATTGGAAAGTTCGAGTCAGAGCCGCAGTGGGGGTTCATTGCTTGGCAGATCAAGAACTCGCGGCTGTTCTCAGTCCAGACGTCACCGTTCTTCCCGGATGGCAAGGCAGCCCTGTGCGACCTCCTGATCGGCAGCGGCAGTAACGAGGCCTGGCTGAAATGGCTTCCCCGGCTTAACCTCGGCAGTTGTGATCCCCGTGAGAGGCGCGATTTGGAGGCATTCGCACTGGGTTTCGGTGCGAAAGACAGCGTGACCGAATACTCGCTAGACCAGTGGCGCGGTTGGCTATCCGGGCTGGCGGGTTGGCCGTTCGAGCAGCCGCCGATCAATGAACTCCGTGGTTTCGTGCACGCCCTGAGTAGGTTGGAGGTCGAGAACGACGATTGGGCGCCCAACACTCGGCTGCCTTGCGTGGACGCGGACGAAACCCTGGTGTTTTCTCCGGTAACCGAGCTGACAATTCTCGATGAGCCACGCTTTGAGGGGTTCAAGCTCGCGCTCTTGAAGGCGGGTCATAGGGTATTGCTCGCGAGCGTAGCCGAGGGGCGACTGCTATTGGAGATGTTCGGATGTAAGGACCGCGCAGTCAGCGCCTTGGTGCGACTCGATGTCGCTGAGCATCGGCCCTGCGAGTTGACGCAAGAACGCTTGCGGTGGTGCGGCAGGGTGCGTCCGCTGGTTCTCGCCTGGGTTGAACATGTCGGAGGGCGAAAGGCGGCTGACCGCCTTCGTGCTGCCTGGGCTCGCGAGATTCGGGCGCACAATCCACTTGAGGTCAACGTTGTCCTTGCAGCAGGTGGTGACTTGGGACGCACCAGTCAGCCGTTTCTCTGGGAAGACGACATCCTGCATGTCGATGCCGGGGAGGGACATCGCTGGCGACTATGGGATAACGTCGCTGCAGCCTTTGAGCAGCAGTCAAATTGTACCCGTCCCATCAAGCATGCGGTGTCACGGCTCTTTGATGTAGTGGAGACAGCGGGTTCGGCGGATGTCGGCCGACAATTCCTGGCGGCGGAGGGCTTGGGAGACGCAGAGTTCAGGGCTTGGGAAGACAAGGACCCGCGGGGTGGCGCCTCGGTCCCGGTGCCCGATCAGTCGTCGCTTCCCCAATCGGTCACTTTCCCCAATTCTGAACCAGGCGCAAAGGCGGTCACCAGCGCTCCGGCGGACGCAAGTCCGCGGCGGGGCTCATCCCCGACCACAAGCGACCACGACGACGATCTCCCGATTACACTGTCGGAAACACCGCGCAAGCCACGCCAGCAGCCGATATCGGGCTCGCCAACCTGCCCAGACGCGCCGACCCAAGCCCCGCGGGCGGCCCCGACGGCCGAGCCTGAAACTGGTCCCCGGCCAGCACAGATATCAGCGCCTCCCGATACACCGAAAGCGCCACCACCGTCACGGCCTCGCGGACAAGAGCCCCAGCAGCATGGTCAGGCGGCCGAGGCATGGTTTCGCGTTCGCTTGGCTGAACTGATTGGGGGTGACTTTAGGATCGAGCATCATGACCGGTCCGGTGGCGGCGAGACCGATCTCGTCATCTCTGCAGATGACTTGGAGATCCTGCATGTCGAGGTCAAGTTAATGACAAAAAGCAGCTTCTACTGGAGTCGGGAGGAAGTCTCTAAGGCCCAGTCCTGCGCCGCGCGCGGTATCCCCTACGCCCTCGCGATACTCAAACCTGACCGGGATGAGGAACCTGATGCCGAAGAGGGCGAGTTAAATTTTAGGGTCAAATGGATACCAGAGCCAGCTCGCCGACTGGCAAGCCGATGGAAGGAGGGGCGGGTGAGTGGCGAATGGCGTTGGAGGAAACAGACCGTCCCGGGTCAGACCCTTCAAAGCCGGGCAGCTTGGACGCCATCAACCCCGCCGAAGGCAAAGGCTCAGGGGATCACCTTTGTTATCGTGCCTGGTGACGGTGATTACGCTGGTGACGGGCTCGACTACGTCTTGAGCCTGATCAAGGCGAAGCGAGAACAAGGCTAAGGGCGGAACGCGGTCACCATTTAGCTGACCCCGGTGCGGGCACGACCCAACTCCTCGGGATAATAGGGGGGATAATAGGGGACGGGGGGATAATAGGGGACGTACCACGAAAAAAGCTCGCCGGCCCCTCACCCGCTAACCCACCCGCTCAAGCCGATCCGCCAAAGACCTCCTTCAGGCTCCGGCACTCCAACACGCGATCACCCCACTCCTCAAGCTCGGTCTCGCCGGCTTGACCAAGGCGCTCCTCAGCCCATGACGGCAGGGGGCCAAAGCGGCGAGTGAGTTGTCGACGCAGCAACTTAGCCTCGCCCTCCTGCCTGCCCTGATCCTTCCACTCTTGGGTCCAAGTCTTGACGCGTTCGGCCAGCATGTCGTGAAGCTCCTGTAGCTCGCTGAAATTGGGTATCTCGACGCCGGGCACGCGCGCCGGGAGCAGCACGCGCTTGAGCCAAACGACGAAGGCACGGCGCAGGCTCGCATTCTCTGCCCCGGCCAGCCACTCGACCAGGCAGGCGATGACCCGCTGGATGTTCTCCGGCGCCTGGGCATTCTCCAGGCGGAACAAGGCGGCG
>NZ_CAIKKU010000680.1 GCF_903828115.1 uncultured Thiodictyon sp. | reverse complement strand
GGCCTCGCGAGGGACCGCGGCGTTGCGTTCTGCCGATAGGCCGCGCCGCACTGGGGTGCGGCGCTCCCAGTGGCCGGAAAGATGATCGAGGCCCTAAATTGCATCGCTGCTACGATTACGACAACGACAACGACAACGATGGTGTTTGTGTTTAGCTTGTTCTTGACTCGCTACTTATCACGCCAAGCTCGCCCGCAACGCGGCACGCAACCCCCGCACCGCCTGGGTCTGGCTCGGATAGGCCATGCAGCGGACGATGAGATCCGGGTCCAGGTCCGGCAGGAGCCGGCTGCGCGCGGTCCGGATATAGGCTTCACCCTCGAGGCAATAGATACGCAATGCGCCATCCTTCCAGAACCAGACCTCGGGGACGCCCAAGCCCCGGTAGACCTCCAGTTTGTCGATGCCGCCGGACGTCCAGATGACCTCACAGGCCAGATCGGGAATCTCGGGGGGGCGGGTGATCGGCCCCACGACAAAGCACTCGTCTGCCTCGATCCCGCGCCCCTGGGTCTCCTTGCGCAGGGTCCAGGACCCAAAGCCCTCAAGCTCGATGCCGGTTGCTTCCGCATAGGCGAACAGCAGGCGTCCCAGGCGCGTTCGCAGGTCTTCATGGTCGATCGAGGGTGTCATCAGCTCCACTTCTCCGTCGAGATAGGTCACGCGTGTGCCGCTATTCTCGCCGCGCATGGCGAGCAGCGCCTCGTACTCCTGCCAGCGGATGCCGTGCAATTGTACCCGCTGGTCCAGATGGACCCGGGGGGTGGCCGTACCAGTCGGGTTGATCGCATTCATGCCAAGGCTCCGGGGTTGCTCTCAGTCTGGTTCTCACGCCCTGCGTGGAAACGAGGGCTGGCGGGTATTCACTCCACGTCATACGCGAGATTGGGTCCCAGCCAGCGTTCGATCTCCGCCACCGGCATTGCCTTGCGCTCGGCGTAGTCGCTGACCTGGTCGCGGTTGATCTTGCCGACGGCGAAATAGCGGCTGTCGGGGTGGGAGAAATAGAGTCCGGAGACCGCGGCGGTGGGGACCATGGCCTTGGATTCGGTGAGCCAGATGCCGGTGTTGCGCTCGGCGTCGAGCAATTGCCACAGCAGGTCCTTTTCGGTGTGGTCCGGGCAGGCCGGGTAGCCCAGCGCCGGGCGGATGCCCTGGTATTGCTCGTCGATCAGGGCGTCGGCGGCCAGGCGTTCATCCTCGGCGTAGCGCCAGTGGCGGGTGCGCACGCGCTGATGGAGCATCTCGGCCAGGGCCTCGGCGAGGCGGTCGGCCAGGGCCTTGAGCAGCAGGGCGGAATAGTCGTCGAGGTCGGACTCGAAGCGCTTGACGTGGGCGTCGATGCCCTCGCCCGCGGTGCAGGCGAAGCCGCCGAGATAGTCCGGGATACCGGTATCCGCCGGGGCGATGAAGTCGGCCAGACACTCGTTGGGTCGACCAGCGGGCTGCTTGCCCTGTTTGCGCAGGCAATGGAAGGTGACCAGGGGGTCGACCCGGGACTCGTCCGCATAGACCAGGATGTCATCGCCCACCGCGTTGGCCGGGAAGATCCCGATCACCGCGTGGGCCGCGAGCCACCGCTGCGTGATGATCCGGTGCAGCATCTCGAGTGCATCGGCGTGGAGTTTGCGGGCCTCCTCGCCCTTTTCCGGGTCGTCCAGGATCTGGGGGAAGCGGCCCTTGAGTTGCCAGGCGTGAAAGAAGAAGGTCCAGTCGATATAGGCGGCGATCTCCTCCAGTGGGATGTCCTTGAATACCTGGATGCCGGGCTCCGCCGGGGTCGGCGGCTGGTAGTGCTCCCAGTCGATGGGGGTGCGGTTCGCCTGGGCCGCGGCGAGCGGGATGAGGTCCCGCGCCTCGTCGCGGGCGGCGCGGCGCACGCGGACCTCTTCATAGTCGGTGCGGATGGCGGCCACGTAGTTCTCCTTCAGGTCTTTGGACAGAAGGCTGCCCACCACGCCGACGGCGCGGGAGGCGTCTTTCACATGCACGACCGGGTGCGCGTAGTGGGGCTCGATCTTGACCGCGGTATGGAGTTTGGAGGTGGTCGCGCCGCCGATCAGCAGCGGCACCGTGAACCCCTGACGCTGCATCTCGCGGGCGACATGGACCATCTCATCGAGTGACGGGGTGATGAGTCCGGAGAGTCCGATGATGTCCGCCTTGACCTCGCGCGCCCGCGCCAGGATGCGGTCCGCCGGGACCATGACGCCCATATCCTCCACCGCATAGTTGTTGCATTGCAGGACGACGCCGACGATGTTCTTGCCGATGTCGTGCACATCGCCCTTGACGGTGGCGAGCAGGATGCGGCCCTGGGTCTGCCCGGTGCTCTTCTCCTGCGCCAGGAAGGGCTCCAGGTAGGCGACCGCGCGCTTCATGACACGGGCGGACTTGACCACCTGGGGCAGGAACATCTTGCCCTCACCGAAGAGGTCGCCCACGACATTCATGCCGTCCATGAGCGGGCCCTCGATCACGTTGATCGGCCGGCCGAGCGTTTGGCGCGCCTCCTCCGTATCGGCCTCGATGAAGTCGGTAATGCCCTTGATCAGGGCGTGCTCGATGCGCTTGGCGACCGGTGTATCCCGCCAGGACAAATCCTGCTTGTTCTCCATCCCCGAGCCGTCGCCCTTGTATTTGGGGGCCAGGTCGATCAGGCGTTCGGTGGCGTCGGGGCGGCGATTCAGTATCACGTCCTCCACCGCCGTGCGCAACTCCGCCGGCAGGTCGTCATAGACGGCCAACTGGCCGGCGTTGACGATGCCCATATCCATGCCGGCGCGCACCGCGTGGTAGAGGAATACGGAATGGATCGCCTCGCGTACCGGGTTGTTGCCGCGGAACGAGAAGGAGACATTGGAGACGCCCCCGGAGACCCGGGCGTAGGGCAGGTGGGCCTTGATGCGGCGGGTCGCCTCGATAAAGTCCACCGCGTAGTTGTTGTGCTCCTCGATCCCGGTGGCGACGGCAAAGATGTTGGGGTCGAAACAGATGTCCTCGGGCGGGAAGTCGAGTTCGTCGACCAGGATACGGTAGGCGCGTTCACAGATGGCGAACTTGCGCTCCTGGGTGTCGGCCTGGCCCTGCTCGTCGAAGGCCATGACGACGATGGCCGCCCCGTAGCGCCGGCACTTGCGCGCCTGGCGGCGGAACGCCTCCTCGCCCTCCTTCATGCTGATCGAATTGACGATCGCCTTGCCCTGGACGCATTTGAGTCCGGCCTCGATCACCTCCCATTTGGAGGAGTCGATCATGATCGGCACCCGGGCGATGTCCGGTTCCGCGGCGATCAGGTTCAGAAAGCGGGTCATGGCCGCCTGGGAGTCCAGCATCGCCTCGTCCATGTTGATGTCGATGACCTGGGCGCCGTTTTCCACCTGGGCCCGCGCCACGGCCAATGCGGCATCGAACTTGCCATCCAGGATCAGGCGCTTGAAGACGGCGGAGCCGGTGACATTGGTGCGCTCACCGACGTTGATGAAGGTGGCGGTGGGACGGGCTTGAGTGGTCATGGCAGCTCGCGAAAGGGGTTTTCGACCATCAGGCCGTCGAAGTCGCGGCCGTGCTGGAGGTCTTCGGTATAGAGGATGCGCGCCCGGGCACGGCGGGCGGCTTCGACGATCAGCGCGTCCCAGAAGGCGATCTGATCCTGCCGACTGCGCGCTATCGCGGCGAGAATCAGGGGGGGATCCTCCACCACCAAGGGGTAGCGGGCAAACTCCCGCACGGCCATTTCAGCCACCTTTGAGGATAATGGCGGGTTCAGCCGCCGCGTCGTAACCCAATAGAACTCCTTGAGGACCTGGGTGCTGACAGCCAATTCAGCCGCTCCGCCGGCCGTGTCGATCAAGGCCATGGCCCGGGTTCGCTTGACCCCGGCGTCCTTATCATAGGCGTAGATAAAGACATTGCTATCGGCGAAAAACCGGACGGTCATAGATTTCCTCGCGCGTCCAGGTACGCCCTTCGGGACCGGAGCCGGCTTCCGATTGGTTGGCCAGTTCCAGGATACGGTCGGTGGCCTCGCGGGCGGCCGAGCGGTGGTCCGCGTAGGCGTCCAAAAAGTCACGCACGACGGCGTTGACTGAGGTGTTCTCGGTCAAGGCACGCATCCGTGCCCGTTTCAGGGTCTGTTCTGCGATGGTTACGGTCAGATTCATGGATGGGTCTCCGCGGTCGACACGAGATCAGTGTAGCACGGGAACCGCGCGGCATTGCCGCCCGGCGGGTGCCGCCGGCTCAATCCGTATCCGCTGGTGGTCCGCAATCCGCCGGTTGCCGGTGACTGGCCTGATCCAGATAGCGGCGCGCCTGCATCAGCAGTTGTTTGTGCCCCAGCAGGATCTGCCAACGGCTGCCGCCCAACTGGCGCCACAGCCGGGCGGAGCGGATGGCGGCCAGCAGCAGGGCGCGGATACGCACCTGGTTGTCCGGGTTCTGGAGGTGATTGGAGGCGCCGCGGACCAGGATGCGGGGTTTGAGGTGGCTCAGGGTCTCGCTGTAGAGGTCGGCGAACCGGGCCAGCAGGTCGGGGTCCAGCAAGGGGCAGCGTTCATGCAGCACCGCGGCCCCCTCGATCACCTCGCCGATGCGCCCGAGCAGCTCCGGCTGCGCGGACAGTTTACGCTCCAGCCGGATGACCGAGGCCGCATAGCGGGTCAGTTCCAGATCGCGCTCGGGCCTGCCGGTGAGCTGCGCGACGAGTTGGCGCGCCCCGTTGGCCATGGCCCCGGGCGGGCCGTAGACCGCCGCGGTGTCTGCCGCGTCGATCTGGAACAGGCTGTAGATGCAGGGCTCCATGGCGGCGGTGTCGGCGCTGCCGGTGCGGGCGATGCGCATCACACAGGCGACCGCCTGGTAGATGCCGGCGAGTGCGGTCACGCGGTCCTGATCGTCGTGGGCCATGGGATGGTGCGGCTCCGGTCCGGGAAGGTCTTTCAAGGTGCGACAGGATACCAGCGACGCCGGGCGCGCGCCCGGGGTCGCGGGGGCGCGGGTGCGATCAGAACTGAGGTGTTAATGCACCTCTCGTACCCTAACAGCTACCGGACCTTCCCACGGACCGGGCGTCGTTGTCGTTGTCGTTGTCG
>NZ_CAIKKU010000679.1 GCF_903828115.1 uncultured Thiodictyon sp. | reverse complement strand
TGCGACGCCAACAGCAGTGCGCGAGGCGACATCGCGGCTGCAAGCCGCTCCCACGGCGTCGCTGCGCGACTTTACAGGGTGAAGCGTCTTTCGGCGGACAAAAAAGGGGGCGGAATCTCCGCCCCCTCATCGCCGAGCCGACAGCTGGTGTCAGGCTTTCAGGCGCGTTTGCGTCGACTGGCGCCCAGGGCTGCGAGGCCGACACCGATCAATGTCAACGGCGCAGGTATCGGCGCTTCAATGGTGATGGATGAGCCGGTGGTCGGGTTCGGATAAAAACTGGTTTGGCTGCCACCGTGCTTATAGTCCATCACCGGCGGCTGCGTGGGACTACCGGTCGTCAGATAAGAGCGGTCGTCGATCATGACGATCGCCGCGGTGCCGATTTGGGTGGTCACGACATCAAAGGTCACGGTCCAGGCGACAAAACTCGGGTCTTGCTTTCCAAAGCCGTTAGCACCAGTGAACAGATCATTTTGAATGTTGGTGGAATTGGTTGACTCGTAAAAGGCGAGCGAGCCGTCCCAGTAGGTCGTCATATCCACCGGCGTCCCGAGATTCGGTCCGTTGTAGGACCAGTTCGCGGGCAGAGCCAACCCGGTTGTGTTCTGGGTGAGATAATTCGCGTCACCGAATTTCCGGTAAGCTGGACTGGTACTGGTCGTGATGTAGTTGTTGAAACTGGAGGTGTTGTAATGCAGGAAGCCCGGATTGTAGCCAACGAATACGTCGTGGAAGGTTACGACGTCCGAGGCTTGAGTTACCTCGCTGAAGACGAAGTTGAACTGCACTTGGGCACCGACCTGGCCTTGGGTAAAGGTGGTCGTTCCCACTGGCGTGATCGAAAGCGTCGGCAAGGCGGTGGCGACCTGAGAGATGCCGAGTCCACCGGCAATCAGCAGGCTTAATGCGAGAGGGCGTTGAAACATGTTAAACCTCAGTCTTGTCGTGGCACGAGCGTCTCGCACCCAGGGAAAAATCGATTAAGTAAACTTTGAAAGCAATTACCTTGCCAATGTTACAGATTATTGATTTTATTTTTATTTTTGCGCTTCGGCTTGATGCGACCCGGGCGAAGTGTAAAAAAAACTGACAGTCCCGACAGGGCTGCCCGCACCTACCCCAGCGTTGGCGGGAGCGCGCGAAAAACCGACGGCGCACGGCACCGAATCGTGAACACTGAGCGAACGGCAAACTGCTCGGACTGAAGCAATGCAACCGCAGGAGTTGCCAGTCATTCTGGGGACGAAAAAAGGGGCGATCCCTCGCCCCTTGGGTGACGGCCGTTGAAGCGGCCTGGCCTATCCGGCTAATTGACCAGCCGGATCGCGCGACACCAGGCAAAGTCGTTGCCGGTGATGGTCCCACGCCCGCCGCAGTTACCGGACCGCGGCGCACCCCACTGGGCCTCTGGGAGATTGGTGCCGCGAAGCCCCGCGATGGTTTCGAGGTCCGTGTCGTCCACCGTGCCGTTGCCGTTTATGTCGCAGATCGACTGACATTGATGGACGAAGCCGAAGTCCACCGTCATGTCGCCGTTGTTGTCCACCTGGCCCGTGGTGTTGTCCTGATCCATGCCCGTGTTATCGCTGCCTGCGGCAAATTCCTTGCCGGTGCCGACGCCATTGACAGGCTCGTTCCCGAACACCAGGGTGACCGCCGGGGACAGGGTTTCGTCACCAAAGCTGGCTTGGAGCCCATTGTCATCATTGTCGATCTGACTATCGTCGGCGCTGCCGACCGTATCCAAAGTCGATTGCGGCTTGACAGTCACGTTGACGGGATCGATGCCAACCGGCAGGCCGGCGTAGTAGTCGCGGATGAACTGCGCCAACTTGCCCGAAGGACTGCCGGCGTCCATCTGCGAGACTGGTATACGCACCGTATAGGGCACGCCGATGTCCAGGTTCCCGAAGAAATAGTTGCCGTTATCGTCCGTGGTGTCCGTCAACGTCACCGGGATCGACAGGATCGGGTCGATAAACTCCAACTGCACGGTCACACCAGGCACCACCGGCTCGGTTCCGTCCAGGCGTCCGTTGTGGTTCAGGTCCAGATAGACCGTCGAGGCCAGGCTCATCAAACCGGCACCGGGGGGAGTACTCTTCTTGAAGCCCAGGTCCGCGGTCAGGTTGACGCTCTCATTCGGGAGCAGACTGGTCAGGGCGGCGCTCTGCTGCCCCGCCTCGCTCACCGGCTCGGCGCCGGGTTGCAAGTCATAGATCCGAGTGACCACACCAGTCAGGTTCGGCTCGGTAGCGTCGATGCCGTTCTCATCGGCGGTGTCGTCGGTGGTCCCGTCGGTGCCGCTGCCGGCCATGGAGTCATAGCCGAAGAGGCCGCCGGTGTCGAATTCCTTGGCCGGGATCTCGACGTAGTACTTGCCGGGGCTCAGGTTGTCGAACAGGTAGAACCCGCCGACGGTACTCATCTGCCTGACTACGAGATCGGTCGCGACGGTATCGTCGGCGTTGTAGGTCACCTGATGCAGGTTGACCTGGACCTCCTTGCCGAGTTCCTCAGACACCGTCTTGTCCGCGCTGTTCGGCTGGAAGCCGGGGGTCTTGTTGCCGTCGATCCAGACCAGGTTGCCGATCGCCACTTGGTCCTCGAAGGCGAAGTCCGCGGTCAGGTTGACGTTGACATCCGGCAGGCCGCTTTTCTTTGACGCGCAGACACTGCCAGACTCAGATTGCGGCTGGGTGTTCCTGGCCAGCACGAACGGGCTGGTCACTACGTTCCCGGTCGCGTTTGCCTGTGGGCGCCCGTTCTGGTCAAGGTCATCGTCGATCGTTTGGTCATCGCTGTAGCTGGTGAGCGGGCCGCCGGTGCCGTCCGGGTCAGGCAGCGGGCTGTATCCATACAAAGCGCCGGTAGCGCTGAAGTTGGCGGCCGGGATCTGCACGTAGTAGGTACCCGCGTCGAGGTTATCGAACAGGTAGCACCCGTTTTGGTCGGTCATCGTCGGACCGACATTGGCGACCTCGGTCCCGTCCTCGTTGCGCAGTTCCACCACCACGTTGGCGCGCGGCAGATCGACACCAGGGGCGTAGCCCGGCAGACCGTCCATGTCGACCCACACCAGGTTACCCAGGGCGACTTCAAGAACCGGGGGGATTTCCTGGAAGGCGAAGTCCGCCGTCTCGTTGACATTGACATCCGGCAGGTCGGCGGGACGCAGGCCACAGGCGGCACCAGAGGTGTCAGTGACCGGCATGGTGCCGGGTCTCAGGCGGTAGATGCCGGTCTGAGTATCACCGCCGACGCCATCCTGCACGCCGTTCTGGTCGCCGCTGTCATCCGTGATCTGGTCGTCACCGGCCAGGTTAATGTCGGGGTCGACCGCCACGCCTTGCAGCCCGGTCAGTGCCTGCTGACCCGCAAGGATCTTCACCACATAGTTACCCTCGGAGAGCCCCCTCACCAGATAGCAGCCGTTGGCATCGGTCGTCGTCGTGTAGCTTGCATCCGTATCGTTGTTGACCACGGTGACCGTGACGCCGGACAGGGGCAGATCGGTCCCAGCGGTGAACTTGCCGTCAACTACGTCCAGGTCCTTCCAGACGCGGTTGCCGATGGCCACCTCGGTGATCGGCTTGTCTTCCAGGGCGAAGTCCACAGTCAGGTTGGTGTTCTTGTCCGGAAGGCTACTGGTGCAGGCCGTGGTGCGCTCTTTCTCCGGCTGGTTGCCGGGGGTCAGGGCGATGGTGTTGGACTTGACCGAACCGTCGGTTGCTGCGGTCCCGTTATGGTCGGCGGTGTCGTCGGTGGTGGTGTTGGTGATGGCGCCCAGACCGACGAGCGAGGCTTGGAGTCCCTTGGCCGCACCGGTGGCGCCGAACTGGTCAGCCGGGATCACGGCGTAGTAGCTGCCGCTGTCCAGGTTGTCGAACAGGTAGCAACCATCCGCGCCCGTGGTCGCCGTGTTCGGGGACGCGTCGGCGGGGGCATTGGTCGTGGCATCGTAGAGTTCGACTTCCACGCCCGCCAGCGGCAGGTCGGGATTGGCGCCCGTGGCTTGATAACCGGCGGTGCCGTTGGCCTCCTTGTAGACCTGATTGCCTAGGGCGACCTTGACGACCGGGGCGAGCTGGAAGGCGAAGTCCGCGGTCAGGTTCAGGTTCGCAGTCGGCGCGGTGGTGGTGTAGGACGTACAGGCGACGCCCGACACGCTGGTCGGCTGCTTGCCCGCGCCCAGAGTGTAGGCCGCGGTGGTGACATCGCCGCCCTTGATCGACTGGGCTCCATTCTGATCGGCATTGTCGTCCACGTTGCCGATACCGACCGTGGTTACCGGGACAAAGCCGTTCAGAACCGTGCCAGCCATGGTCGTGCTGGAGATACGCAGGGCATAGTCGCCGGCAGCCAGGTTGTCGAACAGGTAACACCCATCGGCACCGGTCGTGACCGTGTTGCTTGCGTCACCGCCGAAGGGGCCGGTCAGTTCGACCGGGACGCCGATTGCGGGCAGATCCGCATTGGCGCCGGTGGGCTGGTAGCCAGGCGTGCCGTTTTTCTCGAACCAGACGCGGTTGCCGATGCCGTACACGACAGGCGGCTTGGCCTCGAGTGCGAGGTCCGCGGTCAGGTTGGTATTGGCGTCGGGCGTGGTCGTCGTGCAGGCACTGACGCGCTCGTTCAAGGGTTGCAATCCGGCACCGAGCGAGTAGTCGTTGGTGCGGACATCGCCGTCCACGACCTGCTGGGAGCCGTTGTGGTCGCTGCCGTCATCGGTGCTGGTGTCGCCGCCGAACCCGATCGCCGAGGCGCGCAGCGTGTTCAAGGCCGCACCGGTGGCGAACTGGCTGGCCGGGAGCACGACGCTGTAGCTGCCGGCGGCAAGACCGTCGAACAGGTAGCAGCCGTCGGTGCCGGTCGTCTTGGTGGCGACCCACTGGGTGCCCTGGAAGAGTTGCACCGTCACGCCCGCCTTCGGCTGGTCGGCCTTGGTGCCGGTGGCCTGGTAGCCGGCCGTGCCGTTGTTCTCCTGATAGACCTGATTGCCCAAGGCATAGGTCAGCGGGGCGCACACGGTACTGACGGTAGCGCTGGCCTGGGACTTGAAGTGGGCGGCGGTGTTTGACGCCGGGGCCGTCTTCATTTGCGCGAAGATGTTGGCGGTGCTGCCGGCGGTGAGGGCGAAGGAGGCCTCATAGCCGATGCGCTTGCCGGCGCTGTTGTAGACCCAACGGAAGGTCGTGGAGGTGGTGCTGTCGGTCGCGCCGACGACCTGGACGTTGTTGAGCTTGACGAAATTCCACGGCAGATAATTGATCGCCACATAGCCGGTGCGGGCGAGCGTCAGCACATAGGCGCGGTTGCGGGCCGTGTCGTAGCGGACATAGAGGTCGGCGGTCTGGGTGGTGGTGCCTTCCTTGACCATGGGCTTGAGCAGGTCGGCGCTCAGGTCCCAGTCGGTGATCTTGCCGTCGACCGTCGCGCTCTTGCCGGTAGCGCAGGTGCCGCCGGTGCCGCCGCCGCAATTGGCAACCAGGGTCTGGTCGCCATTGGTGGCCTTGAAGTGGTTGCTGACCTTATTGCTCGGGGCGGTCTTGAGCTGGGCATGGAGCCGCTGCCAGGTACCGGGGGCCAGCTTGAAGGAGGCCTCATAGCCCACCAGGGTGGTGCCGTTCTTGACCCACGCGAAGGAGGCCGAGTTGCTCGCAGTGGCGGAGACGACGGTCTGGCCGTCCAGGGTCACCCAGTTCCAGGGCAGATAGTTAATGGCGACGTAACCGCTCGTGGTCATGGCCAGGACGTAGGCGGTCTGGGTCGCCTGGTCATAGCGGACGAAGAGATTGCCGGTCTGGAGGCTGGTGCTCTCCTGATAGAGCTTGGAGAACAGGTCGGGGCTCGTCGAGGTGGTGTTCCACTCCGCGATGCTGCCGTCCACCACGGCCGTGCCGCACTTGGCGGTGCCGCCGCTGGAGGGGGGCGTCGGGCAACTGGGGGTCTTCAGCGTGATCAGGGCCGAGTAGGGCGTGCTGCGCTTGCCGGTGGAGCAGGTGCGTCCGGACGCGACTTGCACATGCACCTCAACCTGGGAGTAACTGCCGGGGGCGAGCGTAAACGACGCCTCGTAGCCGACGGTCTTGCCGTTGCTCACGACCCACTTGAAGGCGGTGAACGGAATCGGGCTGTTGCCGACGGCATAATTCTTGACCCAGGCGTCGGAGGTGTTCTGCACGACCGTGTTGGTACCGGTCGCCAGGACCAGGACATAGCCGGTCTGGGTGCTGCTGTCGTAGGTGAAATAGAAGTTGCCGAGCTGGGACTTGTCGGTCCGACCCGCCTCCCGCATTGAGGTGTAGAGGTCCTTGGTCAGATTCCAGTCCGCCGGGTTGCCGTCGACCGTGCGGGTCCCGCAGACACCGACAGTGGCGCAGGCAAAGACCGGCTGCGCGACCAAGGCCGCCGCAACCAGACCGAGTACCAGTGCGAAACGGGCCCAAAAACCACCGGCCGCGGTCTGACGGGTGTGTGCACCGCCCCCCGATCCCCGGCCTAGCCTTGACGATGTGCCTGTGCGTGTCATGGGAAAAGTCCTCTAGCTTGGTGAGTTCATTAGAAATACAGGGAAAAAGTCATCTGTGGCAGCGCCTTGAGGGCGCACCGCTGGCTTAAAAAAGACGGGGTGCCTCCGCCGGGGAGGCTGGGGGTCAGGTCAGGCCGCCCGGGGGCGGGGCTCCTGACGGGAACTGGCTGTGCGCGTCGTTCATCTGGTTTGCCTTGGATTTTGTGAGCGCGTTCACGGTTGCGCGCCCTTATCCTTGACAAGGCAAAAGTCGTGCCGCCGCCTGATCGGGTCGGAAGGACCCGGGAAACCCATCTGGGTCAGGCCCGATCCGGCCGCTGGCGCGGAGTGCGAATTGCGTCACAAAACGGACAGACGGGGTTGCGTCGCCGATGACTGGGGATTGCCCGATCACCGGACAGTGCGAGCGGTAGGCTGGGCATAAATTGACTTCAATGGGTTAGCTGAGCAGGCGAAATGCTGCGCGCCAACCATTGCCGTTCCCCGGAGCGCGACGGTGGCAAGCCCGGCTTCCAGACCCGACCAGTTTGCTTCGCATTTTGCGAATATCGGCCCATGGGCGGGCGGATCGAGCGCCAGGCGAGGGGTGCCGCGTCAGACTCGGCGCCGGTGTGCACGAAGATTCTTCTTGACACTGACGTCCTTTCCATGTTTAGCAGCGACTCGACCCGACCTGCGGGCGTCGCGTAAACCGGACATTCCAAGGGACGCGGCGGCGCCGGATGGACGCATCATGAAGACCCGGCGGGCCATAACCCTGTCTGAGGAACCTTATTTAACCGGGATGGCCCGCTTGGCGGAACCGTCGGACAGGACGCCGGGGAAACGGAATTGCAGAATGCAAATGGCGGACGGAGCTACTCGGCCACCGGGTCCAAGCCCGCATCACGACGCCCATCGGGAACCGCATTGCGCGGCTCCAACTGGCGGCGCAGGGCGACCGCCGCGTCGCGCTCCGGAAAATCACTCTCCTTCTGGAACAGGATCTTGAGTTCGCGCAACGCCTCGTCCTTGCGGCCCAGTCGCTCCAGCGCGTAGGCGATGTGATAGCCGACACCCGGCGCCGCGGCGGCGCGACTCTGGGCCTCACGCAGGTAGTTCAGGCCCTCCTCGACCTGGCCGCCCTGCACCAACACCCAACCCAGGGTGTCCGTGATCTCCGGGGCCGGCACCAGTGCATGGGCCTTGCGCGCGAACTCGATGGCCTTGGGGCCGCCCTCCCGGGCGTAGACCAGGGCCAGATTGTTCAAGGCGGTGGCATTGTCCGGGGTGCGCGCCAGGACGCGCTGGTAGATCTCTTTGGCCTCGTTGGTACGGCCGCCGCGTACCAGTCCCTCGGCCAGGGCCTGGCGCGCGATCTCGTCGTCGGGGTGTTTGTCAACCCAGCGCTTGAGGAAATCGATCGCGGCACCGTTGCCCTGAACCGCGCGCAAGGTCTCGTAAGTCCGGACCGCGAGCACGGGGGACTCACGCATCTTGAGCGCCCGCGTGAAGTGCTCCAGGGCCTGCGCATCCTTGCCTTGCGCGCGGGCGATGGTCCCCAGCAGGTGCTCGCCGTAGGGCTCCTTGGGGAAGTCCTTGACCAGCGCCAGCGCCAACTCCTCGGCCTGGGGGAATTTGCCGACCTCGGAATAGATCTCGCCCAGTTTGAGGCGCGTCGGCAGAAACCGCGGCTGACCCGAAACCGCCTTCTCCAAGGACCAGATGGCACCGTTCAGGTCTCCGGCCTGCCGTTGCAGGGTCGCGATCTCCAACAGACTCGCGGCGTTGTAGCCGGCGAGACTGGAGCCCCGCGTCAATACCACCTGCGCCGTGGCGCGGCGGCCATTGGCGATGTAGGCGCGGCTCAGCGCGGCCAGCAGGGCGAGATCATCGGGGTCCGCCGCGCGCAACTCGATGGATTGCGCCGCCTGGAGGGCGTCCTCGGAACGCTTCATTTTCAGCAGCAGATCGGTCAGGTAGACGGCCACCGGGACCGCGCCGGGGTCCGCGCCGACGGCCCGTTGCGCCCAGTCCCTGGCCTGCTCATGGTCACCCTGCTGATCGAAGGCGCGGGCCAGCATCAGCATGGCGGAAACCTGATCGGGGTTGCGGGCCAGCACCAGGCGCAGGCGCTCGCGCGCGGCCTCCGGCCGCTTCTCCCGCAACTCCAACTCCGCCAGGTTGAGTTGCGCCGGGACGAAGCGCCAATCCAGGGCCAGCGCGAGATTGAAGGCCCAGCGGGCGGCCTCCGGCTGGCCCGCCGCCAACTGGGCAACACCGTAGAGATTCAGGTAGCTCAGGTTGTCCGGACTGCCCTGCAGCAGGGTGCGTGCGGCGGCGACGGCCTCGTCGTAACGGCGCTCCTTGAGGTCGACGACCACCAGGGTCGCACCGGCGTTCTCGTACTCGGGATTGGATTCAAAGACGGCCCCGAGTTCCTCGATCGCCTGCGCCTTGCGGCCAAGCCCGAACTGATTGACGGCGCGCTGGGTTCGCAACACCAGGTTGTCGTCACCGGCCGCGGCGGCCTGTTGCAGATAATTGGAGGCCTTCACATACTGACGTTCGCGCATGTTGGCCTCCGCCAGCAGCGACAGGACCTGTTGATCCCCGGGGGCCAGGCCCAAGGCCGGTTCGAGCAATTTCACCGCCTCCTCTGACTGATCCCGCTGGAGGTAGATCTGTGCCAACAGGGTGCGCGGACCCACGGTATCGGGGAATTTTTCAAGGAACAGGCGCAGATAGGCCGTCGCCTGGGCCCAGTGCTTCAGGCTGTAAGTGACCATGCCCGCCAGCAACAGGGTGGGGGGATGGCCTTCGATCAGCTCGCGCGGCAATTGGAAGATCAGGGCTTCGGTCTGTTTCAGCGTCTCCCTGGCCTCGTCCATGGCTTGGCGCCGCGCCTGCACCACCGCCTTCAGATACAGGGTGCGCGGATCGCGGGGGTAGAGCTTGATGGTCTCCTCGGCCGCCGCTTGCGCGGCCTCGAGCCGCCCCAGTTCGAGCAGGGCACTGACCCGCGCGATCTGGGCGGGCAGATAGGCCGGCAGGGCCTGCACGGCACGCTCGAAGTCACGCAGGGCCGAGGCGGTATCACCGAGGCCGCGGGTCAGGGTGCCCTTGAGAAACCAGGCGCGCGGGTTCTCCGGGGCCAACTCGACGGCGCGACGGGCATAGAAGTCCGCCTCGTTCAGGTCGCCCTTCAAGAGCAGGACATGGATGCGCCCCAGCACGGCACTGACGTTGTTGGGGTTCTTCTCCCAGGCTTGGGTAAAGGAGCGTTGCGCATCGTAAAACTGCTCCAGTTGCAGGGATGCCTGGCCGCGCAGGGCCAGCAACTCGGCGTCCTCTTCGACCAGGGTACCGAGCGGGAACAACTCGGCCAGCAGTTGTTCGGCCTTGCCCTGCAACAGGTAGGCACGGGCCAACGGGATCAGGGTCAAGGACTGGTGCGCCCCGAGCCCGTCGGCGATCAGGAGTTCCTTCTCGGCCTTGTCCCCCTGACCGAGTTGGATGTAGATCTTGCCGAGCAGCAGGTGGGCGGACAGCAGAAAGGGGTCCTGCAGCAGGGCGTTCTTGAGGTGGATATAGGCCGCACGCGTCTGGCCCAGGTTGAATTCGACCAGCGCCTTCTCATACAGCGCGGAGGCACGCCCCTTGGACCCGCCCGCCGACTGAGCGGCCGCAACGCAGGCCCCACCGACCAGGGCCAGACACAACAGGATGGACGCCAAACGGGTGCGTTGATTCATGGACAAATTCACCCTTGGGTCACGCCAGCGGGTCGGAAGCGGTCAGAAAATATGGCGAAGGCCCGCTATTTCATCTGTTCCTGCAACAAGGCGAGGATGCGCCCGGCGGAGCTTGCGCTATCGCGAGCGCCGCTGGGGTCGACGACGCTGACCCGGGTCTCACGGTCGTTGCCCTCCACTTTGATCTGGTATTCCTTCAGCCGATCGATGTCCGCTTTGCGCCAGAAGGCCAGCCGCTCACCCCAACCGCGCGCCTTCGGGGTGGCGCCGGCATCCATGTCCTGGTAACGGACGTAATAGACCCCCCGGCTCATGTCGCGATCCTTGACCGCGAATCCAGCCCGATCCAAGGCCGTGCCGGTGATGCGCCAACCGCGTTGGAAGTCCTCGGGGATCAGCAGTTGTGTGCCCGGGCCTTCGCCCACCAGACGGGCACTGCCGACGCTCGCGGGCGTACCCGTACTTGGAGTCCGCGGAGCTGTCGATGCGAGGGCCGCCGCGGCCTTCTTCTCGGGGGCACCGAGGAACAGCATCAAGCGACGCAGCATCTCGGCCTCCTTGCCCTGATCGCTCTTGCCGGGTTGCCAGACGGTGCGCTTGCTGTCGCCCAGCGTGCCGGTCTCCAGCTTCTCCTCCATTCCCCGATGCGTCAGGTGCACCTCTGTAGTGCCTGCCCCCTTGGCCCCGGGCTCCATACGAATGCTGTACTGATCGCGGGTCGAGGTGGCATAGAGGCCGTCGGCAACCTTGCGGAACATCCGCGTCAGGAAGCCCTGTGGCACCTCGGCACGGTTCTCGATCCAGTCCGTCTTCATCACCCCAACGGCCGGATTCTGGTCCACCAGAAGGATTCCCTGCTCCCGCCAAAACGCCACCACGCGCGGCCACACCTGTTGCGGGGCGGCCTGGACCTCGAGCCAGCGGGAGTCGCCGCTGCGGCGTAACTCCACGTTCTCCACCGTGGGCAGGATGGCACCGGCACCGGACGGGCTTGCCTGCCGCCGCTGCGCCCGCCCATCGGCATACTCCGAATAGGTGGCACCACCCGCAATCGGCGGAACATCCATGGCGTCATCGAAATTGGCACCCTTGAGATCCGGCGGCAACTCCAGGTTTTGCTCCGCCTGACGGCTCTTTTGGTAGGCCAGGCCCTGGTCGGGCATCGCCTCCTTCAACATGCCGCACCCGCAGAGGCTCGCGACAACCAGCAATGACAGGATCGACAGGACGGCCGGGCCGCCCAGGACTCGCGAGGATCTCAAGGTCTTGGGCCTCTCAGAGGATTACCGATGCGCAACGCGCAGGCGCCGCCCCGGTTCACAGGACACCGGCCTGTTCCAGGGCGGCACGCACACGGGTGTGGTGTTGCTCCGAGAGCCAGGTCAGCGGGAGCCGTATCCCGATCCCACAGAGCCCCAGCGCGACCGCCCCCCATTTTACCGGGATCGGATTGGACTGCACAAACAGGTCCCGATGCAATGCGGCTAGACGTTGATCCAGCGCGCGGGCACCGGCCCGATCGCCAGCGAGCGCGGCCTGACACATCGCCTGCATGAGGCGCGGCGCCAGGTTAGCCGTCACCGAGATCACCCCATCCCCGCCGAGCAGCAGAAAGTCGCAGGTGGTGGCGTCATCGCCGCTGTAGAGGGCGAATCCCTCCCCACAGGCCGCGCGCAGGATCGCCACCCGCTTGAGGTCGCCGCTCGCCTCCTTGAGACCGATGATGTTCTCAATCTCCGACAGCCGCCCGGCGGTCTCCGGCAGCATGTCGCAGGCGGTGCGCCCCGGGACGTTGTAGAGAATCTGGGGGATATCGACCGCCTCGGCCACTGCCCGGTGGTGCAGGTAGAGCCCTTCCTGGGTCGGCTTGTTGTAGTAGGGGGTGACGAGCAGGGCGGCGTCGGCCCCGGCCTCTTTCGCGCAACGGGTCAGTGTGATCGCCTCCCGGGTCGAGTTGGCCCCGGTACCGGCAATCACCGGAACGCGCCCGGCCGCCAACTCCACCGTGCGCGCGATGACCTGACAGTGCTCCGTCTCGTCGAGGGTGGCCGACTCCCCGGTCGTGCCGACCGACACAATGGCCTGGGTCCCCGCCGCCACATGGAAATCGACCAAGCGCTTCAGGCTCGCGTCATCGATCCCACCCTCCGCGTCCATGGGCGTAATCAGGGCTACGATACTGCCGCGCAACATGCTTGAAACTCCAGGTCAGTGGAAAAACAGCCTATGGTAGCCTGCCGCCGGCCATCTGAACAACCGTACCGACCGGCCGCAACCGCAAGCCTCGGAGCCGATCGAGGGGGAATCCGGGGGCTGGACGCGGGAAGAAATGGACAGGATCAACGGGATTTCTCAGGATTTACAGGATAACAGAATGCCGATCCTGATCCGTGAAATCCCGTTAATCCTGAAGCATCGCTGTCCGACTGGCCCCGCAAGGTCCCACACGTCGTGGTCGCGGTACGCGATCGGTTGCAGTCGACGCGCCACTGCCGTTAAGTTAAGCGCCGCAGCCCAAGCGCCTGGAGTCCAAGGCTTTACCGTGAAAGTGCGTAGTCAGGCCATCCTGGCCTGACGGTGTCGGGGCTGGAACAGTCAGGGCTGGACGCCCTGACTACGCCGCCCCGCACGCTGGCCATCGAGCGAGCGGTCGAGAGGACTTTCATGTTCCGGGGTGGCGCGGGTACCATGACCGTTAGCCTTGGACTCCAGGCAGAGGCGACGCGGTCGGCGAGTGCGCCTTAACTTAATGGCAGTGAGTCAGTGCGCGGGCACCAGGGCGGTTGTTATGTGATTTCCCGCGGCGCCGGGCGGCGGCCGGGGCCGCCGACGCCAGCGCCGATGGCGACGACCTTGAGGTCAGCGCCGGTTGAGCCAGCCACCACCGCCGCCGCGGCCGTTGACCCAACCGCCGCCGCCGCCATTGATCCAGCCGCCACCACCGCCGCGGCGGTTAATCCAACCGCCCGCCTGGACCTCCGACCCGCCGCTGGTGAAAAGGCTGATCCAGCCGGTGACGTGGATCGCGTCTTGGTGTGGATGGTTGGGCGACTTCGCGATCTCGTAGGGGATATCGTGGATAGCGATGATCGCGTAGAACAGGACCACGACCACGAAGATCAGGAGTCCGAGGGCAACATAGTCAAGGAGCATCGGGTTTCTCCACTATTACCGGCAGCGGATGGGGCGGCGCCACCATAGTCGGCGGCGGAATTTGTCCCCGCGTACCCATTTCAATATGCCTCCGCGATGAACTTGAAGGGGTAATCGGGCTCCTGGTAATCGTGAGGCTTCTGCCGTTTGGGCAGTTCGACCGTTTCCCGGGGCAGTTCCTCATAGGGAACCTGGCCGAGAAGGTGGGGTTGGCAAAGAAGATCCGACCCTCCGGACGCACCATCAGGAGCCCGGGGAAGGTCTCGTCCTCTGGATGCCCTTGCGCGCGCGGTCGGAAGACCTCGGTACCGGGTTTGCGCCCCAGGGTATAGACCCGCGGATGGGCCGCCTGATAGGAAAGCGCCACTAGCGAGACGATGATCGCGACCAGGATCCCCTGCAGGGTGCCGAGCAGCACCACCCCGGCGCAGGCCGCCAGGGCCCAGAGGAACTCCATGCGGCGGACGCGCAGGATCGCGACAAACTCGCCCGGCTGGATCAGCCCGATCGAGTACACGATCACGACCGCCGCCAGGGTGGCCTGGGGCATCAGCGCCATGAGCGGCGCGAGCAGCAACATCGTGGCCAGGGCGGCCGCGGCGGTCGTCAGTCCGGCCACCTGGGTCCGGGCACCGGCACGGCGGTTCACCGCCGTCTGCGAGGTGCCTCCCCCGCCCGGCATAGCGCCGAACAAACCGCCGACGGCATTGGCCAGACCCGTTGCGAGCATCTCCCGGTTCGGCGCGGGACGCGGCTCCGTGCGGCCCGCAAAGGCCCGCGCGGCAGCGATGGACTCCGTGAAGCTCATTAAGGCGATGCCCAGCGCGCCGGGCCAGAGTTGCGCGATCAGGTCCAGGTTCAGGCTCGGCGGGGTGAACGGCGGCAGGCCCCTGGGGATCGGGCCGAGGGTCTCCACCCCCAACGACTGCAACGCGAGCACACTGGAGGCCGCGATCCCCAGGGCGACGGCTACCAGCGGCGCCGGGGCGCGGGGGACATAGCGCTCCAGCGCCACGAGGATGACGAGCATCGCCGCGCCGACGGCGAGTGTCGCGGCCGAGGTCTGCGGCAGGTGCTGAATCAGTGCGACCAGGTTGTCCAGGAAGGAACCCTTGGTGAAGTGAATGCCGAGCAGCTTCGGCACCTGGTCAAGCACGATGATGAGCCCCACCCCCGCCTTGAAGCCGGTCAGGACCGGCTCGGAGATGAAGTTGGCCACCGCGCCCAGACGCAGGAGCGAGGCCAGCATCAGCATCGCACCCACCAGGAAGGCGAGCGTCGCGGTAATCAGGCCGGCGATGAGATCCGGGCGCAGCCATTCCCTGTGGTCGAAGCCAGTCGCGCATTGATTTGCTCCGCCAATCAGAGGTAAGAACGATGTGCCGGTTACCGCGAGCGGCACTGCGCCGCACAGTGATCGCGCTCGGTCATGCAGATGGTCGCCGATTGTCGATCAGGATGTAGACACTGACCAGGAACACCCACAGCGGGAATACCAACAGGATTTCCGCGAAGGCTCCGCTGCTGAGCAGCAGCAACAGCGCCAGCACATAACCGAAGATCGCAATCCAGCGGCGAATGAAGCCCGTGCGGATCGCAAGCGTAGAGGTCACGATCATGAACACGCCTGCCATCTTGACGGCGTATACGTTCATAACGACATACAGGACGGCACGAATGACCGTGAAGCTCGGGGAGCCGAGCAGGCCGCGCGGCGCGGCCGCATGGGCGATGATGAGGCCCCCGGCCATCGCTGCCGAGACGAACAACATGGCCAAGAACAAGAGGCCGCTGCCGAGAAAGACGGTGGCGAAGAAACGGTCCTCCGCCGCCCCGAGACGGTCGCGGAGCACGCCGATGAACCACAGGAAGGCGATGCCGGCGAATGGGACCAGGTTGAGGGCCAGCGCCACCCAACCCGCACGGGCCGCAAGCCAAGTCCCCGTATCCAGGGGGTCGGCCGGAACCGACAGCCGGAGCAGGGCGATGCCGGCGATCAACAGCACTGCGAACAGGATACCGGCGACCGCCGCGGCACGCGGCGCGCGCAGAGGGCTGGTTGGCGGCAGCCTGTCTTTCGCGACCACGCTTTCCATGATCAGGGCTCACCCCGCGACTCGCCAGCCTCGGCCCGCCAGCGCGTCAGGCCCAAACCCTGTCGGTCATCGCGCAGGGCGGTCGCCCACTAGCGGAACGCCGCCTGGCAGAGACCCAGCAGGGCGGCCGGGAACAGCCCCAGCAGCAGGACCGCGAGCCCGTTGACCGTCATGGCGGCCCGCACCCCGCCGCTCGTGACGATGGGCACGGCGGTCGTCGGCTGGTCGAAATAGATGAACTTGACCACCCGCAGATAGTAAAAGGCGCCGATGATCGAGAAGAATACGGCCACCAGTGCCAGCCACACCAGGTCCACCCGCACCACCGCCTCCAGCACCAGCAACTTGGCCATGAAGCCGACCGTCGGCGGCACCCCGGCCAGGGAGAACATCATGAGCGCCATCATGGCCGCATACCAGGGGTCCCGGTCATTGAGCCCCTTCAGGTCCTCGAGCTGCTGCGCGTCGAATCCCTCCCGGCTCAGGATGGTGAGGATACCGAAGGTCCCGGCCGCGGTGACGGCATAGATGATGATATAGAACATGGCGGAGGCATAGCCTTGGGACGACCCGGCCAGCAGCCCCAGAAAGACGAAGCCGACATGGGAGATCGTCGAATAGCCCAGCATGCGCTTGATGTTGGTCTGGGCGATCGCGGCCAGATTTCCAAGCCCGATAGACAGCACCGCAAGGATCAGGAGCATCCCCTGCCAATCGGCGTGCAGCGCGCCCAACCCCTCCACCAGGAGTCGCACGAGCAGCGCGAACGCGGCCAGCTTCGGGGCCGAACCGATAAAGAGCGCGACCGGGGTCGGCGCCCCTTCGTAGAGGTCCGGCACCCACATGTGGAAGGGCACGGCACCGAACTTGAAGCCGATCCCGATCACCAGAAAGGCGATGCCGAAGACCAGCACCTGGTCGGTGCTGCCCCCGGCGACAGCCGCCCGCGCAACCGCCCCGAGTTCAATGGAGCCGGTCGCCCCGTAGATCATGGAGACGCCGTACAGCAGCATTCCCGAACCCAGCGCCCCCAGCACGAAGTACTTCATGGCCGCCTCGGGCCCGATCTTGGAGTCGCGATCGAAGGCGACCAGCGCATAGAGCGAGAGGGCCTGGAGTTCCAGCCCCAGGTAGAGGGTCAGGAAACTGTTGGCGGAGATCATCACCAACATGCCGAGCACCGCACAGAGCCCCAGCACATAGAACTCACCCACCAACAGGTTGCGATCCTTCAGCCAGGGACGGGCGTAGATGAAGGCGAAGGCGGACACGATGAGCACCGCGCCCTTGAGGAGATCGCTCATGGCATCGCGCACCACGTTGCCGTCCCAGGCCAGCGTCCGCTCACCCCCGCCGACCCACCCGGTCAGGCCGATCGCAACCACCAGTCCCAAGAGGGCCAGGACATGGTTGATGCCCTTGTCGGCATCCTTGAGGTAGAGGTCCACGACCAACACCACCACGGCCGTCACGAGGATCGCAACCTCCGGCAGGATGGGCATCAGATTGGCGGAGTCAAATGGCATGGGGGTCATCCGTAGCTACAGTCGACCGGCTCGCCGTACCCTGCGAACGGGAATTAAGCGTATCAGTCAGTTGGGACGTTGTCGTTGTCGTTGTCGTTGTCGTTGTCGTAATCGAGGTTATCGGAGCGCCCCGGA
>NZ_CAIKKU010000678.1 GCF_903828115.1 uncultured Thiodictyon sp. | reverse complement strand
GCCAAGACCGCCGTCGACCGCGGCCTGACCATCGCCCCCGCGATCGTCGATCTGGTGGAGGCCGGGTATGTGGCGCCTGAGGCGTATCGGGCGCCCGAGGCCGCGACCGCGGCCTCGGACCTCTTCTCGGCCGGGGCCGTGCTCTACGAGCTATTCACCGGCGAGAAACCCTTTTCCGGCGATCCCAACGTGGTCTGGGATCGGGAGGGCGTCTTCCTGTATGCGCCGTCGGAACTCAGGCCCGAGCTTGGCCAGGCGTTCGATGCGTGGCTGGAGCCGCTGTGCCGCTTTGATGCCGGCGCGCGCCCGGGGGCCGTGGCGGCACTGGCTGGGTTGAACGCCCTGCTGCAACCGGCCCCACAGGTCCCCGCCGTGCCGCGGCCCGAGGTGTCGGCGGCGGTCAGTGCCGAGGACGAGACTGATTACCTCAACCTGCCCGCGGGGCACCGGCTGACCCATAAGTTTGTGGTGGAGCGGCGGTTGGGGCGGGGCAGCTTCGGCGTGGTTTATAAGGTGATCGATACCCTGGGCGATGTGGCACGGGCGGTGAAGCTGGTCCTCAACGACCGACATTCCACCTTGGATCGGCTGAAGAAGGAGTATCAGCCGCTGGTGCAGATCCCGGAGCATCCGCGCATTGTGCGGGTGCTGGATGCGGACCTGATCCCCGGCGCCGGTATTCCCTACCTGGTGTTTGAGTACACCGAAGGGTCGGATGTCGGCGACATGATCGCGCAGCGCCTGCTCTCGGCGGAGGATGCGCTGGAGTTGGCCCGGCAGGTGATCGAGGGTCTGGTCCACCTGCACGGCAACGGTTTCCACCACTGCGATATCAAACCGCGCAATCTGCTGTGGACGACCAAGGGGGCCAAGATCATCGACTTCAATGTGTCGGTGCGCGCCGATGACCGCGAGGCGCGGGGCGGTGGTTCGCGCCGCTACCTGCCACCGGACTTCGATCCGGAGGCCATCCCCCACAACGGAGAGCGCGCCGACCGGGACCTGTACGCGCTGGGCCTGACGCTCTACGAGGCCCTGACCTCCCGCTATCCGTGGGACTTGAGCGAGCCCCCAGCGAACCGACTGGCACCGGACCCGCGCGAGTTTTCGGGCTGCGCCGATCTGGCGCCCGAGCTGGTGGACCTGGTGCTCAAGGCCATCGCCCCAAGGCGGGCCGAGCGCTTTGGGACCGCTGGCGAATTCCGTGATGCCCTGGCGGCGATCCGCCAGGCCCGGCGCGCGCGGGCACCGAGTTTGGCGATCCTGGCGCCGGGTCTGGGTAGCGGCGGTGCGGCGCCTACCAGTGCCTCACCCAACAGCAATCCATTCGTCTCCCATCTGCTCCGCCTGTACAGCCAGAGCCGCCGCAGTAACGCCGGTACCCGTGGCTTGGATGCCCTGGGCTTTTCTGCCTATGTGGAGACCGCACTGGACCGGGAACTGCTGCCGGCGGTGCTGGCGGGTGAGTTCCGGCTGGTGTTGATCTCGGGAAACGCGGGCGACGGCAAGACGGCCTTCCTGCAGCGGCTGGAACTGGAGGTCCAGGCGCGCGGAGGAGGCGTCGACCAACGATTGGCCAACGGCAGCCGTCTGAGTCTGGCCGGTCGCCGTTACCTGATCAACTACGACGGCAGCCAGGACGAGGGCGCCAAGGACAACAATCAGGTGTTGCGGGAGTTCCTCTCCCCCTTCTCGGGACGGGATGCCGGCCTGTGGGAGGCCCCGGAGACCCGGCTGATCGCCATCAACGAGGGACGGCTGGTGGATTTCCTGACCACCTTCGCTGACGAGTTCCCGGCCCTGACGGCCCAGGTGCAAGGCGCCTTCGCGACCGGCAAGACCGGGGCCGGGGTGGCGGTGGTGAACCTGAACCTGCGCAGCGTGGTGGCACCGGCTGCGGATGGGTCCATCCTGGAACGGACGCTGAGCGACATGACCGCCGGCGGGAACTGGGTCGCCTGCGAGGGTTGCGACCTTAAGGCCAGTTGCTATGCCCTGCACAACGCCCGCAGCTTTCAGGATGCGGTCGCCGGGCCGCGCCTCACGGAGCGCCTGAAAACCCTCTACACCATGGCCCACCTGCGCGGGCGGTTGCACATCACCATGCGCGACCTGCGCTCCGCCCTGTCCTTCATGCTGATCGGCAACCGGGATTGTGCGCAGATCCATGCCCTCTACGCGGCCGGCCATCATGACGAGATTGCACGGGGCTACTACTTCAACAGTTGGATGGGCGGCGGCCAGCCGACGGCGGATCGGCTCGTCGGGCAGTTGTGCGAACTGGACGTGGGCCGCCAGGAGGACCCGCGTTTCGACCGGGGGCTCGACTTTGTACAGCCCGACGACTGCGCCCTGTTCCGCTTCGAGGGCCGGGGGCCGTTCGACTTCGCGGTCTTGCAGCGCCTGTTCGACGAGTTGCCGCGCGGGGTCGCGGAATGCTCCATCAAGGAGCGGGCGAGCCGGCACCGCGATTATCTGGCCATGGCCCGGCGACGGCAGTTCTTCGAGCGGCGTGACAACGCCTGGGAGCGACTGCTGCCCTACCGCTCCGCCAAGCGGATGGTCGAGCTTGTCCAGGGCGAGGGGTCGACCGCCGCCCTCACCACCGAGATCTTGCACGCCATCAATCGGGGCGAGGGCCTGCAGCGACCCGAGCGTCTGGGCCACTGCCTGGCACTGCAACTGCGTCCAGTGGAGAACGGGACGGTGCGCAGCTACCGGCTGTTCCCGTTGGAGGGTTTTTCACTGGCGGTGCAGGCAATTGTCGATCGGGCGCGCTTCGTGGAACACCTGCCCAGCGGCCTGATCCTGCGTTTCCAGGGACAGGGTAAGGGGGCGCTAGCCAGCGAGCTGATCATCAATCTGGATGTGTTCGAGATGCTGATGAGGCTCAATGCGGGCTACCGACCCAGCGTGGAGG
>NZ_CAIKKU010000677.1 GCF_903828115.1 uncultured Thiodictyon sp. | reverse complement strand
TCGTGGTCGGATTATTCGATTACGACAACGACAACGACAACGACAACGTACCCGGGATCTCGGTCACCACATCAGTTCTGATCGCACCCGGGGTCCCGCCCGGCTGCACACCTGCACCGTGAAAATCCGGCCGGGTCATGGGAGCGGCTTGCAGCCGCGACTGGACCTCACAAGTCGCGGCTGCAAACCGCGCCCACGGGGGATTTTCGTCTTCGGCAGTGGCCGCTGCTCCTGCCATAGCGGGTAGCCGGTTCCTTGCGGCGACGCCCCTTGGGCTTATTCCTTCTTCAGCAGGTCGCCTAACCCCGCGAAGGGGTTGTGGGTGGTCTGCTTGCCCCCGCCCGGGGCCGGCCGGGTGGGTCCGGCAGCGCGGGCGGCCAGGTGTTCCTCGTAGCGCTGGTGCTCGTTGTCGTGGCAATAGAGGCAGAGCAGTTCCCAGTTGCTCCCGTCGGGCGGGTTGCGATCATGGTTCATGTCCTTATGGTGGACGGTCAGTTCGCGCAGATTGCTCCGGTCGAAGACCCGGGCGCAGCGCCCGCACACCCAGGGGTAGAGTTTGAGGGCCTGTTCGCGGTAACCGGCGGCGCGCTCGTCGCTGGCCGCCCGCGCCTGACTGACGACGCGGTCGAGCCGTGCCGTGTCGATCGGTCGGCCGGTCTTGCCGTGACGCGGGGGATCACTCGGGGGCATGGGTCGACCTCGTTACGCCTGTTGAATACCGGCGATGTACCAGTCGCCGGCCGCGCTCGCCCACTGGTGCTGGACATGCCAGAACTCACGCACTTCCTGGGCGGGGCCCTGCTCGTCCTCACGGATCAGCCCGGAGAACAGGATGCTCGCCACGGCCAGGTCCCCGTCGCGCTGCAGCGATGCCAACTGCGCCTGGAGGCGTACCACTTCGGTGTACTGGGGGCCGGCCAGCGCTGCGCGCTCGCGTTGCAGCTCGGCGCACAGCTCGGGGGTGGTGTAGTCGCGGATCTCGCTGAAGTCCGCCTTGTCCCAAGCTGCCTGCAGGCGGATGTAGTGGTCCTTGGCCCCGGCCTCGAAGGCCGCGCCGTCGAACCAGACGGGGAACTCATTGCCGCCGCCGGTCGAGCCCCGCGCTTCACCCAGGCCGCCGCCGTTCTGCGCGCCGAGCGGGTCCGGGCCCGCGGGCGGCGCGTTGAAGCCAGGTCCCGCGTTGGCGGTTGCGGTCCTGCCGTAGGCGGCCGCGGCCAGGGTCCTGGCCTGGTTGCGGCGAAACCAGCGCCAGAGCATGAAGACACCGAATCCCAGCGCGGCGACCACCAGGAAGTCCATGATCTGGAAGCCCTGGAATCCGCCGCCCATGAACATCGACGCCAGCAGCCCGCCGGCGGCAAGCCCCGCCAGGGGGCCGAGCCAGCGGCTGGCCCCGCCGGCCTGGGGCGCCCGCTGCCCGGCGGTGGCCGTCGGACCCTGCGCTTGGGTGGGGCGCTGCGCCGGCGCCTGACTCGGCATGCTGTACTGCTTGCCGACATTGCCCCCGCCACCCATGCGCCTGGCGTCGGCCGGTTGGGGCAGCAGCAGGAGGCCGGCGACCAACAGCGTGGCCGCGGCGATGAAGATGGTCTCAAGTTTCATAGTGCGGGTGAGGTCCTGCAAGGTGAGTGGATGGGTCCGGACCCACGGTCAAGGCGTGACTGGACGGCGGCGTCGGCGCCCGCTTACCTTGCCAACCCTGGGCCTCGATGTCAAAGCCGGATTGTCGGGGTCCGCCGCGCGGCGCACAACCCCCGGGGAGGTCCCGGTCCCGGGTTGGCCCCACGACCACGAACCTGGGTCGCCGCGGCCGCCGGGGAGCGCGGTGACCCGGCGCGGTCGCCGCGCCGGGGGGCCTAACCCGCGCCGCACGGCGCCTTCGTCGCCGTTTTCGCAGCATCTGTCGCGTCGCTCTGGCTATTTTGGGGTTCACCGATAGCTTAACAGGTAGGAGGCGGTACTGCGCCGTCGGGCGGGTGCCACGAGACAGGGATCAGGTCTCTCCCACCGTTATTGGAGTCGTAAGCATGTATAAGAATCGACACCACGCACAGTACCAAATCGCCGCCGCGCATCAGGCGGTAAGCCTCGGCCGGTCACCTGTCAACCCCCGCGAGGCCGGCGCGGACAGTGCCCCCATCCTGGCGCGCCTGCACGCCTTGCGCACACTCGATAGCCACCGGGTGCTGCCTGAACTCATCCTGATCCTCGGGCAACTGCCGGCGGCGCAGCTGGAGGTGCAGGCGCGCTGCCACGCCTTGCGCAAGCTCGAGCGGGCCGTCGTGCAGGTCGCCGCGGTCCTGGCCCCGGGACCGATGGGTGCGCCGGCCGGGGCCAGCGGTCAGCGCACCACTCTGCGTGGGGGACGCAGCGCGGCGCTGAGTCTGGAACAGCGGCTCTATGCCGCGATGGCCCACAACTGCGTGCATCTGCTGCACGAATTGGACCACGGTCAAGGCTTTTTCTCCGATGATCACGCGCGCGGCCGGGCCTGGGCGATCCGCGTCGCCTTCCGCTTTTTCAGCCGCGAACTGCTCTATGCCGTCAAGGCCGGGAGCACCTGGCCCGCGGGCGCCTGGCTGGCCTTGCACGAACTGTTCGTCTATCTGGTGATGCGCGGCAGCGTGCGGCCGCACGGTGAGTCACCGGCCCTGGATGAGGACGAATTCGACCCTGAACTGGCCTACAAGCGGCTGCTGCTGATCGGCCTGGTGGCGGACCTGTGCGGGTGCGCGCGCATCGACCGTGAGGTGGCCGCACGCCTCCGGCACTTGGCCGCGGACGCCCGTCTGATCGCCTCCGACGGGCTGGTCGGGGAGTCCGGACTCATCCTGGTCGATGTCGGGCTGGACCGCCCGGCGCAGCTCAAGACGGGCAGTCTGGATGACCCCTTCCGCGGGTGGGTATTACGGGTCCCGGACGCGTTCCACACCCTGCTCCTGTTCCTTGACCCCTTCCACCACCATCGGATCGCCGGCGCCGCTGAGCGTCGGCCCTGACCGCCGCGGACGGCGGAGGCCGACGCCGCGCGCCGGCCTCGGCGTAGCGGGTCGATCAAGGGGGGTGCGGTCAGAACTGAGGTGTTCGTTGTCGTTGTCGTTGTCGTAATCGTGGTCGGATTATTCGACCACGACCACGACCACGACCACGACCACGACCACGACAACGACAACGACAACGACAACGTACCCGAGGTTTCGGTCACCACAGCAGTTCTGATCGCACCCCAAGAGGTGGGCTGGGGTGCTAAGCTCAGGGCACCAAGATATCATCCACCGACCCGTCGCGGCGCTATGTCCCTCACCCCCGACGCTCGCTCCACCGTGCTGGTGGTCGACGATACCCCCGAGAACCTCTTGGTTCTCGGGGAAATACTGCAGCCGGAGTTTCGCGTGCGGGTCGCTAACGGCGGCGCGCGCGCGCTGGTCGTCGCGCACACCAAGCCCCCCCCGGACCTCATTCTGCTCGATGTGATGATGCCGGGACTGGACGGCTATGCCGTGCTGGAGCGCCTGCGCGGCGATCCCGTCACCGCCCTGGTGCCGGTGATTTTCGTCACCGCCCTGGATGCGGTGCAGGACGAAGAGCGCGGTTTCGCCCTCGGGGCGGTGGACTACATCACCAAGCCGGTGCGCGCCGCGATCGTGCGGGCGCGGGTGCGCACCCACCTGCTGCTCAAGCACGCCCGCGATGCCTTGGCACTGCGCAACGACGCCTTGGAGGCGGAGGTGGCGCGGCGTGTGCGGGAGGGTCAGATTGCGCAGGACGTGAGCATCCGCGCCTTGGCCAGTCTCGCCGAGACGCGCGATCCCGAGACCGGCAATCATCTGCGCCGCACCCAGGCCTATGTGCAATGCCTGGCCCAGCGGCTTACGGACCACCCGCGCTTTCGCACTGCCTTGAGTCCGCGCGGGGTGCGGATGATCGTCCAGGCGGCGCCGTTGCACGACATCGGCAAGGTCGGCATCCCGGATCATATCCTGCTCAAGCACGGCCGGCTCACCGGGGCGGAGTATGCGGTGATGCAGACCCACAGTCGGATCGGCAGCGACGCCATTGACGATGCCATGCGCGGGGCCATGTCGGAGACGGAGTATGCGGCGCTGCGCGAGCATTGCCGCCTCGGTCATGCGGCCTTGGCGGCGGCGTTGGCGGGGCCCGGCGGCGCCGCCGACCCCGGGCCGCTGGAGTTTCTGCTGATCGCCCAGGCGATCGCCCGTTCGCACCACGAGTGCTGGGACGGCAGCGGCTATCCGGACGGTCTCCAAGGCGATGACATCCCCGTCGCGGCGCGTCTCATGGCGCTGGCGGATGTCTTCGACGCCCTGGTGTTTCGCCGCGTCTATAAGCCGGCCATGGCTGTCGATGCGGCGATCGAAGAGATTCGCGCTCACCGGGGGACGCATTTCGATCCCGACGTGGTCGATGCCTTCCTGGCCGACCAGGGCCGCTTCCGGGCGATCGCCAGCCACTACGCGGAGGACGAGCGCCACCGGCTGGCGGTGTCCGGCAGCTACCAGGACCGGGTCTGAGCCGAATCGCGAGCCGGATTGCGTCGCAATTCGCGAACCGCACGCCATCCACCACACCAACCGCTTGTAAGGTGCCGTCACGGCATTCGGGATGGATCTTGCATCAAGCGTTATCGCGCCGAGCTAAGCTTGGCGTCTCTTGCGGGGTGTAAGTCCCCGTCGGGTAAGGGCTAGCGACCCGCCCGTATCGAGTGTTGGTCCCATTGCGGAGTGGGGTAACCCGCGAACAAGACTATGGGGCAAGCGTACACAGAGAATCTTGTAGGCCGTAGGGGAAATCGCGTTCCCTGAAGTGCTGGTACAGCTTCGAAATAGCTAATGCGGATGCCGACAGTTTTAACGTGCTGGAAGGCAACATGACGT
>NZ_CAIKKU010000676.1 GCF_903828115.1 uncultured Thiodictyon sp. | reverse complement strand
TGCTCGCCAGCGTGATTGAAACCTGTCGCCAGCGCGGCCAGGTGCCGTGGCCCTATCTGGCCGGCGTGATCGCTGAGCGCCGCGCCGGTCGCGCGGCCGCTCCGCTGCCGGCTCCAATGCCGGGTCTCTGAACGGCTACCTGGCAGATTATGAATCAAGGTGAATTTTTGCGAATTTTCGCCCGAAAAGTTTAAGTGAGCGCGGTCGGCCGCTAATTGGGCGCCGACTGACTAATGAGCGCGAGAGATGCGATTGCATTTAAGTGCCTCTCTTTCTTTGGACTAACGCTCCTATGGGGCTAAGCGGCGCATGAAGCATGCTCATCGGCGTGATGATACTTAATTACAACGGTGCACGTTGGCTCTCTCCGCTTTACGAAGCGCTCGGGAAGGCTGCCATTGGCGGCTTTCGCCTGTATCTCGTCGACAATGGCAGCCATGACGAAAGTATTGCATTGACGCTTGACCTGTTTCCCCAGGTAACTGTGTTACGGATGCCTGAGAACCTGGGATATAGCATGGCCTACAATCTCGCTATGCCCCTTGCTTTCGCGGACGGCTGCGACTGGGTCATTCTCGCCAACAACGATATCCGATTAGAACCGAATTGTCTGGCCGAACTCGCGCGAGCGGCCGCGGAGACCCCTGGGGTCGGCATCCTGGGACCGGCGTTTCTGGCATGGGATAGTGATGAGCCAAATTACTATATGCGGGGTGTGTATCCTCAGGTCATCCCCGCTATGCAGGCCAGGCTATCAAGCGCGATCGAGGTGGATTGGGTCGAGGGCTCCTTTCTGATGGTGAGCAAGTTCTGCATGGATGACATTGGACCATTGGATCCCTGCTTCTTCTTCTATTGGGAAGAAGCGGACTTTTGTCGGCGTGCGCGCTATCGAGGCTGGAAAGTGGTGCTCGTACCCTCTGCCATCGCCCGGCATTACGCGGGCGGTTCGACAAGAATTTGTGGCGATGACCGGTTTGAGCGCTTGCAGACACGTAACTACTACATTTATACGCTGACAAATGTGTATTCCACGTGGTGGCATAATTGTATCGATGCCTTTCATCTGTTATTGGTCCGGCTGAAAGCTGGTATTTTCCTGGGTGAAATTGCGATCTGGACCGAACTGAAGGTTTTTCGTGCGACGCTCATGGACTGGCGTATTATCCGCCGTAAGTGGCTGCGAGATCGCGCAGGAACTCATCCGCCGAGCCTTCAAGGCATCGCGATGCCGGTAAATGTGGTCGTTATCGGTGGTACTGGAGTCGTCACATGAATCAATCCCTGCGGGCATCCGTGGTCATTCCCGTGCGTAATCGGCCGGACCTGTTGGCTCGCACTCTCGAAACGCTGACTGAACAGACGATTTCGCCGGCCGAATTTGAAATCCTGGTCTGTGACGATGGCAGCACGGACGATGTGGCAGCGTTGGTGGAGCGATTTATCGTTGGGCCGGTCATGGTTCGGTTGGAACGTCAGGCGCCGAGTGGACCGGCGGCTGCTCGCAACCTTGGGACCCGCGCAGCCCTTGCGCCTGTCGTGATCTTTGTCGATAGCGATGTGATCGCCGATGGTGCCCTGATCAGGGCGCTGGTGGAAGCCCTGGATACGCATCCTGAGTGGCAGGGTGCCGAAGCGGCCTTGTTTCCGGCAGGCGAGGATACGGGCATCCTGTGGGACGCGCCGGCCTCGACCGCCGGGGGGCATTACCATACGGCTGCCATCGCCTACCGACGCGCTGTGCTGAAGATCGTTGGCGGGTTCGACGAGGAATTCAAATTGCCTGCCTGTGAGGATGTGGAACTGGCGGTGCGGGTGCTCACGCATGGACCGATCGGCTTTGTCTCGGGGGCAAAGGTGTGGCATCCCCGGCGCAAGGTGACCGCGCTGACGCACTGGCGTTGGCGTCGGCACTGGCGGTACGAGACGATTCTGGCCGTCCGTTATGGCATATTGGTCTTCCCGGGCAGACGCGCTGGTCCTTTTCCGCGTCTGCGGGTTGCCCTGGGGGCCGTGGTGACGTTGCCGGCCGGGCGCTTCCTTTCAGGATTGAAGGTCTTCTTCAGTCGTCCGAAGGATGGCGGGCAGGCAATGCTTTACGCACTGTTCGACGTGATCTGCGGTATTTCGGCGTTGCCGACGATTCTCTTTTCTGCGGTGCCGGTGCGGCGAGATTATCTCCAAAGCCTTGGTTGTGAAGCTTGAGGAGTGAGCATAATGGTGGGTCAGGACCAAGTCCGCACCGCAGTCGTGGTGGCAGCGCATCGTCGCTACGCCACGTTGGGACTCTGTCTTCAGGGTTTCAAGGCGATCGTCGGGCATCCGGAGGACCTGATCTTTGTGGACAACGGCTCGGGCGGGACCCTGACCCAGTGGGCGAAACAGCAGCATCCGGATATTACGGTTCTCACGCTTGAGGAGAATCGACTGTTCTGCGGCGGTTATAACGCCGGGATCCGTCAGGCCATGGAGCGAGGATACGCATACGTGTTGATTGCCAATGCCGACACGGAGGTCACGAATCCAGGGTTTATTGATCAATTGGTAAAGGCAATGTGCCGGCATCCGCGCGCGGCTTTCGGCGGCCCGCTGGTGTATTTCCGTGACCAGGGCACGGTTCAAACGACCTGCCTGCGGTTTCCCAGTCTAATGCGCAGCGCCTTGGTTTGGTTGCCCTATCGCTTGTACCCAAAGGCGGTGTCCCGTCAGCCCGCGGTGGAGCACGAGGTGAATTTCCTCAACGGTGTCTGTGTGCTGTGTCGTGCGGAAGCCTTGGGCGAGATCGGCCTGATGGATGAGACCTTCGGCGCCTATGTTGAGGACACCGACTGGGGTTGGCGGGCACGGCAGTTGGGTTGGACCAGTCTCTACACCCCCGTGCCCAGCCTGATCCACCATGAGGAGCCGCACGGTTATGAGCACCATTCATTCAAGACGTTCCTGCTCAAACGTAATACCGTTTATTGGCTAATGAAAGCGGGTAAGAGCCGCTCAGCCCGCGGCTACGCGATGGCGGCCATCGCCTTGGCTTGGCTTCGGGTATGGGCAGCGCCTACCGCGAGGAAGCGGCAGGTTTACCGCGACTTCGTTCTAAACCTGCAGATGATCTATCGCCGGTTGTTGGCTGGCGAAACACCTGGCGCTTGGTTTGGGCCACCGCTGAATGGTAATAGCCGAGCTACCTCGGCTCAGGCTGAGGCCGGTGCTATATAATCTGACCTTATTGAGCTTGTTTACGCATCTCGCCTCTTTGGCGGCGACGCAGACTGCTTACGGCGCCTTCTTCTCGACATTGCGATGGATATCCTTATTTCTCTTTGCTGGTAGTGCATTGCTATTAGCGAGCACGAGCGGACGTCTTTCTTCACAGTTGAAGGTAGTTGACCTGCGGGTGCTGGTGTACCTCGGCCTTTGGGCTTTCACCGTGATCAACTCGGATCAACCATTGTTCAGCGGTTATCGCTGGGCCGCGCACGCGATGATCGTTGTGTCTTGCTTGGTCTGTTTGCCGAGAGTGGTTCGGATGGTCGACGCCTGGAAGTTGCTCCTGGTTCTCAAACTGATCATTGGCCTCATGCTGGTTGTATCGTACCTCCGACCCGCAGAGTTCAACGTGTTCGACGATCGGACTCTGTACAAAGGTATCTTCGGCAATCCCAACGCGTTGGGCCATATGGCTGCGGTTGGCTGTTTGCTGTTCCTGCATGGGTTTATCACGCAACAGAAATCGCGGTGGGGTCAGTTTCAAGCCGTCATGGCGGGGCTGGCGGGACTCCTGATGATTCAGTCTGGGGCGAGAAGTTCCACGTTAGCGTTTCTGGGCGGGTTTTCCGTCTTGTTCGTTCTCTATCGGTCACGTCTATCCCGCTATTTGGCACTTGGGGGTTTGGTGACTATATTAGCGCTCGTTATCTACCCGGATCAGTCCGGGCGGGTCGAGAATTTTGTTTTCAAGCATGGGATGACCCAATCCGGGTCCGCACTGGATCGTGTCACGTCGACCCGACAGACGGCCTGGGAGAGTCATTGGGAGGGTTTCGAGAAAAAACCTGTATTGGGCTGGGGTTTCGGGGTGGACCAGGATACGGATTTATCTCAATGGCACGGCGAGTTGACCGCCTTAGGCTCAACGGGTCGTGACTCGGTTAACGACATCATGTATACATTGGAGTCTGGTGGGGTCGTGGGACTGGTTGCGTATGTGCTGATTCTTAGTCTGATTTTCAATGCTTGGATACCGCGTGTCTTGCGGGCGAGGCTGGATGTCATGCGGGGGCAGCCGGGCAACGAGACGCTCGCTTCCGTTTATGAGGTACAGCGGGCGTTTTTTTGCTTGACTGCTCTGCTGATTGTGCTATTCGAGTTGGATAATACTGCCCTTGCTGCTGGTAACTTCTTCGCTGCCCTGCTTTGGTTCAGTCTGGGATTGTCAATCGGGCTTTACAATAAGCTCAGGCGTGAATTGCGAAGACATGCGATCAAGCCTTCATTCTTGCGCAGCCCCGTTTCCGTGGGCCGATTATGCTGAGATTCATGATCCTGCGCTGGATGATCAGCCAGTGCGGGCCTTTGGCTGTGAATATGCCTGCCGCCAGGATTGGAGTCGCTGGCAGCGTGCGTTCATCACAGTTTTCGGTATTGTCGATTTACCCTCGCGCATTCGCGCCAGAGCTGTATTGTGGGCTCTACAGCGATTCTCCTGTGATCACATCCTGGATGTTGGTACAGGCACTGGCGTGTACGCGCTCTACATTACCCGCGATGCTGAGTCGCGGGTTCTCGCCCTGGACATCGATCAGAGGCGTATAGCGAGCGTATCGGATATCTCAGGCCAATTGGGTCGCATAGGGTTAACAACCCTATGCGGTGACGATGGGGTGCTGTCGAGCCTTCCAAGAGCGTACTTTTCTGTCGGGTTGGCGGTAGAGGTGCTTCAGTATTTTCCTGATCTTCCTCGAACCCTTCGCGACCTGCATGAGCGGCTGCGCCCGGGCGGGGGCCTCGTTGTTCATATTCCCGTCAGGAAGGAATTTTGGCCCTACGAACGCACTCTGTTCGACGATGCCACGCTACCTTGGTTGTTTATCAACGCTGGTTTTGAACCCCCAGAGATTCATCAGACGTTTGGACGTGTTGCGCTGGCGTTGGGAAGGGTATTTTCCAGATGCGCGTCTCGCCCCGCGGTTTTGGCAATCGTGTATCCATTGCTTCTGTTAGGGGCTGCCCTCATCCCTAAATTTACCAATAGCGGGGAATGCCGGTTAGTCATTGCGCGCAAGCCCATACCCAATTCGTCCACGACCCCTTTACTCTCGGAGTGATTCCGATGAGGCTTCAATGTTAAGGCTTGGTCTGATTTTGGATCACCCCAGTCCACATATGGTGGGGTTGCTTGATGCCCTAGCTCAGCGAATGGATTGCACGGCGCATGTGGTCTACTTGCGATCGGGTGCGCCCGAGCGGCGTTGGGGGAACCCGGCAGGTCGTTTGCCCCATCTCTTTGCCACTGTGAAGACGAATTCCCTGGCAGTCGTTGAGGCGTCGGCGGTACTTCAAGCGCTGAACCGCGTTCGCGCCGATCTCTGGGTTGTCAATACCTGCTACACCACGCCCGCGACTTGGGCGGCCGTGGCGTGGCTGAATGCCCGGTGCCTGCCTTGGGTCTATATGAACGAACCACCCCGACCACGGGGTCGACTTGGGGTGATCAAGTTGGCCCTGCTGCGTGTGCTGCTGAGACGCGCAGCAGGGGTAATCGGAATGGGGTGTGAAGCGCGGGCTCGGTACGCCCAGCTTGTGGGCGCCACGATTCCTTCGGCCTCGGTTCCCTATTACCTTGACCTCAGCGAATTCCTGAAGTTGCCTAGGTCGCGAATGCCGTTGGACCCAGCGCCGGTCCGGTTCTTCACTGCGGCGCAGATGATTGCCCGCAAGGGCATTGACGTGTTGGTGGGGGCGTGCGCGCGCCTTCCGGCAACGGGCTGGACGTTGACACTGGCGGGTGAAGGTCCTCTGCGGGGGGCGCTTGAAGTGGCTTTCCGCCGGCACTGGGGCGCAGATCAGGTCATCTTCCTCGGTGAAATTCCTTACGCGGAGCGCGCTGCGGCCTTCGACGGTGTCGATGTTTTCGTATTCCCGTCCCGTTGGGATGGCTGGGGGGTGGCCCCAATCGAGGCAATGGCGGCGGGGTTGCCGGTCATCGCGACGGATCAGGTCATGTCGATGCGGGAGTTCCTTCGGGAGGATGAGAGTGGATTCGTCATCCCGAGCGAGGATGCGGTCGCGTTGGCAGAGCGTATGGGCAGGTTCATCGCACATCCTGAGCGAATCCCGGTCATGGGACACGCGGCGCGGGTTGCGCTTGCCGATTATCGGCCAGACCTCGGCGCGGCCCGTCTGGTCGAGTTTCTGGTCGGAGTGGATCAGGTTATTGATAGCGCAAGACCCGCGGACGCCGAACGGCGTGTCGTCTTCGACGAGGTGCCTACCTGGAAGCATCTGACTCAACCGACACGGATCGGCCGGCGTACCGTTCAATGTGGAAGGGCACTGGCCAAACGAGCAGTGATTGATGTCGGGATGTCCCTGCCGTGGCGGCACAGTGCGCCGCGGGGCCACCGGATACTTGTGTATCATCTGGTGTTGCGGGAGGACCGGAATCGGTTTCGTGAGCATCTCAGCCTTCTGCGTGATCATTACCGTGTGGTTACTGTGCGTGACCTGGTTCAGGGCCTGGGGAAAGAGGATGAGTGCCCGTCTGTGGCGATCAGTTTCGATGACGGGTTTCGCGTGCTGATGTCCGACGCCCTGGAATTATTGGAGGAGCAGGGGGTCAAGGCGAGTTTCTACGTACCGACTGACTTTATTGATCTCGCTGGTGATCAGGCCCAGGCGGCGTCATTCAGTCTGCGCGCACACTATTATCAGCGACCGCTCCAGCCGATGGCCGTCGATGACCTTCGCCTACTTCGAAGTCTCGGCCACGAAATCGGTAGCCACGGCGTCTCTCATCTCGGCTTGGATGCGGTATCCTGCACCCGCGCAAGCAGGGAACTAAAAGGTTCCCGTGACCGGCTGTCAGCCTGGCTTGGTGAGGCACCAGTTGGCTTTGCCTATCCCTATGGTAAAGTCGAGAGTACTTTGGGCCAGCCTTGCCGCTGGGTGGCGGATGCCGGATACGGGTACGCGGTCACATTGCGCCGCGGAACAGTACACATGGGGACCGACCGGTTCCTCCTGCCGCGTGAACATGTGGAGGGCCACTGGCGGGTGCGCGATCTTCGCTATTTCCTCAGCCGCTGATTCGGAATCTCGCGACAATGCGTATTCTTCATGTTCTACCCTCGATTAATCCCGTTACCGGAGGCCCGGCGAAATCGGTGTTACTCCAACTGAAGGGGTTGGCGCGCTTGGGGCACTATGTTGAACTATTCACTACCAATTGGCCGGAAATCGACGGGGACGCGGTGGAGCAGGTTCTGGAGCAGGACGGAGTCATCGTACGGGTATTTCCTGCGACTCAGCTGTGGCCGCTGACGCAGGTGCCATATAGCAGGGGGTTGATTGCCTCGGTTCGTGAGGCGCGGGGGCGTTTCGACATCTATATAGCCAGCAGCTTATGGAACCCATTGATCACGCACACGCTGGCGCTTTATCGCCGCTACGGGCTACCCTACTCGATTTACTGCCACGGTATGTTGGACCCGGTGGTGTTCGCCAGGCACCGCGTCGGCAAGTGGGTTTGGGCACAATTGTGGGAGCGGCGTAACGTCGAAGAAGCGGAACTCATATATTTTACAACTGCGGGGGAACGTCAGAAGGCGCAGGCTCAGGGTTGGCGGCTACGGCGTCCCTTCGTGATGGCCATCGACGTGGATGTATCGGTGGGTCTGACGCTGCCGCCTCGCACGCGGCTGGAGCGCGACTATCCCTGGCTGGCGGGCAAGGACGTGGTCGCTTTTGTGGGACGGATCAACTGGGTTAAGAATCTGGACCTTCTGGTGTCAGCTCTAGAGCAAGTACGCCGGTTGGGTCGGGATGCGGTTCTCCTATGCGTTGGTCCGGACAGCGATGGGTCTCGCAAGGTACTGGAGCGGCAGGCGCTCGAGTTGGGCATTGCGGATAAGGTGGCATTCACTGGCCTGCTTATGGGAGAAGACCTCATGGCCGTGTACGCGCGGGCCGATGTCGTAGCCTTGGTATCGCGCAAGGAGAATTTTGGATTGGCGGCGGCCGAGGCATTGGCCGCTGGTGTCCCGGTCGTGCTGAGCGATGGGGTGGATATGGGGCCAGATTGGGTTGCACCGCCAGTCTGGCGGGTCCGTCAGAATGTGGGCTCCATTGCCGAGGGCCTGATCGGAGCCCTGATCTACGCGCAGGAGACCGGGGCTCCGTCTGCGACTGCCCGTCAATTGGCACAGCGAGAATGGGGGGCGTCGCAAATTCAGTCCCTTGCCGATGCTTATGAAGCGATTGTGGACATCAGACGTAGTATGAGCGTGGCGAACGGATCTCGGTAATCCGGTCGTCCGGCAATCCCAGTTGCGTGCAGTGAGGTTTCCTGATCGATCATGAACGACGAACCCGACCTTTCCGGCTACCGCTACGTTTATTCCGGTCTGGGCTAATCCCACAATTATCTGCTGCCTACGCGACTGAAAGGCGGTATACACGGCACTGGGCGCATCGTCCGTCAGCGCCTGACCACAGACGGCGCAAGCTGCCGGGCGGTGGAGCGCGGGCGTATGGACCTTGAGCACCAGGGTCGGGCCGACCCCGGGGCCCGTGGCTGTTTGCCCGGCTTGCGCTTCGGACGCGTCCCCGCACCGCCGTCGGCGCCCGGGGCGCCCGCCGCCGACCCGCCACCAGTGGCTGGCGCATCCGCCGCCGGGGCACGCTCAGCGTCCGCGGCCATGGTGTCCGCCGATGGCTCCGGCGTTGCCGCCGCAGGCGCCGTCGCCGCGGATGGCCAAACACGCTCCCAGGGCGCGCGACTGCTCGGTGGGCGGGAACTGTTGGTCGGATTCTACTGCAACCGCTCGCGGGCTTCCTTCAGGTCCGACAGCAACGTCGATGACAGGGTGCGCAACGCCTCCTCCGGCAACCGCCGCAGGGCGTCATCGTCGAGCTGCTGCAGATCGTGCTGGCTGAGCTTGATGTCAGGTGTCGCCTGAACCGCGGCGCCCCCACGACGCCACAGATGGTTAGGTAAATATGTTCGCACAGTCGCTGAGAAATGTACCCCAGTTTGCCATTCTGCGCGGGGGTCTGAACGGTTACCTCTCTGGCAGTGTTTGATCGAGCTGACTCAAAGATTTGGAGATTGATTATGGTTTCTCGGCAAGTAAGGGATGTGTATTTTGCGCTTATGGCGGTTCCGATGCGTTTTTCAGCGTCAGCCTATCGGGCGTTATTGTCTCCAAAAAGCTTTAATGACGTGTGTGTAAAAGTTCATCTTGGCCCGGGTCAAAAGGGTTATAAACCGGGCTGGATTAATGTTGATGCCAATTTTATCTCAGCCAAGATTGATGTTTGGGCCGATCTGCGCGACAAGCTTCCCTTTCGTAATCAATCGGTGGATGTGTTCTACTCACATCATGTGATAGAACATTTGCCGGATAGCAGTCTTCTCTATCACTTCCGTGAAATGCATCGCTGCTTGAAGCCCGGCGGGATTATACGTATCGGGGGGCCGAATGGTGATGAGGCAGTTCGTAATTTTCTGATCGATAATCATGATTGGTTTGGTGATTTTCCTGATAAACATCATAGCATTGGCGGGCGACTGGTAAACTTCCTCCTTTGTCGTGGTGAACATCTTACAATCCTGACGCGGTCGTATTTGTGGGAGCTACTGGGTGAGGCTGGATTCGATGGCATCACGTTTCGCGCTTCGATTACCGATACAGGTTATTCCGATTTGCTTAGTGATGCACTTGCTGGAGAGTGGGAGTCGACACCGGAGAGCCCACATACGCTGATGGTGGAAGCGATTAAGTCCTTTTAAATGGATCAGGCAAGCCATCATCTCGCTGATAGTGGGCTTGCCTTGCTCATGCTGAAGTCAAATATGTTATCATGCCAATCCTATGAGCATCTCCATCCTACTTCTGACGCTCAACGAAGAAGCGAATCTGCCGCCTTGTCTTGCCGCCGTCAACTGGTCGGACGATGTCGTTGTGCTCGACTCATTTAGTCAAGACAATTCCGTCGACGTGGCTGATCGACTTGGCGCACGCGGCCTATCCCGCGCTGAGGCTCAGCAACGGATGAACCTATGACGATCTGGCGGGTCAGTTTGGCCAGTTCCCGGTGGTGCTGAGTTTGGAGGTAGTCGAGCATATCTATGCCCCGCGCCACTATGCGCGGACGATCTTCGACCTGCTGTCCGGCGGGGGGTTGGCCATCCTCTCCACCCCCTATCACGGCTACTGGAAAAACCTTGCCCTGGCGCTAAGCGGCCGGATGGATGAGCACTTCACGGCCCTCTGGGACCATGGCCATATCAAGTTCTGGTCCGTGCGGACACTGGGCGAGTTGTTGCGCGAAGCCGGCTTCATCGATGTCCGCTTCGAGCGGGTCGGGCGGGTGCCGGCACTGGCCAAGGCAATGATTGCAGTGGCAACGAAGCCTTGAAGCATGATGACCGATGCGATTAGTAAGCTCCCGATCACGGTTCTTCTCGCCGCGAAGAACGAGGCGCTCAACCTGCCGCGTTGCCTAGGGGCACTGGGAGCAGCCATGCGCGTCATCGTGCTCGATTCTTACAGCGCCGATGCAACGCCTGGGATCGCGCTGGCCCAGGGTGCCGAGGTGGTACAGTTCGACTACCGGGGCGGGTATCCAAAGAAACGCCAATGGGCGCTGGAACAGGTTGCGATCGACACCCCCTGGGTATTGTTGCTGGACGCTGACGAGGTGGTCCCGGATATCCTGTGGCAGGAGATCGCCGTGACCGTCCGGCGGCCGGATGCGTTGGATGCCTATCTGATCACCAAGGGGTTTCATTTTCTCGGTCGCCGCTTCCAGTACGGTGGCTTTTCGCACGAGGCGGTGTTGTTGTTCCGTACCGGCACAGCGCGCTTTGAACATTTGTTCGACGATGCGCCGGACAGCCTGGATATGGAGATCCACGAGCGGGTCATGGTGCAGGGCGCAATCGGCCGCTTGCACACCCCCCTGATCCATGAAGACTTCAAGGGGCTCGAAGCCTATATCACGCGCCACAACAAGTATTCGACCTGGGAGGCGAGGGTTCGGTATCGCTACCTGACCACCGGCCGCTATGGCGAAAACACCATCGTGCCGCGGTTGTTTGGTAACTCACAGGAGCGACGACGGTGGCTGAAGGCACTGATCATCCGGCTGCCGTTTGAGTCGCTGCTTTGGTTTTTTTATCACTACGTCCTTCGGTTGGGATTAATGGAAGGCCGACCTGGGCTGATCGCATGTCAGGTTCGCGCGAGCTATATCGCGCAGGTACGGGCTAAGATGTATGAATTGACGCAGCGCGGCAACAGCCTGGATAGGTAACGATTCAGGAATAGTATTGAACCGTTCCCAGGTGACGCGACGGCATGGGTGTTGGCGGCGGTGCACGAGGTACTTGATCATCACTTCGGCCACGCGCCCTTGCGGC
>NZ_CAIKKU010000675.1 GCF_903828115.1 uncultured Thiodictyon sp. | reverse complement strand
TCTCTCGCACGCCAAATTGCATCGCTTCTTCGATTACGATCTCGACAACGACAACGACAACGACAACGACAACGACAACGACAACGACGAGCGGGACGGGGTTTGCAACCCCGTCCTGAACGTTTCGGGCCCGGCAGCCGCCCGTGGCCTTCGCGGGGCGTCGAAAACCTTGCGAACGGGGCGAATGCCCCGTCCGGCATTGTTGTGCCCGGCGTCAGTCGTCCGCCTGCTGCACCCGCCGCGCCTCCGCCTCCAGATTGGCGAAGGCCGCGGCGACGCGCGGCGGGTCGGCGGCGCGGGCGGCGCGCTCCAGGGACTCGGCGGCCTCGTCCAGGGCCGGGACACCGCAGTAGCGGGTGGCCCCGCGCACCTGATGGGCGAGTTCGGCGAGTCCCTCCCAGTCGGACGCCGCGACCTCGGTGCGCAGGGCCGCGAGTTCATCCGGCAGTCCGGCCAGCAGGGCGGCGAACAGTTCGGCGGCCAGGTCCGCATCACCGCCGGCCACGGCCAGGGCGGACACGCGGTCGCGGGCGGGGAGTTGGGAGAGGGGGGTGACGGGCGCTTGGTCCAAGGTCTGGCTCCTGCGGGGTGGGTCGCCGACTACTCTATCGCCTGGCCCGGGGGCCGTCCACCCGCGCTCCGGCTTGGTTGCATGACGGCGCTGGTGCACAATCGCGAGACCGAAACCCCTGCCGGTCCGTCCGCACCTTCATGCCCCAGCCCGCCGCGCCCATCCGGCCATCGATCCCACCGGTAACCCTATGAACGAGCGTCCTATCGGCTCCACCATCGAGTACTGCGTCGGGACCACCCCCCTGGTGCGCCTGCAACGCCTGCCCGGTCACACCGACAACCTGATCCTGGTCAAGCTCGAAGGCAACAACCCGGCCGGCTCGGTGAAGGACCGGCCGGCGCTCAACATGCTGCGCCGCGCCCAGGAGCGGGGCACCATCAGGCCCGGCGATACCCTGATCGAGGCCACCAGCGGCAACACCGGCATCGCGCTCGCCATGGCCGCGGCCGTCATGGGCTACCGCATGGTGCTGATCATGCCGGAGCACATGAGCGTGGAGCGCCGGGCGGTCATGCGCGCCTTCGGCGCGACCATCGTGTTGACGCCGCGCGCGGGCAGCATGGAGGCGGCCATCGATCTGGCCAACGCCATGCAGGCGCGCGGGGAGGGGGTGCGGCTCGATCAGTTCTCCAACCCGGACAACCCGGCTGCCCACTATGCCGCGACCGGCCCCGAGATCTGGCACGACACGGCCGGACGCGTCACCCATTTCGTGAGTGCCATGGGCACCACGGGGACCATCATGGGGACCGGGCGCTATCTCAAGGAGCAGAACCCAGCGGTGCAGATCGTCGGCGTGCAGCCCGCGGACGGGGCGAACATCCCCGGCATCCGCCGCTGGCCGGCCGCCTATCTGCCGCGGATCTATGACCCCGCCGGGGTGGATCGGATCATCGATGTCGCGCAGCCCCAGGCCGAGCAGACCACCCGGGACCTGGCGGCGCGCGAGGGCATCTTCGCCGGCGTCTCCTCCGGCGGGGCGGTGGCGGCGGCGCTCCTGCTGTCGGCCGAGGTCAGCGCCGCGGTCATTGTCGCCATCGCCTGCGACCGCGGCGACCGCTACCTCTCGACCGGGGTCTTTCCGGACTGAGCGGGCGGTGAAGATTCTTGTCCGCAAATCCTCTTTCTTTGACCTTTAGGAACAGCCACTTGTCAAAAAAGCGCAAACCCCTTCCGCCGGAGATCGAGCTCGAGATCGAGGGCCTGACCCATGAGGGCCGCGGCCTGGCCCATTTCGACGGCAAGGCGATCTTCGTCGACTATGCCTTGCCCGGGGAGCGGGTGCGGATGCGCTACACCCGGGTCCAGCGCCGCTTCGACGAGGGGGCGGCGGTCGCGGTGCTGCGCGCCTCGCCCGACCGGGTGGCGCCGCGCTGCCCGCACTTCGGCGTCTGCGGCGGGTGCAACCTCCAGCATGTCGACCCCGCGGCCCAGATCCGCATCAAGCAGGAGACGCTGGCGGACGTCTTCACCCGTATCGGCAAGGTCAGCCCCGCCGCCTGGCTCCCGCCGCTGGTCGCCGGTCACTGGGGTTACCGGCGCAAGGCGCGCCTGGGGGCGCGCCACGTCATCAAGAAGGGTCGCACCCTGGTCGGTTTTCGCGAGCGCGGCACGCCCTATCTGGCCGACCTGACCCGCTGCGAGGTGCTGCACCCGAGCGTGGGCGAGCGCCTGCAGGTGCTGGCGGACGCCGTCGGGCGCCTGAGCATCCGCGACCAGGTCCCGCAGATCGAGATGGCGGTGGGGGAGGCGCCCTGCGTGCTGATCTTCCGCGTGATGGCGGCGCCGAGCGCGGCGGATCTGGAGGTCCTCCAGGGCCTCGGGCAGGACTACGGCTACCATATCTATCTCCAGGAGGGCGGGGTGGACAGCATCCGACCCTTGCCGGGGCAGGGCGTCGAACTGCACTACGACCTGCCCCGCTACGGCCTGCGCATGGCGTTCGAGCCGACCGACTTCACCCAGGTGAACCTCGAACTCAATCGCCTCATGGTGGACCAGGCCCTGGACCTGCTGGACCCCCAGCCGGACGAATCGGTGCTGGATCTGTTCTGCGGGCTCGGCAACTTCAGCCTACCGCTGGCGCGCCGTGCCGCCGCGGTGCTGGGGGTCGAGGCGGACCCGGGCCTCATCGCCCGCGCCGCGGCCAACGCGCAACGCAACGGCATCACCAATGTCCGCTTCGAGACGGCCGACCTCTATGCCGACCTCACCGATGCCCCCTGGCTGCGGGGTCAGTATCATAAGGTCCTGCTGGACCCGCCGCGCAGCGGCGCATTGGCGGTCCTGGACTGGCTGCCGCGCCTGGGGGTGCAGCGCATCTGCTACGTTTCCTGTTATCCCAGCACGCTCGCCCGGGACGCCGACCGCCTGGTCAACGCCCTGGGCTACCGGCTGGTCAGTGCCGGGGTGATGGACATGTTTCCACACACCGCGCACGTCGAGTCCATGGCCCTGTTTGAACGCCCTTGAACCCGCACCACGGGAGCCTTGCATCATGGGGATTGAGATCGAGCGTAAATTTCTCGTCAGGAACGACACCTGGCGCGCCCTCGCGCAGAGCGAGTCGCGCATCCGCCAGGGCTATCTGGCGACCACCGGCACCCTGACGGTGCGCGTGCGCCTGAAGGAGGACAGCGCCTACCTGACCCTCAAGGGCCCGCCCCTGGGTCTGGTGCGCTCCGAGTTCGAGTATCCCATCCCGCCCGAGGACGGCGAGGCCCTGCTGCGCGAACTCGCCATCCTGCCGGTGATCGAGAAGGTCCGTTACCGGGTGCCCTGCGGCCTGCACCATTGGGACCTGGATGTCTTCACCGGCGACAACGCCGGCCTGGTGCTGGCCGAGATCGAACTGACCCGCGAGCACGAACCCTTCGACCTGCCCGACTGGGCCGGGCTTGAGGTCACCGGCGACCCGCGCTACTCCAACGCCAACCTGGCGCGGCGGCCGTTCAGGCAGTGGTGAGTCCAAAAGGCACTGTTCCCCGTCAGGCGGAGGTCGAGTCCTTAGCGTGAAAGCCGCGCCTGGACCCTGTGGGAGCGGCTTCAGCCGCGACGCGACCGCGCCGGTCGCGTGGCCTCGTCGCGGCT
>NZ_CAIKKU010000674.1 GCF_903828115.1 uncultured Thiodictyon sp. | reverse complement strand
TTTCGACTACGACAACGACTTCGACGCACGGTACGTGAGAACGTTCTGATCGCACCCAGGCCCGCCCGGCGCGGGAAAGCCATGGCGCCCCCCGCGGGACTCGGGGATAATCCGACGGCTTTTACGCAGGGGATTGTCAATGTTCAAGAACGCCAGGATCTATCGTCTCGGGGCACCCTTCGGCCGCGCCGCCGCGGAACTGGAGGCGGCGCTGGGGACCCGGCGGTTTCGCCCCTGCGGCCCGGTGGAGGTCGCCACCCTGGGGTGGTCGGCACCGCTCGGCGAGGACACGTCGGCCCTGGTGCATGGGGTGGGCGGCTGTCTGCTCCTGTGCCTGCGCAAGCAGGAGCGGCTGCTGCCGTCGTCCGCGGTCGCCGAGGCGGTGGATGAGCGCATCGCCGAGATCGAGGCCGGTGAGGCACGCGACCTCAGCCGCTCGGAGCGCCGCGCGCTACGCGAGCAGACCGTCACCGAGATGCTGCCGCGCGCCTTCACCCGCTCGCGCCGCACCCTGCTCTATATCGACACCGAGTCCGGTTGGCTGGTGGTCGACGCCGCCAGCGAAAAACAGGCCGAGGAGGCGATTTCGCTCCTGCGCCTGACGCTCGAGACCCTGCCGGCCAAGCCTCCGGCCCCCCGGCAGGCCCCCGCCGGCATCCTCACCGCCTGGCTGCTCACCGGCGAGGCCCCCGCCGATTTCATCCCCGCCGACGCCTGTGAACTGCGCGACAGCGAGGACAGCACGAGCGTCATCCGCTGCAAGGGGCAGGATCTGGCCAGTGAGGAGATCCTGAACCACCTGCGGGCCGGCAAACAGGTCGTCAAGCTGGCCCTGGACTGGGACGAGCGGCTCGCCTTCACCCTGGCCGACGACCTGTCGCTCAAGCGCCTGCGCGTCGGCGACGCCCTGCTCGATGAGATCGAGGACGGCGACGACCCGGCGGCGCGGCTCGACGCCGAGTTCGCGCTCATGGCCCTGCAACTGCGCGAGCTGTTCGTGCGCCTGGACGCGCTGTTCGGCCTGGTCGGCGAGCCGGCTTAGTCGAAGCACCTTGAGTACCGTGGCGCCGGTGAACCAACCTGACGAACCGAGTGCGCCCGCCGGGGAGACCCCGGACCCGCGCCGTCCGGTGCGCAGCTTTGTGCTGCGTCAGGGCCGGCTCACGGTGGCGCAGGAGCGGGCCTTTGTGGACCTGTGGCCGCGCTATGGGGTCGACTGGGTGCCCGGGACGCCGCTCAACCTCGCGGCCCTGTTCGGCAATGGGCGGGCGGTGGTGCTGGAGATCGGCTTCGGCAACGGGGACAGCCTGGCGGCGATGGCGGCGGCGCAACCGCTGTGCAACTGGCTGGGGGTGGAGGTCCACGGACCCGGGGTGGGCCATCTGCTGCTGGAGATCGAGCGGCGCGGGCTCGCCAACCTGCGGGTGGTCCGCCACGATGCCGTGGAACTGCTCGCCGGGGGGCTGCCGCCCGCATCGCTGGCGCGGGTCCAGCTCTTTTTTCCGGACCCCTGGCCCAAGCAGCGCCACCACAAGCGCCGCATCCTGACCCCCGCCTTTCTCCACCTGCTGGCCCGCGCGCTGACGCCGGGCGGGGTCTTCCACGCGGCCACCGATTGGGAACCCTACGCCACCCAGATGCTCGCGGTGCTGGAGGCCCCGGGGTCGCCGTTCGTGAACACCGCGGGGCCGGGCCGCTTCGCGCAGCGCCCCGCCACCCGCCCCCTGACCCGCTTCGAGCAGCGGGGCGAGCGCCTCGGGCATCAGGTCCGCGACCTGGTGTGGCGGCGCCGCTGATCCTGGTAAAGGAGCAGTTATCCACAGATGAACACAGATGAACACAGATGAACAAAAATTATTACATATTATTCATTGATTTGCGCTTAGCCAGGGACTCACCTTGCCGGTGATTGTGACAATAGCGATAAGAATATGATAAATGGAAGAAAATCTGTGTTCATCTGTGTCCATCTGTGGATTTTAGGCTGATGGGCGCCCTACGCTTGGAGGCGGTGCGCCCGCGGGTCCTGGCCCCGGTGAACCTGACCCTGGAGGCGGGTGAGTTGGTCTTCATCTGCGGCCCCTCGGGTTCCGGCAAGAGCCTGCTGCTGCGTGCCGTGGCGGACCTGGACCCCCACGCGGGCGAGGTCTGGCTGGGGACCGAGGCACGCTCGACCATGGCCCCGGCCCGCTGGCGGCAACGGGTCGGGCTCTTGCCCGCGGAGGCCTTCTGGTGGGCGGATGCGGTCGGCGAGCACTTCCCGGCGGCCGCCCGGCGCGAGCAAGACGTGGATGAACGGGTCGCACCGCGTTCCGCGGATCGGGGGCACGACGATCTGCTCGCCACTCTTGGCTTCGCGCCGGATGTACTGGATTGGTCGGTCGCGCGCCTCTCTACCGGCGAGCGCCAGCGCCTGGCCTTGGCGCGACTGCTGGCCCAGGGTCCGGAGGCCCTGTTGCTGGACGAGGCCACGGCCAACCTGGACCCGAGCAACCGGGAACGGGTGGAACTGGTCGTGGAGACCTATCGCGTCGCTGCGGCCGCGGCGATCCTCTGGGTGAGCCATGACCCGGAGCAGCGCGAGCGCCTCGGCGGGCGGCAGTTCGGCATCCGGGATGGGCGCCTGGGGCAAACCGAAGCGGCGACCGCGGACCCCGCCCGCCTGGAAGACGGGCGATGAGTCTGGTCCTGCTCACCCCCTTCGACCTGGCCCTGGCGGCCGTCCTGGTGCTGTTGCTGGCGGCCATGTCCTGGTACCTGCACTTAGGGGTGGAGCGGCGCCTGCTGATCGCGGCGGCGCGCAGCACGGTGCAATTGATGCTGGTGGGGCTGGTGCTCAAGGCCCTGTTCGCGCAGACCAATCCCTGGCTGATCGGGCTCATGGCGCTGTTTATGCTGGCGGTCGCCGGGATCGAGGTCCTGCAGCGCCAGAAGCGCCGCTTCCGCGGGCCCTGGGGCTACGGGATCGGGGCGTTCTCCATGTTCATCTCATCCTTCAGCGTCCTGTTCCTGACGCTGACCCTGATCATCCGGGTGGAGCCCTGGTATCAGCCCCAATACCTGATCCCGCTTTTGGGTATGCTGCTGGGCAACACCATGAGCGGTGCGGCGATCGCGCTGGACACCCTGACGCGCGGCGCCTGGGACGCGCGCGGGCGCATCGAGGCGCGGCTGCTGGCCGGGGGCACCTGGGATCAGGCCATCGCGTCGCTGCGGCGGGACTCGCTGCGCGCCGGGCTGATCCCGATCGTCAACGCCATGGCCACCGCCGGCCTGGTCAGCCTGCCGGGGATGATGACCGGGCAGATCCTGGCCGGCAGCCCGCCCATGGAGGCGGCCAAGTACCAGCTCTTGATGATGTTCGTGATCTCCGCCGGGACCGGCCTGGGGTCGGTGGCCGCAGTGTGGCTCGGCTCCCGGCGGCTGTTCGATGAGCGCGAGCGGTTGCGCCTGGATCGGCTGCGCGACCAGGGGCGCGACCGCGGGCAGTAGGAGCGGCCCCCAGGCCGCGACGGGTAGCCGCAAGGGCGCGTGGCCGGAGTGATGATCAAGGCCCGCCCCCGCGGCCGGCGCCCGTCGCTCCGGTCCTGTTGGGCGCGCCGCTTCACCGGTAAAATTCCATTCCCAGTCGGATCATTGGTGCCGCCGCCGTGCGGCGATGGCAAGCCCCCACCCCTCGAGGACCTCCCGCGATGAAGCACTCACCACCAGCCGCCGCCCCGGCCCTGCTCCTCGTCACCGCGCTGCTGGCGGCCGTCACACCGCTCCAGGCCGGCCCGGACCGGCCCGCGGTCGGCAACGCGGCGGCGCCCCCGGCAAGTCCGGCGGCCGCGGCAGCCGCGGCACCGCAAGACGCCGGTGAGCCCGCGACGGGAGCGCCGCCGTCCCTGGAGAATACCTCCTGGTCGCCCGCGGCCTATCGTTCCGGCAAGGCCCTGGTCGAGATCGCCGCGGGCCCGCGGCCCGGCCGCTTCCGCTTCGAGGCGGGGCGGGTCGCCGGCACCGCGGGCTGCAACCAGCTCGGCGGGAGCTACACCCTGGCGGGCGCGAGCCTGACCTTCAAGGCGAATATGGCCTCCACGATGATGGCCTGTCCGGAGCCGCTGATGAAGCAGGACAAGGCGGTTGGCTTGGCCCTGACGCGGGTCGCCGCCTACCGACTGGACGGCGAACTGCTGGAGTTGCTGGACGCCGCGGGCGCGGTGCAGTTGCGCCTTGTGCGGCTCAAGCCCACCCCCCTGGTCGGGCAGGTCTGGCAGCTGACCGGCTACGACAACGGCAAAGAGGCCATCAGTTCGGCCCGCAACGGGACCGAGATCAGCCTGGAGTTCCGCGACGACGGCACCCTGGGCGGCTCCGACGGCTGCAATCGCTACATGAGCGGTTACACCCTGAGCGGCGCGACCCTGACCATCGGCCCCCTGGCCAGCACCCGCATGGCGTGCAAGGGGCCCGAGGGGGCGGCGGCACAGGCCCGTGACTACGCGGCGGCCCTGGGCTCGGTGACCGGCTACCGCATCGAGGGCGGCGAGTTGCTGCTCCTCACCGGCGAGGGCAAACCGGCCGCCCGTTACCGTGCAGAGGTGGTCCGGCCGGTCGAGGTCGCGGCCGGCGGCGGCGCCCTCCCCAGCGGGACGCCTGACAGCGCGGAGATCCCGCAACCGGGCCTGACGGCCCCCGCCGCAAGCCCCGCCCCGCTGGGCGGCGCGGTCGGTGGCGGGGAGGCACCGCGGCGGACCCTGCCGCCGACGCCGACGCCCTAAGGTTCCTTGGACTGCGGATCGCGGGCGACGCCGGATCGGCTACACTGGCGCCCCCGTTCCCGGTCGCGCGAGTCAATCGTTAACATGCACTGTTGGGCCCACAACTCTTTCGTCGCCGTGGTGATCGCGCTCGGGACCCTGGGCATGGTCGACGCCTGCGGGCAAAAAGGCCCCCTGTTCCTGCCGAAGCCGGACGAACAACAGGCCCCGGCGAAGGGCGCGGAGGTGCCCAAGACGCCAGCCCCGACACCGGTGCCGGCTCCGACTCAGGCGCCGGCCCCGCCCCTGCCCCCGGCGTCCAACGCCGAACTGCTGGCATGGCCGGCGCAGAATCCGAGCGGCTGCACCGACGGGTGCTCGGGAGGAGCCAAGTAATGGACCATTTCAACTACCGCGACAACCTGCTCCATGCCGAGGACGTGTCGCTCACCGCCATCGCGCAGCAGTTCGGCACCCCCTGCTATGTCTACTCCCGGGCTACGCTTGAGCGGCACTGGCACGCCTTCGACCGCGCCTTCCAGGGGCATCCGCACCTGATCTGCTTCGCGGTCAAGGCCAATGCCAACCTGGGGGTGCTGAGCGTTCTGGCGCGGCTCGGCTCCGGGTTCGACATCGTCTCGGTGGGTGAACTGGAGCGGGTGCTGGCGGCGGGGGGCGAGCCCGGCAAGGTCATCTTCTCGGGGGTCGGCAAGCGGGAGGACGAGCTGCGCCGGGCGCTCGCGGTCGGCATCCGCTGCTTCAACGTGGAATCGGTGCCGGAGCTCGAGCGTCTCGACCGGGTGGCCGGGGACCTGGGCCTCATCGCGCCCGTCTCGCTGCGGGTCAACCCGGACGTGGACGCCCGCACCCACCCCTACATCGCCACCGGACTCAAAGAGAACAAGTTCGGGATCGACATCCGGGCGGCCGAGGCGGTCTACCGGCAGGCGGCGCGGCTGCCGCACCTGCGCGTCACCGGGATCGACTGCCACATCGGCTCCCAGCTCACCGATCTGGCCCCCTTCCTGGCCGCCCTGGAGCGGGTGCTGGCCCTCGCCGATCGGCTGGCGGCGGCCGGCATCCCCATCGGCCACCTGGACTTAGGCGGCGGGCTCGGCATCCGCTACCTGGGCGAACACCCGCCGGAGCCCGCCGCCTACGCCGCCGCCCTGCTCCATCGCTTAGGCGGCCGCGGCCACGAGATCATCCTGGAGCCGGGGCGCGCCATCGTCGGCAACGCCGGCATCCTGCTGACCCGCGTGGAGTATCTGAAACCCACCGAGCACCGGCGTTTTGCCGTGGTCGATGCGGCGATGAACGACCTGCTGCGCCCCGCCCTCTACCAGGCGGTCCAGGACATCGTTCCGGTCCGCCTGGACAGCGCGGCCGACCCCGCCCGCTATGATCTCGTGGGCCCGGTGTGCGAGACCGGGGACTTCCTGGGCAAGGACCGCCGGCTGGCCCTGGAACCAGGCGACCTGCTGGCCGTGCGCGGCAGCGGGGCCTACGGGTTCAGCATGAGTTCCAACTACAACAGCCGGCCGCGCGCCGCGGAGGTCATGGTGGACGGTGGGCAGGTCCATCTGGTGCGGCGCCGGGAGAGCATCGCGGACCTGATGGCCGGGGAGTCGCTGCTGCCATGAAGCGCCGTCCCGAACCGGAACTCATGGAGGATGCCGAACAGGCCCTGGCCTATGCCCAGGCCGACTTCTCGGAGTCCAACGCCCTCTTCATCAAGCTGCTTGGCCGGCTGGAACAGGCCCCCCTGCACCGCGCCCGCGCGCTGGATCTCGGCTGCGGCCCGGCGGACATCGTCTGCCGCCTCCTGCGCACCTGGCCGCAGGCGACCTGCGACGCACTGGACGGCTCCACCGCCATGCTGGGGCACGCCAGGGCCGCACTGGACCGGCTGCCCGGGGTCGCCGCGCGCGCCCGGCTGCTGTGCGAGTGCCTGCCCAGCCCTACGCTGCCCCAGGCCCACTACGACCTGATCCTTTCCAACAGCCTGCTCCACCAACTGCACAATCCCCAGGTGCTGTGGCAGGCGGTGCGGGCCGCCGCCGCCCCCGGCGCCCAGGTGCTCATCATGGACCTGATGCGCCCGGCCTCCGCCGGTTGGGCCGAGGCCCTGGTGGCGACCTACGCGGCCGGCGAGCCCGAGGTCCTGCGCAGCGACTTCCGCAACTCGCTATTCGCCGCCTTCGAGCCCGCGGAGGTGGTGGAACAACTGGCACAGGCGGGCCTGAGCGAACTGGAGGTGGCGGTGGTGAGCGACCGGCATTTGGCGGTCTTCGGCCGTCTGGACGAACAATCCAAATGACGTTGCGGTTTACCAAGATGCACGGCCTGGGCAACGACTTCGTCGTCTTCGACGGCGTGCGCCAGGTGGTCGAACTGGACGCCGCGGCCATTCGGCGGCTGGCGGATCGGCACCGCGGCATCGGTTGTGACCAGGTGCTGCTGGTGGAGCGCCCGCGGCTGCCCGGCACCGCCTTCCACTACCGGATCTTCAACGCCGACGGGTCCGAGGTGGAGCAATGCGGCAACGGTGCCCGCTGCTTCGCCCGCTTCGTGCGCGACCAGGGGCTCTGCGACCAGACCGAGATCCCGGTCGGCACCGCCGCCGGTGCGATCCGACTCTTCATCGAGCCGGACGGCCAGGTGCGGGTGGACATGGGGGTCCCGATCCTGGACCCGGCGCGCATCCCCTTCCTGGCGGATGCGCAGGCGCCAACCTATGACCTCGCGGTGGACGGCGAGACGCTCGCCATCGGCGCCGTCTCCATGGGCAATCCCCATGCGGTGCTGCTGGTGGACGACACGGACAGGGCGCCGGTGGCGCGGCTTGGCCCCCGCATCGAGTCCCACCCGCGCTTCCCTCAACGGGTGAACGTGGGCTTCATGCAGGTGCTGGCGCCGGATCAGGTCCGGCTGCGCGTCTACGAGCGCGGCACCGGTGAGACCTTGGCCTGCGGAACCGGGGCCTGCGCGGCGGTGGTGAGCGGACGCACCCGCGGGCTGCTCGGGCCACGGGTGCGGGTCAGCCTGCCCGGCGGGGACCTTGTGATAGAGTGGTCGGTTAACGGGGGAGCGGTCCAGATGACCGGGCCGGCACAACGGGTCTTCGAGGGGGAGATCGAGCGATGAGAAAGACAAAGGGCGAGGGGGGCGCGGCCGGGGCCGGGGCGAGCGAGGCCGCGATCACCGGCGGGCCCGCACCGGGAAAGGCCGCGGGGGGGGACGCCGGGGCGGCGGCGACGGTCGCCGCCTATCTGCAGGGTCACCCGGACTACTTCGCGTCCAATCCGCAGATCCTGGCCGAGCTGCACATCCCCCACACGGCGGCCGGGGCGGCGGTCTCGCTGATCGAGCGCCAGGTCAGGGTGCTGCGCGGACAGCTCGACACCGAGCGCGGCCGGCTGGCACAGCTCATCGCCCGCGCCCGCGAGTACGAGTCCTTCTCCGCCCGCCTGCACGCCCTGGTGCTCGCCCTGATCGCCGCCCCGGACCTTACGCGGGTCAGCGCCGCGCTCCAGGAGGGCCTGACGCACGAGTTCAGCGCCCAGGCGGTCACCCTCAAGGTCTTCCCGGTGGACCCCGCGGCCGGGGACCCTGATCCCCTGGTCGCCGCCTTCCGGGACTTCCTGGAGCGCAAGCACGCCCTGTGCGGCCCGCTGGACGAGGCCAAGAACGCCGCCCTGTTCGGCGATCTGCATGATCCCGCGGGCGAGCAGGTCCGCTGCGCCGCCCTGATACCGATCCGCGCGAACGGACGCTGCGGCGTACTCGCCATCGGGGCCGCCGACCCCGACCGCTTCAAGCCCGACATGCGCACCGACCTCCTGGACCGCCTGGGTGAGATCGTGAGTTGCAAGCTGCAGATGCTGCCGCCTGAAGTGCCGATAGCGGTGACGACGCCGCCCCCGGCCCCCGCGAGCGAGGACGCACCCAAGCCGACGCCGACCCGGCGTAAACGCACCAAGAAGACGGTCCCGGAATGAGCGAGCCGGAAGGGAGCCCCATCGAGCCCTTCCTCGCCCACCTGGCCCACGAGCGGCGCCTGGCCGAGCCGACGCTCTGCGCCTATCGCGCCGACCTGGAGCGGCTGACCGCCTGGCTGACCGCCGCCGGCGGCCCACCGGACGCCATCACCCGCCTCGACCAGCAGCAGATCCGCCGCTATGTCGCCTGGCGGCACCGCACCGGGGTCTGCGGACGCACCCTGCAACGCGAACTGTCGAGCCTGCGCAGCCTCTATCGCTGGCTGTTGCGCGAGGGTCGCGCGCAGAACAACCCCGCGGTGGGCATCCGCGCCCCCAAGACGGCGCGCAAACTCCCCGCCACCCTGGACGCCGACCAGTTGTGCAACCTGCTCGACCGCCCGGTGGACGACCTGCTCGCCATCCGCGACACCGCCATGATCGAGCTGTTCTATTCGTCCGGGCTGCGCCTGGCCGAACTGGTCAGCGTCAACTTAGGCGACATCGACATGACCGACGCCATGCTCAGCGTCACCGGCAAGGGCGCCAAGACCAGGCGGGTCCCGGTCGGCGCCCAGGCGCGCGCGGCCGTGCAGCATTGGATGCGGGTGCGCGCCAATCTGGCCGCGGGCGACGAACCCGCGCTCTTCGTCAGCAGCCGCGGCTGCCGCATCCACCCCCGCACGGTCCGCACCCGGGTCGCCCAGTGGGCGCAGGAACAGGGCGCCACCCGCAATGTGCACCCGCACCTGCTGCGCCACTCGTTCGCCAGCCACCTGCTGGAGTCGTCCGGGGACCTGCGCGCCGTCCAGGAACTGCTCGGGCACGCCGATATCAGCACCACCCAGATCTACACCCATCTCGATTTTCAGCACTTGGCCCAGGTCTATGACCAGGCGCATCCCAGGGCTAAGCGTAAGCCATGAAAGGATACCGGGTTCACACAATGGCCCGTTTCATCTCAGCGGCAATCCGGGTCAACGCAAAGTCCGTGGTCAGATCGGCCTTCTTGCGCTTGATCCCGGCGGCAACCCGGGCCGCGGTATCCAGTGCCGCGTTCAGCAACGGCGCCGGGGCCGTATCGACCCAGAAGCTCTCGTCGCTGATCTTGCGTTTGACGTCGAACGGAACTAAGGCCGTGGCCACCTGGTCGTAGACGCTCGGCACCCGCTGGACCGAGAGGCCGCCGCCCTGTGCGGTCCGCTCCGCCACCAGCCGCCGGCAGGCGTCGAGTTCCTTCCAGAAGTTGTCCTCGGCGTTCCCGAACTGCTGACGCCCGGCGATGAGCCCATAGGCGGTCCCGAGCGCCAACGCCGCTTGGGCGCGGCCGGATCGCTGGTTGTCCGCCTCCAGGTCGGCGACGTGGGCGGTGAGCCGAAATTCCGCGTCCGCCATCTCCTGAAGTCGGGCAACAAAGGGTTCTGCATCGGCCTCAGAGAGCGTCGCAGACTCGTCAAGCTCGATCCCGGCAAGGCTATCCAGATCGGCGATCAGCCGCAGCGCAGCCTCTTCGCCATCCCGCGCCGCGGCAACGAAGGCCACATACTCAAGGTCCAGCCCCTGCGGCCTGACGGCAATGCGACGCACGCAACCGGGCCGCTCCCATCCCGCGCTCTGCCCCAGGATCGCGTCAAAGACCGGTTCCCCGTAGGTGGCGAACCGCAACGCAGCGCCAAGCGACTCGATACCCTCCTCGTACAGCCGCCGGTCCGTGGTCAGTGCGGTGCCGTCCAACACGCCGGCAAGGCCCCGGAGCAACAGCGGCTCGCGCCCATTGCCCGTCAGGTTGACGGCACAGGCACACCCCAAGGCCTTCAGATAAGCGGAACCGGTCAGGACGCCCCAGAGTCCATCCAAGGTGGCCGGCAACTGCACGGCCGCGTGCGCCTGCTCCAGGCGCTGATAGATCTCGTAGACCTCCTGCCCGCTCAACTCGGTCTCGCGGATGCGCTGCTGACTGAAGGCAATCCGTTGGCGGGCCTGCGTCTCCAACTGCCCCTCAGTCACCTCGCCCGCCGCCAGCCGGCGGAAATCGTCCTCGGTGACCGGCAACATCGACACCTGTTGATCGCCGACCACGGCGATCATGCTGCCCAGCCGATCGAGTAACCGGCCGTAGACGATCTCCTCGACCGAGCCCAGGTAGCACAGGTTTTGGACGTGGATGTGTGCGTGCAGTTGGCCGATGCGATCGATCCGGCCAATCCGCTGCTCGACCTTGGCCGGGTTCCATGGCAGGTCGAAATTGACCAGAAAGTCGGCCGTCTGGAGGTTGAGGCCCTCGGCCGCCGCATCGGTGCAGACCAGGATGTCGATCTGACCGCGCAGGAAGCGCTGCTTGATCGCGTCGCGCTCGGTGCCGATCAGCCGGCCGGTCGCAGGATCTGTGTATTGGCCCCCGCGGCCGGAGTAGGTCCCCACCAACAGCCGGGCCTCGGCCTGTCGCAGCCGCCGGACGATATCCTCCAGGGTGTCCCAGAACTGGGTGAAGATGACCGTCTGCCGGACCCGACCGGGCCGCGCCGAATCCCTTCGCTGTTCCACATAGCCCAACAGGGCCTGTGTCTTGGACGAGGCCGGCGCGGCGTCGTACAGGCTGCCCGCCAGCATCCCGCTGAGCTTTTCCAACTCCCAGCGGAGATCCCCCTCGCTGCGGTTCTTGAGAAACTGCTCGATGATTTGCGCGTCGCCCTCTTCCTGTTCCAGGTCCTCATCGCACTGGGACAGGTCGGGGCCAGCGGCGGTCGCCGGCGCGTCCAGCAGGTGGTCCAGGGTCCACTTGACCCGTTCGCGCCGCCGCCGCAGGGTCTCGCCGATGGCGTGCAGACTGGAGGCGAAGCGCCGCTGCAGGAAGCTCAGATAGAAGCCGGTCGAGGCCCGCGCCTGTTGATCGTTGGCGGCGGAGACTTGCTGGGACAACTCCTGGGAATAGGCTTGCAGGGCCTCGTAAGCCGCCTGCTCCTGGGCCGTGTATTGGATGCGCCGCATGGGCAGGAGGTGCCGGTGCGCCAGGTTGGCCGTCAGCCGGCCCTGCTCCTGGTAGACCCGCAGCAGGGCGCGGTTGTGGCGCATCATCACCCGTGAGAGGGGCGCAGAGGCAAAGATGGCGCGCAACAGTTGCTTGAGACTCGCACCCGTCGGCTGGATCCCCCGCGTCAGCCAGTTGTCATACTGGGTCCGGTTCGAGGGACTGAGCACCGTCTGGCGGATAAAGGTCGCCAACTCAGGGTCATGCCGCGCAATCGAGGCCAGCACCCGGCGCAGAAAGCCCAGTTCTTCATCTGAGACCTTCTCGCCCCGCTGGATGCGGCCCTGGATCGCGTAATACGCCTGGGTCAGGGACGGATCGTCCTGGAAGGGGCCGACCCGCCGCGTCAGACGAAACAGGTCATAGACCTCGATCGGGTCGAGCTGCATGGGTGTGGCGGTGGCGAGCCACAGGGCACGGGTTTGCGGGCGCAAGGTCTGGCTGACCGCCTGGTAAAGGTCGCCATACTTGGGTTGCACCACCAGTCCGGCAGTGGAGTTGCTGCGGCGGGCATAATGGGCCTCGTCGACCAGGGCGATGTCCCAGGTCTGCGCCGCCAACTCCCGCCGGCGCTCCTTGCGCCGGACCAGCCCGGTGGAGACGATGACCAAGGCCGGCGCAAAGACCGACTTGGCCGGAATCTGTTCCTCCATTGATGCAAATGGCGGATAGAGATAGGCGTGCCGCACCTGGGGGCCGGAGAGGGCCCGGCCGAAAGGCAGGAAAAACTTGGTCGCCAGTTCGCTCTGCCACTGCCGGGCCAGGCTCGCGGGGGGCGCGATCAAGACCCGCCGCGCCAGTCCGGACAGGATCAGCGAGCGCAGGGCCAGGCCCGCCTCGATGGTCTTTCCCAGGCCGACCTCGTCGCACAGCAGGAAGCTGTAGGGGTAGGAAGCGATCAACCGGCGCGCCACGATGGCCTGGTGGGGCCAGGGCTCCACCGGGGCCGTGACCATGCCGACGAAGCGGCCGTTGGGCATCCGCGGGGCCTCGCGCAGGATCGCGAACTGGAGCCACTCCAGCGCCGTCGGCCGCGGAATCTGCGGCGGGTGCGCGCTGGAGCCGTCGATCTCTTTCGGCTGCGCCACGGCCTCGCCGATCTCGATCAGTCGCTCACGTACCGCCTGGGGCAGGTCCACCACATAGAGCCCCGGGTCCTGGTTGGCCCAGATGGCCTCGAAGTCGGCCGCGTAGCTGTCGGCCCTGGCCGCCTCGCGGGTGCCCCACCAGTCGCAGTGCACCCCGATGTTCTCGGCGTTGATCAGCAGGGCGGTGCGCGACTCGTTCAGGGACCCCTCGGCGAGCAGCCGGTTGCCCTGCGCGTCATGGAAGACGGCCCATTTCTCGTGGACATAGCCATCCTCGCGTGACTCGTAGAGGATGGCCATCCCGGTCTTGCGATGGCGGCGCAGGGCCACGCGGATCTCCAGACAGCCGGCCTTGAGCATCCCGGCCAGCAGACCCAGGCCGTTCGCGACCGATTCCGGCCCGTCCTGGGGCTCGGTCAGGGCGGCCAGCAGCGTCTCGGCGAGATACCCGAGGTCCTGGTGGTCGAGGATGATCTGGGCATCCTTGGGGTCCAGGTCGGCGCCCGCCACCAGCCGCACCCGACCCTGGTGTTCGACCAATGCCGAGAACCCTTGGGAGGCCGCGGCGAGCGAAGTCGAACGGAAGTACCCCGCCACCCGGTCATAGCGCACGCTGGAACGCAGGGCCGGGATGTAGAAGTCATGGAGCAGGTCGCTGGTGGTGCTGCGATAGCGGGGCTCCCAGCTGCGCTGCGGGAACGACTCGGGCTTGTCGGTGCTCGCCATCTGAGAGTCTCCGAATCAGAAAGCGAGTGCTTCGGGCGCCTGAGCGAATAACTCGGCAAAGGCGGGATTCTTCCTCTTGTTACGGCTACTGAAGAGCGCCTTGGCCGCCGCAACCCGGGCGGCATAGTTGCCCTGCCCGTCGACCTCGGCCTGGTATTGCTCCAGCAACCCGTTCGCCTGGGCGGGAAGAGATGCGTCCGGTATTCTGATCATGACTCAATCGATGCTTGCGGCGACGGTCGGCAGGGCAGCACGGAGTTGCACCTGTTGCTTGCGTTCCGCCTCGTCCAGTCCCTTGATCAGTTCCTTGTTGTTCAACTGGGCCAGGCGGTCGCGCATTCCCTGCGCGGTCGGCGACCGGGTATTCGCCGCCTCAGCGCCGAAGGCATCGGTGCCGTAGGCGTCCAGCACGTTGCCGTAAACCACACGCTTGAATTCATTGCCATCCAGCAATCGGGCCTTCTCATCGGTCCCGGAGCGGGGCAGCAGCAGGATCGAGCCGTGCTCCGCCGCCTGGCAGATCAGGGGGCTGTGGGTGGAGACGATGAACTGGATGTTCGGGAAGTGCTCGCAGAGCCAGAAGCCGATGCGCTTCTGCCAGGTGGGGTGCAGATGGGCGTCGATCTCGTCGATAAGCACAACACCGCTGGCCCGGACCTGCTTCGGATCATCGGGATCAAAAACGGCGCTCGAACCAAATGCGAAATAGAGTTCACGGATAAGTTCAAATGTCATGCTCAAGATGGAACGATAGCCATCACTCAGATCCTGAACGGGGATCGATACCCCTGCTGCGTCCGTAAATACAATTTGTTTCGGCGAGATTTCTTTGAGTCGGACCCCGGAAGGCAGAAAATCTTCCTGGTTTATAAACTGAATCAACGGATCGAGCAATTCCTGGCCGACACCTTGGAAGTTTTTTTCCGCGCTGAGCCAATGTCTGTTCGCTATCCGATAGCGCCAGCTTAAGGCCCAAAGATAACTCCGCATCGGCCAGGGGTGCTCCACCCTGACCAACGAAACCGTCAAGTTCCCCGTCCCATCCGATCTTTAGTGATATCTCGGCCGATTTGCGGCCCTCACGCAACCAGGCATCCCAAGGCTGTCGCAACCCATAGGACTCTCGTGGCCCGAGTAAGGCAACGGCGATCGACTTCAACAGGGTCGACTTGCCTGCCCCATTATCGCCAAGCACCACATGCCAGCCCTTGGCCTTATCCGCTGGTATGTCCCAAGTCAGCTCACGAATAGACTTGATGTTATTTATGTGGATCTGGCGGATGTGCATGACTCTAACCTCACCGGAAGGGCGATACGCCCCGATTGATCGCCTTCAATTCTCCGAGCCACCCCGCGCGATGCGCGCGATCCCGTAGGTCGGGTTAGGCGCGCGGCACGGCACCTCTTTAGCAAAGGGCTTGACGCGCCGTAACCCGACTTGCGGCGCCGAAATGTCGGGTTACGCTGCGCTAACCCGACCTACGCCGATTCCTCGCCGCCATGCCCGGCCGCCTGGCGCAGCAGAGCGAGTCCCCGCTCGGTTCTTCCACTGCCCCGTTGGGTACGGACGCGAAAGCCGGCCTCGGCGTCCGTCTCGTCCACCATCAATGCAGCCATGTCGTCGAATAGTCGCTCGATGCTGGTACCGCGGACGTGGGCGATCTCGTCCAACCGACGGTAGGTCTCATCAGACAAGCTGACTGTCACAGAGGTCATGGATAGAGTTGCTGCGATCATTGCCCGCTTGGTACCACCGTGACAGCCCCGAATTGGCGAAAGTGAGCGTCGAAGGCAAAGGCCGTCTGGATACCTCGACTGACCATGACGACCTTACTCACACAGTCCGTGAAGCTCCATTGTTTATCGGAGAACTGCCGATAGACACCCCAGGCCGCGTGGATATCGTCAGGGGACACCAGATGCAATTCGGCCAGTTCTTGGTCGAAGAGTGATTGACCGACACGCAAAGCGCGTCGATTCTCGCCGCGCATCCGCATCAGGGTTAACAATTCATCAATGACGTAATCGGTGGTCAGCAACGGCGCCTGGTTACGGACCAGCCAAGCCCGCGCCACCGTATGGTCTGCGTCCGTGGGCACGAAAGCGGCGAACCAAGCGCCGGTATCCACGAAAATCACGGCCGTCGCCCGTAGAGCAGGACATCATGATCCCGGTTGGAGAATCCATCGTCCGCGCTCTCGCTGGGGAGGGCATCCAACTCCAGCAGCAGGCCATCCAGTTGGGCCTTGCGCGCGGCGGGCGGTGGCGCCGTCTGGTCCCGCTGTAAGGCATGGGCCAGTACCTCGATCAGGTGAAGTTTGTCGCGGCGATCCAGGCCCATGATGGCCCGTTCGATCTCGGCTGTTTGCGGTTGCATGGGTGCTCTCCCGGTGTTGTCTGGCGCGAGTCTAGCGGATACCGGGCCTCCCCGTTGGGGCGGTGATGAGGCAAGGTGGTCCCGCGGCCCCGCAGGCTCGGCAGAGCGATAGCGATGCCCGTCAGCCCACGCGCAACCCGTAGAGCGCCGCGCGCGCCTGGCGCTTGAGGTCCGGCGCGCGCGCCTCCGCGGCCCAGACCTCCAGAAGGTCAAGGATACGCCCGGCGCGTTCGGCCGCGTGCTCCTGGAGATAGGCACGGGCGACCGGGATATCGCCCTCACGGTAGGCGGCGATCAGGCCCTGGAGGCGGTCCCAGTCGGTCTGGGGGTCGGTCAGGCGGGCGCCGTGGCGCTCCTCCGGCAGGGCCAGGCGGAGCTTGGAACCGGTGCGGACCAGGGGGGCCTGGTAGCCGTCCGCGCCCCCGGTGGTGAGCGGGCTGCGGCCACGGGTGCCGGCGGACTGGTTGATGCCGATCTCCCGATCCTGGACCCGGTAACCGCCGGGCTTGGCGTCCAAGGCAATGCCCAAGGAACGGGAGAGGTTCAGGATGTCGTCATAGGCGACCTCGGCCAGTTCCCAGATGCCGAAGATGGTCAGGGCCATGGCGGTCTCGCTGTCCAGGTCCTCCACCCGGACCTTGCCCTTGGTGATCTGACTGACCCGGCCCTGAGAGACCACGCGGCTCGCCTCGTTCATCGCCTTGACGGGGCTCACCAGGTCATCGCCGTCCTGTACCGGCCAGTGGGCGGAGAGGACCTGGAGCGATCTTCCGTAGCTCGCGACCATCTCGTCGACCGGGTTCAGGCGCAGCGGCGCGAAGTCGGTGAGGCCCTGGCGGACGGCCGCCTCGATCTGGCGGCGGATGCCGGTCTGGCCGAAGGCGCTCTCCCAGATGGCGGCCTCGGTGCCCTGGGCCGGGCGCTTGCGGCAGGACAGAAAGATGGAACTGGCGGCGGCGGCCAGGTCCTTCTGGTGGGTGGAGTTCTCGCCCTCGGACTCGACCGGGAAGCAGGCGGTGATGACCCAGCCGGCATCGATCAGCGAGCGGGTGAGGGTCTCCCAGGCGTCCTGGGACTTGTGGTTGAACATCAGGGTGAAGAGGCCGTCGTCTTTGAGGGTGCGGCGGCACTCGCGGAAGATGTCGCCCATCAGGTTCTCATACGCGGCCTTTGCCCCCTTGGCGCCGCCGTCGCGGGCTGAATTAGCGACCGCTTCCGCCTTCTTATCTGTCAGCCGCCGGTTGAAAACACCGGGGTAGATGTCGCGCAGGGTGCGGCGGTTCCAGACATAGAAGAAATCAGACAGTTCGGCATAGAGCACGTTGTCGTAGTAAGGCGGGTCCATGCAGACCAGGTCTACGGAGGCATCAGGCACCTGCGGCATGTAGGCCGCCGTGCCGTTGATGATCGTGACGGGCGGTGCCCCGTCGGTGCCTTGATAGACCGGAGCCACCAGTTCCGCGAGTTCCCTGTATGCCTTAGTGGCTTGCTCTAAGCCCCAGGCCGCGCCGGAATTAGTGCCGGAAAAGATCATTTCGCCGAAGGTCCATTGGATGGCGTAGTTGTGGCGACCAAAAGTACCTTTGACGACACCCCGCGTATACTCCCAACGCGTATGTCGGCTGTTGTAGTCGAGCCCCTTGTCGATGGCGAATTGCAAGTAGGTAACCACCGCCTTTCCGCGATCCGGCCCCAACTCCGCCAGTATCTCGGGTTTGAGCCGGTTGAGGGTCTCGGTTAGGGTCAGATGGCCGAGCAACTGGCGCGGGGTGAACAGGTCGCACCAGCGCTCTTCACCGTACATCCGGTGCCCACGGTCGTAGTTAGAGCAGCGGTCGATGTTCTCTGTCGGGATCAGACCCTGGCCGTCCCAGGCGTCCCAACCGGCCTGTAAACGACACTGGGCCTCGGCCAACGCGGCCAGGTCAAGCGGGTTCGGCGGCCGGAAATAACGGACCTTGGTGGTCTTGATCTCCCCCTTGCGGGCGCCTGAGGTGTAGCGCAGGGGTTGGCCCTTGCTGTCGAGTTTCGGCTCCAGGCGCACCGCGACCACGGCATAGAGGCGGTCCTGCCAGCCATCCGGGTGATCCGGCATCGGCGCTGGGTGCTTGGCCGACGCGCACGCCTGACGCTTGATCTCCTCGCCGTCGATGGCCTGTTGGCAATGGACGCATTGGCCGACCCCCCGATGCACGGTATTGTTCTTTCCCAACGGCTCACACATAGGCTCTCGCCCATCCGTTACCCGATAGGTCTCGAAGCGGACCTTGCCGTCTTCCGGAATGACTCGTACCCCCCAGGGATCACCTGATTCCTTGGATAGCCAGAAGGCATTTAGCAAGGGCGCCTCGCCGCCGCAGTGCGGGCAGGTGACTTGGTGGACATAGATGTAATCCTGGATACTCTCACAATCGAATTGAGCAAGAAGCGCGTGATTGTTCGGACCAAGCAATGTCTCGAGGTCTTGCCGTTCAGTCAATGGTAACGGCTGCCCGTCCGCATATAACGCCGAATTCGCCCCATTAACCTCGCCCAGCAACCGCTTTCCCGCAGCATCGATCTTGGGAAGCAGATCAAGGCCGAAACGGGCCGGGAAATCGAGAGTAGCGTGCAAAATCGCGGTTGCCACGGGGTTCAGATCATTGGCAATGACCTTGTGGCCTAACCGCAGCGCCTCGAAAGGAATCGATCCGCCGCCGGCGGTTGGGTCGAGCACGACCAAGGGCGAGGCCGTATAGGCAAGGATATTACCAAAGGCGCGGGCGTATCCGTAAGCATCTCCTGGGAAGCTTACGGAGTTGGCTGCGGTAAAGGCCATCTTCTCGTTGGCCCACGCCGGATCGCCCATCGCTTTCCGCGTGGTTAGGACCTCACCATCCACGGGCATTGGTTCGCGAAGGGGGCGGTTCTCTTCTTTCCAGCGTTGCAGAACGGGGTCCGCCACCAGGTCGGGGCTACGTGCTATCACAGTCTCGACCAGATCGCGATTCAGTGCCCGGATCTGTTGCTCTGCAAGGTAGGCGCGCTGCACCACCGCATCGACCGGCAGCACCGCGCGCCCGGCCCTCGACTCGATGCGCTCCAGCAGTTTCCCGGTTAGAGTCCAGGGCTCCCCATGGACCAATGCCTGAACGCGCTCGATACCAAGTCGGCGAACGAAGGTCGCGGGATCGGTCGATGCGGGCAGCAGCGAGGCGAGGATGGCGGCGCGGCTCGGGATCAGCGGCCGGCGCGCCCACCAGACGTGCAGGTAGTAAACGGGCGGCATGACGTTACTGGAGCCCCGCTCCCGCTGCGTCTCAGCCCCGACCTGGTGGCAGGGAAATCCGGCCTCGATCAGGCGGGTGTCTGTGGTGTCTTCCATCGGATGTCCTCGAAGCCCTTGCCGAACGGCCCCAGTATCCCATAGGCTGCCGCTTCCATGCAGGAACGACTGAGCCTGGTGCGGGTTACCCGCAAGATGATCCGGCGGCCCGCCGATGTCACGCCCTTTCAGGGCTAAGACCCTAACGACAGACCACCCAGGGCGTTGCCCTGGGCTGGTATGTCGCGCCCCTTCGGGGCTAGGGGCGTCGTAACCGTTCAGACCCCCCACCGGTTTCAGGCAGCCTGCCGTCGTAACCCACTGATTCATCGTTTAGGGACGCAGAATCCGGGGCGGGGGTCTGAACGGTTACGGGGCGTCACGCACTGAAAAACCTTGGCGAGCTTGGCGTGACAACTGCACTTTCCAGGTTGACCCCAACGGGGTCACACATACCAGCCCAGGGCAACGCCCTGGGTGGTACACAGCAATGATCTTAGCCCTGAAAGGGCGTGACAGATGACGGCACCGACACCCGCTCGGTTGCGACGCGAAGCAGGTCCGGTGATAAGGCGAAGTGTCACGCGCTCCGTGCAGTGAGCGCGGGTGGCCGGAGTAATGCCAGGGCCTTGGTGACGAACGCAGGGATACCCCGGAGGATGTCGCCGTCATCGGTCTGCACCCCGGCCGCGGATTCCCAAATCGCGCTGTAGCGGCCAGCGCCGATCTCGAACGAGAGGCGGTATCCCGCGGCCACCCAATCCAGGGTCAGGGTGCCGTTTGGGTTTGGGCTGATCTCCGGGCTGGGGATACCGGCGGGCAGGGCCGCCAAGACGGCCCGGACGTTGGCCACACAGGCGACTTCGATCGGGTCGGCGCCATAGCCGTCCCAACCAGGCCCGAGGCGTGCCAAGTCGGCGAGTAGCGCGAGGGCAACGACCAGAGATCTTGCGGGCTGTTCGGTGTCAATCTTACTCATTATGCCGGCCACATCACGGATGACATTCGTCGCGGCCGGGGGGCCGCTCCTACTCGGATCGTCCTTCATGCCGCCAACCGCAACCGCTCCAACATTTCGGCAACCCCCTTGTCGTCCGTATGTCCCCCCAGCATGGTCCGCAACCCGCAGAGCGCCCAGCGGTTGGAGATGGTCCCGAAACTGACGGTCCGCGACAGCCAGTAGGCGGCCTCTTCACGGGTGAACTTGGCTCTTCAAGCCGACCGCTATTCCAGCAACACGATCACCCGTGCCAAGACCTCGTCTACCAAGGTCTGTGGTGCGGATTCGATATAGCGTGCGCCACGGGCCTTCCAATCGACGGTGCGCGCCTGATTCGTCAGGACCACACCCTGCGTCGCGGTTCCCGAGCCCATCAAGGGCACTGCCCAAAGGTTGGTTCTGGCAAATCCGCCACCTTGCGTGATGGGGCATATCAAGGCGCCACCGTGTCTGTTGAATGCCTCTGGGGATAGCACCAAGACCGGACGGGCGCCCTGTTGCTCGCTGCCCAGTGCGGGGTCCAACGTCAAGCGGACGATATCGCCGCGCTTGGGTGTTCGGCTCATATCGCCTCTTGTCCCATGGGGCGGGCTCGCTCCCAGGCTTCGTCGGTCGGCAGCGGCTCATCCGGGGCCAGTCCGTCAAGCAACTGCGCCAGGGTGTAGGTCGGACGGGAGCAACTGGCAGGCTGAAGCACGATGCGGCGACCGTCGGTATCGATTTCCAGCCTGGCGCCTGCCTTCAAGCCGAACACCTCCAGCAAGGGGCTTGGTATCACGACTCCCAGGGAGCCATCCAGTTCACGCAGGATTGCGGTTGTCATGGTTCGTCTCCGGTCTGTGTCGGACTGGCCTTGTCGGCCCCTTGGCCGATCGCCCTGCGGTGAGGGATGTTGGTCCAGCGTCGGCCAAGCAAACAGTGTAGTCGTCGCGATCGTCACAATGCAACGAAGGCCCTGCCGTGCTGTATTCGCATTCCTCGGCGCCGGCGAGCGGTTGCAGCCTCGACTTGCTGGGATCGTCCTTCATGCCGCCAGCCGCAGCCGCTCCAGCATCTCGGCAACGCCCTTGTCGTCCGTATGTCCGCCCAGCATGGTCCGCAACCCGCAGAGCGCCCAGCGGTTGGCGATGGTCCCGAAACTGACGGTCCGCGACAGCCAGTAGGCGGCCTCTTCACGGGTGAACTGGCGGACGCGACGGGCGATGAGTTCCACCCGGTCCAGGTCCTTGATGCGGTCCTGGAGGCGGAAGATCAGGGCGAGCTTGGCGCCGGCCTCCTCGTCCAGGGGCAGGTTGCCGCGGATACGCATCCCTTCGGCGGTGAGGTAGCGGGCAAGTTCCAGGGGGACCCCGGCCGGATCGGTGACACCCTCGACGATGCGGCGCAGCAGCGGCAGGCAGCGGTGCAGCGGTTCGCCGCAGAGGTTGCCGCGCTCGATCAGGACGGGGCGGGCGCGGCGGCGCTGGCCGTCCGGCCCCGGGGCGCCCTCGTCCTGGTCGCGGTACCGGCGCTCCTTGACCACCAGCACGGGGACCGGGGCGCCCTGCCATTGCGTGATGCGCAGTAGAAAGGGTGCCTTGGCGCTCTGCTTGGCAAGCCGCTCCGCGAGGTGTTTGGTGAGGTCGAAGGGTTCTTTTTTCTTGGCCATGGGTGGCTTCGTCATGTTTGCGGAATCGATGGGCAGCGCTGCGAGACTGTGAAAGTATTCGCCGCCGCGCCAATACGCGCGGCCTTTGTAGGCTGGGTAGAGCGCAGCGAAACCCAGCAATCAACGCCTTACCGAGGCGCGGACGATGGGTTTCGCTGCGCTCTACCCATCCTACGGATTCCCGCAAGTAGCAAGTAGGATGGGCAGGGCGGCAGCGATGCCCATCATCAAGCCTTCAGTGCGGCGACGAACTTGCAGTCTTGCCGTGGCTCATTGATGATGAGTTGGACCTCGGTGTCTTGATCCTGGGTGGTCAGGGCCATGACCGGGTCCAGCAGTTCATCGAGGGCCTTCACGTCCTCGGGCTTGAGTTGATGCAATTGCAGACCGATCCGCCCCCCCGCGGGAAGTTTGAGACCGCTGACTTCCAGGTAATCGATAGTGGAGGTGCCACCGTTCTTATAGATTCCCGCGAGCCCCTTCAACAGCGGCAGGACCTTCTTGCGCGCCTGCTCGCCGGAGAGGGACAGGGTTTCGTCCTTCGTGGTAACCCAACCCCGCGTCGCGGCCTCGGTCTTGGTGACCACCTGGTAGTCCGGACTGACGGTCTCCATCACCCAGTTGGTGGCCCCGCGCAGGACGCTGGGGTCGAGGCTGGGGTCCTTGTCCGGGGCATGGACATAGAGGTAATCGGCCTTGACCAGTTCGTCGATGGCGCGTCCCGTGTCCTGGACCGAGATGTCGCCGTGGGTCTGCGCAACCGCGGCGGCCACATCGGTGACGGAGCAATAGCGGGCCTGCACGATGGCCTCCTGGACCCACTTGCGCACCTGGGCGGGGTCCGGCTTATCCACGGCAGTCCAGTTGCGCTGCTTGGCACCCTGGGGGGTCACCAGGCTCCAGCCGGGCTCAGTGAGGTCGATCTGTAACGGGACCCGATCACAGTCTGGGCCCGTCTCGCGGGCGTGGAACTCGGCCGGTTTCTCCGCTGCGGCCGACCCCATGCGGAAGAGGCACCAGGCGCCGTGGCCGATGCCGGCACGGATAAGCGTGTCGAAGATGCCCTTGTCCTCCAACACAGGCCAGTCACGGCGGCAGGCGAAGGCGCCGCGCAGGTCGGCGAGGGTCTGGTAATCCTTGTTCGCCGCGAAGAACAGCTTGACGGCGGCACCGGCGGTCGCGCTGGTGGCGGCCAGTTCGGCGGTGACGAGCTTGCCGTCGGCGAGCAGGACCTCGCGGATACTCTCGATCACGGAGCGCCCGCCCTCGCCGCCGGCCGTACTGATCTCGTGGCGGATGATCTTGCCGCCCTGGCCCGGATACCAGAGGTTGCGGTACGCCTGGGTGACGACGGTCAGCAGGGCCTGCTCGCGCTCCTTGGTGTCACGGTTGAAGGTCTGGTCGCTCAAGACCGCCTCCGACAGGCCGTAGCCGGCCGGGTTGTGCTTGAGCGTGCGCCGCGCCAGTACGTCGATGCCGATGCCGTTCAGACGCTCGCGCAGGTCCAGTGCGCGGGTGGCGGCGTTGTCGAGCATATCGTCACCTGGGCGGTGCTCGCCGGCCACCTCGACCGTGTCCGGCACCAGGAGAAATACCAGGTTCTGGTGCAGACGGGGCTTGTTGGGTCCCGCCTGGGTGATGAACTGCTCCGGCCGTACCGCCGGGCTGTCCAGGGCGATCAGGGCCAGGGTGGGCCTGGTGCCCTTGTCCGGGATACGTTCCGGAAGCTCGACCTCGGCAATGACCTCGAAATTCAGCGTGCCGGGCTTCACTACCTTGCTTGAGGTCTCGTGGATGAGTTGATCGACACCCTTGGTGCCGCGCAGGGCGCGGCGGATGTCGGCCAGGACCCGGTTGATCGAGACGCCGGTGCTCGCGTAGTAGCGGCCCTCGGTCTCCGAGTAGCGCAGGTAATAGGCCTGGGAGCGCAGGGCGTCCAGGGCGGTTTCCACCTGGGGCGGGGTCATGCCCGGGAAGGCGGTGGCGAACAGTGCGTCCTGTTTGGCGATGCCGAAGACGTTGGAACCAAGCCCGTCACCAAACCCTGCCAGACTGTGCAGGAAGACGGTCTTCCAGGCGTATTCGTGTAGCGGAAAGCCGTCCGGGTGGGGATTGGCGCGGTCGGCCAGGTCGGCGTTGCTGTGCTGCGCCTTGAGGTCGCCGCTGTCGGGGCCGCCAAGGTCGGCGTTGATGATCGGCATCAGCTCGGCGCTTTCCGTGCGGCTCACCAGTTCGTCGGAGAGTCGGGGGTCACGTAGATCCAGGTGACAGGCATGGATCATGGGTGCGGGGGACTGGCGGCGCCAGAGGTTGGCGACCGTGAGCGCCAGGACCCGCAGTACGCCGCGGGTCCCCTGGAAGCTCTCGACGGTGGCAAGTTTATCGGTGAGATAGTCGATCAGGGTCGGGTGAAAGGGGTAGTGTGCGATCAGGCGCTCCCGATAGGTCTCCTGCCGGGCCTGCTCGGGTAGGAGCAAGGCGGTGCGCCGGTACATCTCCATGTAGGCGTCGGCCGTGGCGGCGGCGCCGTCCTGGTCGATATTGGCGAACAGGCGCCGCGCCAGCACCCGGGAGATTTCCTGCCCGCGGACCGGGACGACGGCGGTGGCGTCGCGCTGGACGACGCTGCGGACCTCCCCATCCGCCGCGCGGGCGATCCCCAGCGCTTCCTCCTTCGATACATCCTGGCCGCGGGCCTGGGAGACCAGGTCCTGGATCATCGCGGTCTGGCGGGCAAAGGCATCACGCTGACTGGCCAGGGTCAGGATCACGGCGAGCCCCGTATGTTCCTTGGCATACTGGAAGAGCGACATCAGGAAGGTTGCGACGCTTGCGCGTCCGCCCGGCCGGGCGGCCTCGATGCGGGCCGCGTAGGCGGCCAACTCGTCGAGCATGATCAGGACCTTGCGGCCCTTGAAGACGACATCGAAATACTCGTCCCCGGGGGAGCCGAAGGAACTGGCGCCGGGGCCGATGGCCTGATAGAGGGCCTCGCCGCCGATCTGGAAGGCGATCTCGCCCCACAGGGTATAGGGGATCAGCCGGGCGCCATGGGTCTCATGGATGGCAACCCGGTCGCCCGCGATCCCGACCACCGTGACCTCACCGGGGGCCAGCAGCAGGGCGGGATCGATCAGGCCCTGGGCCGCCGCGGCGATGGCCGTGCCCTGGAAGGCGAGGTGGGCGGCACCGATCAGGGTGTGGGTCTTGCCGCCCCCGAAGGCGCTTTCCATGCGTTGGATCGCCGGATAGGTGGCGTCCGTCCCGCCGAGCCGTCCGAAACAGTTGCGCAGGACCTGACGCATACCCTCGGTGGGGTAGGTCCCCTCACCGAAGAAGGCCAGCGGGTCCGTGTAGATGTTCTGGACCACATCGGGGGCGCCCCGGTAGTGGTCGATGACCTGCATCAGGTTGGCGGTGAAGATCTCCGGGTTGAGGGTGCCAGCGAGTAGATCTGCACGGGGCTGGCAGGACTCCAAAATCGACATCGGTGCGCTTCCTATCTAGCTGCGATGAACTGGCGAGTGTAGGCTTTTCTGGGCATCCAAACACGCCGATAGCAGGGCTACCAGCGCCGCTTCGCGCGTCTTTCGTGCCAGACCATCTTTGTAGGATGCCACACCCAGCGAGCGAATCTAAGCCCCGCGGCGATCACGGTCCGTTCCACCCGTCCCACGCCGATCTTGCGGATCAGTTCGACGACCATGACCGACCCCCAGATCCCGCTGAGCCAAGCAATCGGGGCACGGCTGCGCGCCGCGCGCCAGACCGCGGGCTGGACGCTCAGCCAACTCGCCGAGCGGACCAACACGCTGTCGAAGTCCCGGATCAGTAACTATGAACAAGGTCTGCGGCGCCTGGGTATCGAGGCGGCGCGCGAACTGGCCGCGGCCCTGGGGACGGTCTCCGCGGGGTCACTGCTCGGGCTGGACGATGCCTCGAATCTCGGCGCAGAAGAGCTCGATCTGATCAAAAGCTACCGGGCGACCGACGCCCGCGGCCGTGCATTGCTGCGGACGATTGCGGGGTTGCTGCCGGTGGTAGACGATGTGCCCAAGGAAAGGGGTGTCTGAAGTGCCGCTTCATCCACGTGTTGGAGCTACCCCTGGTGTGCGGTTACCACTTGGGGTAGACCCAACACTCGTGTCACCAGCCGCCACTTCGGACACGGCATCGCTTGCACGAGGGGACGGGGCGCCGAAACGACGCAAGGCCAAGGTGGGAGCCGACACGGGCGCCGTAAAATCCTGGTCGGCACCCTGGCGCTCGCCAAACTCGACGATCCGGAGTTCGGCGTACGCTTCCGGACGTTGCTCTCGCGCGAGGACGACCAAGCACTGTTTCCGGATCTGCTGGCACCCCAGAGCCGGCTGACTGACTCCGGCTCGGACCCCGGGTGCTCAGCATAGGGAGCAAGTCATGCCAGAAGCTTTGCGGTCTTTACGCCACCGCTCTCTCGAAGTCGCTACCGCGACCAAGTCGGTATGGGCCGCTACCAAAGATTTTCCGAAAGCTTTCGCTCGACAATGCCTCGCCACGGCAAGTTAGCTGGGTAAGACGCAGCCTGTACTGTGATCCTTCCAGCCAGCACACCTCGCCGTCCCAACTTAACCGAAGTCCGCCGCCGCGTCCCGGTTCCCTTGTCCACTCACTGCCAGTCACTACCAAACGACCGCCGGGAAGTTCGTCGGTAAAGGCTCCCGGAGAAGGCGAGGCCATCGCGCGGATTAGGTTATGCACGGCCCGTGTAGGGCGAGCCCAGTTAATGGTCCTTTCTTTTTGCGCCAGGGGATATCTCGGATTTCCAGTAGGTAATGTGAGAGGCGACTCCACTTGGCTTCCATTCAGTATTGAGGGAACGGCGCGCAAGAGGAGTTCTTTTGCGACAGAAACCTGCTTGCCGTAAACAGCGTGCGCTGTTTCGTTTGGGAATATTGACACCGGTTCGCTATCCACGACATGGACTTGGTAAGTATTTTCGTGGTAAATTCTGGCGCCGACACGGTAAAGGCTTACCCCGGTCATAGTCGCACCATTTAGCACAGACTCTATTGTTGGATTGCGACCTGGGAATTGAGGTAGAAGGGAGCAGTGCACGTTGTAGCCCCCCCGTTTGGCAACATGGTATATCCCGCTGTCACGCAGTATCTCCCCTTGGGCCGAATGATTGTCGTAGAATGAAAAGATCCATTCCGGTTCGCATTCCTTCGTCAGTTCGGAATCTATCTTTGACGGCGACCAGTCAAACCTATGTCGAGAGCGATAGTCGGTATCTCGCGGCGTGATGCACCGGACACCCTGGATCTGCGCACAGACCTTTAGGCTTTGTTTGCCATAGGTAGCATCGTCAGAATCCACTACCACCAAGCACGCCTTCAATCCAAGGCTCAATAGCGCATGAAGTCCTTGCACGCCCATATCGCCGGAACCGAAGACAACACACCGCTCAAGCGCAAAGTTCATTTTCTATTGCTCCATCAGGCGTTTCTATTTCGTCATTCTCATCGTTGTCGTTGGACAGGAGATACCTCAGGTCATCTTCTCGAAAGATAGCCAGAATACTATCTTCGGAACGAATGGTGATTACATCACCATTTCTATATATGGTATCGGCATCATCATAAATCCTCATCTCGCCACTGTACAGCTTCACTTTAGCTCTCATGCTTGCATTTCTCCGATTACCTTTGAGCGGTTCAGTTGTGAGTGCCACCTGATCGAGTACGGCAGTGCAGGGTTCTCTGCTGGTGTTCATGCCGGGTTCAGCCCGAGCGGAGTCGCTGCGCTCGCGACCGAAAGTATGCTCGTCAAATGCGCCTGCGTCAAAACTTTTTTTCTTTTATATCAGTTGCTTAAGTATTTACTCATCTACAAAATAGAACAACGCCATGTACTGCATAAAGCAATCACGGCAACATGCTTGATAGCATGTAGACAAGGTAGCAAGAGCCTGTGGTAGCGTAAGACAAGACGGCAAGGACTTAGACAATGGAACAAGACTTGGTAAGCAGCTAGACAGGGGGAGCTAGTTCTGCAAGCATAGGTAGAAAGATAAGCAATACCTGCTTACAAACAGCTTATGGTCGACAAGGGAGCACGCGCTTGTAGTAGCCTAAGACAAGAACGCTGAAACGGATTCCAAAGAACTGTCTCACCCTCGGTCGGCATCGGGGCGCGCGCCCGGCCACTGCGTCCCTTGCGGGTCCTGTCCCCGCCGCTGGGCGGTCGCCTCGTTTTTCGGTGCTGCCCATGCCAGCCAGGGGCTCGGTCGTTCGCCGCACCGCGGCGGTGCTCCCGGGCAGCGCCCAGGGCGCTGAGCTGGGCTCGACAACCGGGTCGCCGCCGCGATCACAACAGCGCCAGCCGCGCGTTCATGTCGAGCTCGAAACGTCCATAAGGATTGATATGCTCCCAGATCAACGGCGTCAGGGCGGCATAGTCGCGGGGCGTCAGCCGTCCCTGCCACGCGGGCTGGGCCAACACTTCCTGGATCATGAGGGTGTTGATGTAGATCATGCAGTTCTGCAGCAGGTGCAGCGCGAGCATGCTGACCTCGTGGTCTTCCCGGCGGTTGCTCCCGGGCCGGACGGGGCATTCGCCCCGTCCGGAAAGGTTTCGGCGTCCCGCTCCACAGGCCGGGTCTGTTTCCGGCCACTTCGGCCCGTTGCGTCCCCGGACGAAGGGTCGCAGCACATGCCCGCGTAGGCCCCAACGGTCGGCGTCGCGCTTCCGCGCGCCGAGACTGTGCAAGAATTCCCCGTCCGCCTTCGGCGCCCCCGTCCGGCTCAAGCCTCGACCTCCAGTTCGGGCCTGCTCGCCCAGGAGGTCGAGGCTTTGCCGTGAAAATCGGGCCGGGACCCGGTGGGAGCGGCTTCAGCCGCGACGAGGCCACGGCAGCGTGCCAGATCGCGTCGCGGCTGAAGCCGCTCCCACACACGCCTTTCATCGTCCCGGGTCGCAGGTCTTGCTGCCGCGGCCGTTGACCGGTGCCCGCCGCTTGCGGGCCTGGTTGGGGCGCCGAAGCGCGAAGATTGGGCCGACGAAGGAGGCCCAAGGCCCTAGGCGACTGCCCAGGCTTCTCGATCCGATCCGGCCCCGCTAAGATGGTCATGCTGGCGGTCATCGCACCGCCCCTTGCCCGCGGAAGGTGATTCCACATGACCGGGATCTCAGTTGCCGAGGCCAAGACCCGGCTGACCGGCCTGATCCATCGGGGCCTGTGGGACACCATCGCCGACTGGCGCACCCAGACCGCTTTCGACTGGCCGGACCTGACAGCGGAGGAGGTCGACGGATGGCGCGATCCCTCGCCCGGGAGGGTCTTCGATTGGACCGACTGAGGTTCCTGCTCCTGCTCGACACCGATATCCTGTCGCAGTCCGTCGGGTCCGCTGTGCGGACCGCTCGACCGCTGGGTCCGCGCGTGGTTCGGTCCGCACAGCGGACCCTACCCGGCTACC
>NZ_CAIKKU010000673.1 GCF_903828115.1 uncultured Thiodictyon sp. | reverse complement strand
CGCTCCTACGGCGTAGGAGCGGCCCCCAGGCCGCGACGGGTTGCCGCAAGGGCGTGTGGCCGGAGTGATGATCAAGGCCGCCGACTGCTATTTCGCTGCCGCCGGCGGCACCGTGTTCTCGATATAGCCCAGGTGCCCGGTCCATCCGCCCAGGCAGGTCTCCCAGACGCCGGCCCGGCACGACCGCTGATGTTCTCGCCGCAGCGCGAAGACCTGTTGCTTCGGGATCCCGGCCGCGGCATAGGCGGTAAAGTCGGTGGCCGAGTCCCCATAGGCGTACTCCGGCTGCCAGCCATTTGCACGAAGCTGCTGCAACATGCGCGTCTTGAACCGATCGTGATGCCGGGCATCCGCCCGGGTCTCTTCGACCAGGACCAGACCCGCGGGGAACTGAACTTGTACGTGACTCGTTACCAGGCGGGCCGGACGCTGCCGGGTGCGCGTGGGAGCGGCCTCAGCCCCGGCGAGGCCAGGGCCGCTTGCGCGGCCCGTCGCGGCTGAAGCCGCTCCCACAGGCTCGCTGCGCGACTTTCACGAGCCGGACGGGCGCGCCGCACCGCGGGCGCGCGGGGAATTCTTGCACAGTTTCACCCTACCGCCACGCGGATCGCGGCCCCTTCCCGCAAGCGCAAGAGGCGAGCGACGGGTTACGATGGGTGTCATCGTACAGTCGCGAACGGCAGTGCCGCGGGAAGGTGCCCGGGGCTGCCGCCTAACAGGGGGATCGAGGTCATGGGCTGGTGGGGCAAGGCGGTCGGCGGGACCCTGGGTCTCCTGGTGGGCGGGCCCCTGGGGGCCGTGGTCGGGGCCGCGATGGGTCACGGGGTGGACCGGGGGGCGGCGCATGTGGCGGACCTCTTCGAGCCGGCGCGGGCGGCCGAGCGGGCACGGCTGCAGGGGATCTTCCTGGAGACCACCTTCAGCGTGCTGGGGCATCTGGCCAAGGCCGACGGGCGGGTGAGCGAGACCGAGATCGCCTTTGCCGAGTCGGTCATGACCCGCATGGGGCTGGACCGCTCGCTGCGGCGCACCGCCATTCAGTTCTTCTACCAGGGCAAGGCGCCCGGCTTCAACCTCGCCGCCGCACTGGCGGCGTTCCGGCAGGCGAGCCCGGGGCAGGCGCAGTTGCACCAACTGTTCCTGGAGATCCAACTCGCGGCGGCCTACCGGGGCAGCCAGCCCGGGCCCGCGCAGCGGCTGGTCCTGGAGCAGTGCCGCCACGGGCTCCAGATTCCCCTGGCGAGCTTTCGGCGCCTGGAGCGGCTGATCGAGATCCAGTACCAGTTCCTGGGCGGCAACGCGGGCTGGCGCGCCGGGGGCGCCGGAGCCGGGCGTCAGGACCCGGGAGCGCCGTCGCCCCGAACCGCCCTGGCCGGGGCCTATGCAACCCTCGGCATCACGGTCCAGGCGAGTGACGAGGAGGTCAAACGCGCCTATCGCAAGCTGATGAACCGGCACCACCCGGACAAGCTCACCTCCCGCGGGGCGCCCGCGGAGGCGATCAAGCTGGCCTCCCAGCAGACCCACGAGATCCGCCGCGCCTACGAGACGATCACGGCGGCGCGTCCGCCGGCCGCAGGCCCCAAGTGAAATCCGGCGGCGCTTCGGTTAGAGTTTGCTGCTTTCCATCCACAGACCCTGGCCGCTGCCCCCTGGGCAAGGTCGGGGACACTTCCGGGGGACCCCCATGGCGCTTGACCTGATCGCACCGTCCATCCTCTCTGCCAACTTCGCCAAACTCGGGGAGGAGGTCGACAACGTGCTCGCCGCGGGGGCGGACATCGTCCACTTCGACGTGATGGACAATCACTATGTCCCCAACCTGACCATCGGCCCGCTGATCTGCGAGGCCCTGCGCAAGCATGGGGTCACCGCACCCATCGATGTGCACCTGATGGTCAAGCCGGTCGACCGCATCATTCCGGATTTCGCCGCGGCCGGGGCCACCTATATCACCTTCCACCCGGAGGCGAGCGAGCACATCGACCGCACCCTGCAGCTCATCCGTGGCGAGGGGTGCAAGGCCGGCCTGGTATTCAACCCGGGCACCCCCCTGACCTATCTCGACTATGTGCTGGACAAGATCGACATGATCCTGCTGATGTCGGTCAATCCGGGCTTCGGCGGCCAGAGCTTCATCGCCTCGGCGCTCGACAAGCTGCGCGAGGTGCGCGAGATCATCGACGACTCGGGGCTCGACATCCGGCTCGAGGTCGACGGCGGGGTCAAGACGGACAATATCGCCGCGATCAAGGCCGCGGGGGCGGACACCTTCGTCTCCGGCTCCGGGATCTTCGGCCAGCCCCGCGACGGCGACCCCCACCGCTACGACAGCGTCATCCGCCGGATGCGTGAGGCGATGGCGGCGGTGGACCGCTGAGTAGTGGCCAGTGGTCAGGCCGTAGGGTGGATAAGCGCAGCGCATCCACCATCCCGGCCGCCGGGAGGTGCCGGTGGATGCGGCGCGATCAAGCCCGGCACCCGGTCGGCAAGACCTTAGCGCGCGCCTTATCCACCCTACGGTGATCTTATGCTGTGCCCCAAGATGATCCTGATCGACCTCGACGGGACCCTGATCGATAGCGTCCCGGACCTGGCCTATAGCGTGGACGCCATGCTGGCGCGCCTCGGGCGTCCGCCCCGCGGCGAGGCGGCGGTGCGCAACTGGGTCGGCAACGGGGTGGAGCGCCTGGTGCAGCGTGCGCTGCTCGGAACCCTCGACGGCGAGGCCCCGGCGGCTGACTTTGCACTCGCCCTACCGATCTTCATGGAGATCTATGCGGAGAACACCTCGGGCCGCTCGGTGGCCTATCCCGGGGTGCGCGAGGGTCTCGATTACCTGAGCGGCGCCGGCTACCCCTTGGGCTGCGTCACCAACAAGGCGGCCCAGTTCACCCTGCCGCTCCTGCGTGACCTTGGATTGCTGGATTATTTCGGCACCGTGGTGAGCGGTGACACCCTGCCGGAGAAGAAGCCCCACCCGGCGCCGCTGCTGCACGCGGCGGCCCATTTCGGAGTGGCACCGGCAGACGCCCTGATGATCGGCGACTCGGTGAGCGACGTGACGGCGGCGCGGGCCGCGGGCTTTCGCATCATCTGCACCAGCTACGGCTACAACCACGGCCGGGACATCCGCGAGGCCAACCCGGACGCCGTGATCGACAGCTTCACGCAATTGCGCACCCTCATCGCCCCGGCGGCCCGGTAACCCATTAGGGATTGTTATTGGCACCGTTGTCGTTGTCGTTGTCGTTGTCGTTGTCGAGATTATCGTCGCGCCCCGGGTTTTCTCGCGCGCCAAAGTGCAACGCTTATCCGATTACGACAACGACAACGACAACGATTGATTTTGGCTTGTTCTTGACTCGTTATTAAGGTACTGAGAAACCTTGGCGAGCTTGGCGCCTTGGCGTGAGAACTGCTCTTTCCAGGATTACCCGGAGCCCCCATGACACCCGAAGCATTCGCCGCCCTGACCGCCCAGGGCCATAACCGTATCCCGCTGGTCTGCGAGGTCCTCGCCGACCTGGACACCCCCTTGAGCGTCTATCTCAAGCTGGCCGAGGGTCCCTATTCCTATCTCTTCGAGTCGGTCCAGGGCGGCGAGAAGTGGGGCCGCTACTCCATCATCGGGCTGCCCTGCCGCAGCGTGCTCAAGGTCACCGGGAACGCAATCCAGGTAGAACGCGACGGCCAGGTCATCGAGACGGCGCAGAGCGCCGATCCGCTCGCCTGGATCAGTGCCTTCCAGGCCCGCTTCCAGGTCGCCGTGCACCCGGGGCTGCCGCGCTTCACCGGCGGACTGGTGGGCTATTTCGGCTATGACAGCATCCGTTACATCGAGCCCCGGCTCGCCCACTGTCCCAACCCGGACCAACAGGGCACCCCGGATATCCTGCTCATGGTCTCCGACGAGGTAGTCGTCTTCGACAATCTGAGCGGGCGGATGTACATCATCCTGCACTTAGACCCCACCGTCGGCGACACCCTGGAGTCCGGCCGGGCGCGGATGGCCGACCTGATCGGGCGGATGCAGCGCGGCGCCCCGCGGCGCCCCGCGGGGGCCGAGCGGCGGGTCCATGAGGGCGACTTCGTCTCCGGCTTCACCCAGGAAGGCTTCGAGTCGGCGGTGGACCGGATCAAGGGCTACATCCTGGAGGGGGACTGTATGCAGGTGGTCCTGTCGCAGCGCCTCTCCATCCCCTTCCAGGCCCAGCCGCTGGACCTCTATCGGGCGCTGCGCGGTCTGAACCCATCCCCCTACATGTATTTCCTGGACCTCGGCGAATTCCAGATCGTCGGCTCCTCCCCCGAGATCCTGACCCGCCTGGAGGACGGCGCGGTCACGGTACGCCCCATCGCCGGCACGCGGCGCCGCGGCGCCACCGAGGCCGAGGACCAGGCCCTGGAGTTGGAGTTGCTGGCCGACCCCAAGGAACTGGCCGAGCACCTGATGCTGATCGATCTGGGGCGCAACGACGCCGGGCGCGTGGCCCGCACCGGCTCGGTACGGGTCACCGACCGCATGATCGTGGAGCGCTATTCGCACGTCATGCACATCGTCTCCAACGTGGTCGGGGAGTTGCAGGAAGGCCTCACCGCGATCGACGTCCTGCGTGCCACCTTCCCCGCCGGCACCGTCTCCGGCGCCCCCAAGATCCGCGCCATGGAGATCATCGACGAACTGGAGCCGGTAAAGCGCGGGGTCTATTCGGGGGCGGTGGGCTACCTGGGCTGGAACGGCAACATGGACACGGCGATCGCGATTCGCACCGCCGTCATCAAGGACGGCAGCCTGCACATCCAGGCCGGCGCCGGGATCGTCGCCGACTCGGTGCCGCGGATGGAATGGGAAGAGACGATGAACAAGGGCCGCGCCATCTTCCGCGCCGTGGCCCTGGCCGAGGCGGGGCTGGACCGCGGCGGGGTGGATTGCTGAGGGCCGCAGAATGGGCAGCGCTGCGCTCTGCCCGTCCTACCCACTACCCACTGATATGCTCGACCTCGTTGTCGTTGTCGTTGTCGTTGTCGTAATCGTAATCGTAATCGGAGAAGCGGTGCACCTCGGGGTGCGAGAGAATCCGGGGCACGACGATAATCTCG
>NZ_CAIKKU010000672.1 GCF_903828115.1 uncultured Thiodictyon sp. | reverse complement strand
GCGGGCGATGTCCAGCAGGCCGAGGCCGGCGCCGGGGTCGCCGGCCCGGCGCGGCGCACGCAGTTGCTCCTTGAAGCGGCGGCGCAGGGTCTCCTTGTCCAATCCATTCAATTCACCGATACGCCCCGCGAGCCCGGCCGCGTCCGCGCTGGCGACCACATTGCCGGCCCCCACGGCGAAGCGCTCGCCGTCCCACAGGATGGCGATGATGGCGCAGTCCGGGTTATGCGGCTGACCCGGGGTGAAGCCCTTGGCGGCGATATAGTTGCGGACGTTCTGGGCCAACTCCACATAGACCGCGAAGACATCGAGCAGGGTCGAGTGCTCCGCGGCCCGTTGCTCCAGGTGCTGGCGCACGGCCACCCCGAACTCCTCGATCAGGCCATGCGAGAAGGGCCCATTGAAGCAGGTGAGCACGTCGTGCAGCGCGAAGTTGTTGCGCAGTTCAAACAGATCGATGGTGGGCATAGGCCACTCCTGGGGCTTGGTATCTAGTCAAGAACAAGTTAAACACAAACATCGCAATCGCAATCGTTGTCGTTGTCGTTGTCGCAATCGGAGAGGCGATGCAATCTGGGGTGCGAGAGAATCCGGGACACTACGATAACCTCGATTACGACACCGACAACGACAACGGCACTGAGAGTATTCTCTACTACACTTGTTTAGCCTATCAGTGCACCGTTCTCTAGGGCAAGACGGCGGGGGCCTGGCCATGCACGCCGGCTACCCGCCAACCCAGCACGGTCACGTCATCCCGGGGCGGGTGCGCCCCGGCATGGGTGCCCAATTGCTCCTGCAGCGCGTCACGCTGGTCGGCGCAGGGCGCGCGCCAATGCCGCTCCAGCACCTGCCTGAGCCCGTCGCGCCCGAAGGGCAAGCCGCGCGGGCCGCCCGGTTGGTCGAGCAGTCCGTCGCTGCACAGGTAGAAGGACTGGCGCGGACGCAGCGTCACGCTGTGACTGGAAAAGACCTGGCCCGGCTTGGAGCGCTTGTAGCCCAGGCTCGCGCGATCACCGCGCAGCTCCGTCAGTTGCCCATCGGTAACGACATAGAGCGGCAAGTGGGCGCCGGCAAAGACCAACCGCCCTTCGGCCGGCTGAATCAGACAGATGGCCGCATCCAGACCGTCGTCCGAGGGGGCCGCGGCGGTATCCTGGCGCAGCGTCGTGCGGATCGACTCATTGAGTCGCTGCAACAAGGCGGCGGGCGCGTAGCAGTGTTCATCGCGGATCAGTTGACGCAGCCCGGTGACCGCCAGCATCGACATCAGGGCGCCGGGTACGCCATGCCCGGTGCAGTCCAGGAGTGCGACCAGAGCGCCCGCGGGGCAGGCCTCCAGGCAATAGATGTCACCGCCCACGATATCACGGGGCAGCCACAGGGTGAAGGAATCGGCCAGGTAGTCATCCAGGGCCCCGGGTGGGGGTAAGAGGGCGGCCTGGATACGCTGTGAATAGTGGATGCTGTCGGTCAGGTCACGCAGCAGTTGCTCGGAGCGCTCCTTTTCCTGCCGCAGGTCGGCGAACGCCTGCTGCAACTGCCGGGTCATCTCATTGAAGGCGGTCGAAAAATCGCCCATGAAATCGACCCGCTGGGAAAGGTCCCCGGCGGCGATCTGCTGCGTTTTCCAGGTCAGGTGGCGCAGGTTGGCCTGGAGGCTTTTGAAGGATTGGAGCACCCGCATCTTACCCGCCGGGGGCGCGCGGTCCAACTCGCCGCGGGCCATCGAATACATGAAATCGGCGAAGTCGTCATACTCGATGACGAGGCGGTTGAAATAGCCCACAAACTGATTGAACTCGTCCTGCGGATAATCCGCGGGCAAGACCATGGGCGGCGGCTTTTCACCGCGCAGGATCCGGGACAGCGTCGCGGTCAACTGATCCAGGTGATGTTCGGCAACGGTGACCATGTGTCAGCGGCGGCTGGGCGGGCGGATCAGAGTGCGTGTGCTTCAAAGCGGCACACGCGGTCCCCCGAGGCCCAGCAATCGACCTCGCGCACCTGGAATTCCCGCCCGGTATGGGAGCTCAGCAGGCCATGGATGAACCCCTCGTCATAGGTGCAGACCTGCTCGCCGCAGACCGGCAGCCCCGAGCAATCGAGATCCTCGGCTACCGTGAGGGTGAACCTGAGCCGCTCCAGGTCCGCCTGTTCGACGCGCAGGATGCCGATATTCAATTTCCGCAGTGCGTCCTGGAGATCGCCGACGAAGTCCGGGAAACTGTCCTTCTTCGTCAGCACATGGGCATAAAACTGCACCCCTGCCTCGCGGCCGGCGTCATAGAAGACCCGGTCCGCAGCCGCGACCCCCATCCGTTGAATGAGCACGTCGCGCAGCGTAAATTGCATCAGGCGATAGACCGCGACATTCATCGAGTCCCCCAGATTGGGCCGACCCTCCGCGAGGTTGCCCAACATGGACCAGTCGAATTGCGATCCGGTACGCTCTTCTTTGAACATGCGTTGTCTCCCCAAGGTTGAAGTGGCGGGGCCGTGCGGGCCGGGGCCGTAACCGCGCGGTTCAGCGGGCCGACGCAGCGGTCATGCTACGCCCCGCCCCCGGGCGGCTTCAAGGCGCCGGGCGTCTTTTCGTTCTGCCGACCCGTGGGGGCAGTGTCGCGTGGTGTTCGGGTTCTGGGTGGCCTTGATCATGGTTCCGGCCGCGGGCCGGTTCAGACGCTGCTTCACCTGCCACTCTTGCCGCTGTGCTGACGGTCCAGGCCTCCCAGGTGTTGATCGAGGTTTCCGCCCCGGTGCTAGCGCATGTCGGGTCGACGGAGATGTCCGGCCGAGCGGTCTCAGTCGCGGGCGGGGGCTTCGGCAGGGTCCGCTGTGTGCACCAGCGACTTCGCCGCGAGCGCGATGGGCGTGATCATCACATCGCTGCTACTGCTGCGAGGCGCTCATAGAGCACCTCTTCGCGTCCGACATCGCGCAGGTTTCCTTGAATGGCATACTCAAAGTCGCGGTCGGCAACCAACTGGGTGATCGCCGCGGCGATGTAGCGACGGACCTCGCTATCCCCTTGTGCGATCTGTTCAGCGATATCGTCTCGACCATTAAACAGGTTGATCAGGTCTTCGATATCTCGGCTCGCCAAGAGGTTGCCGTTTCCGCGTCCACGATAGGCTTCGAGCTTGGTGGCAGCGAATAGAGGCGGCGTCACTAGCCGTATTCTCAGGTCAGGAGTCAATGAGTACCACTCGGCCGTTGCGAGGGCCAGCGGATACCATCGGTTGGTAAATCCAAGCACCTGCTCGATGGTCGGCATGAAATCGACGATCAAGACATCGAGCCGCATACGACAGATGATCTCGTCCTCCGGAGAACTGCGAAAGCCGCGTTTCCGCAGGGCGTTCCCAAGTTGTGCCCATTGTCCGCTGGTGACTGCTTCGACGATGAGATCGACGTCCTCGGTATAGCGCACAGACTCTCTGGTCAACTCGTCGGTGATGAGAAGCCCGGTCGCGCAGCCACCGAGAAATGCCATGCGAGTCAAGAGGTCAGGTCCGAGAGCCTCTGCAACGGCCGCGATCATCGCCCGATGCGTAAGTGCAGCACGGGTCATTGGACGCCAAACCGTTGAGTCAGCCGCGCGACCGCGAGGGATCGCTCGCGCGGGTTGCCCAGACGAATGGCATCGACGAGTGCCAGCATGGCGTATAAGTCCGGGTCGCTCTGCACGGCAACGGGGACAGACATGAACAGCGGAGTGATGCTCTGGCCCATCCGGCTGCCGCGTGCGTATGGCCACACGAAGATGCTGTCTCCCGCGCTGCGCAGTCCATCAGCCAGCACCGGGGCCGCAAAGGCCGTGGGGATGCCGCGTCCCAGGGCTCCGGGCCTGGCAGGGAATACATACTTGACAGCGTGCTCAAGGAGGTCTAACAAGGCCCTGGCGTTCGTCCGCAATAGACCGCTTTGGCGTTCCTTGCGCGCCAGTCCTACATCCACGCTGCGGCGCAGCGATGCAGCGACTTCGGTCTTGCTGATCCCTAGAGATGCAGACAGCCCGCGCACCGAGTAACGCTCGTTTGCTTCGTTAGCCTCATGCGGGTTCGTCTCCAACCCCAGGCGGCGTTCCGCATTTTTAACAATCTGACTCAACTGCGTATTGTATCCAGGCAGGGCTGGATTCAACTCAGCCTCGTCTTGCGCGGAAAGCTCCCAGCCCGCCCAATCGAAAGGTTCAGCCACGGAGCCCTGGGGTCGGTTCTTCCGGCGTTGGCCGGCCAACTCCAGGCTGAGGAGTTTCAGCAATACGACGATGTCTTGACTTTTCATCAGATCACTCTTACGTCTGTCCGCTGTCCTGGGACAGGGGACATGATCACGTCGTGCTTCAGCACCTGTCAAGATATTTCTTGCCTCCACCTGTCCATTGGGGAGGGGATGCGGCCAGCCCTCGAGCCTGGCGTGCACACTGTAGCGATTGGAAAGTGTGCACGCCACGCCACGCCACGCGAGGCGATCGTGCGTCCGAGCCGGACCAGTGCTCTGCCACTGACTGGTCCTCGCCTTCGCCGCCGATCGCGGCTCAGAAGAGGAAATACCGTTGCGCAAACGGCAGCACCGCCGCCGGCTCGCAGGTGAGCAACTGCCCGTCGGCGCGGACCTCATAGGTCTGGGCGTCGACCTCGATCAGCGGCTGCCAGTCGTTGTGGATCATGTCGGACTTGCGCAGCGCCCGGGTGTTGCGCACCATGCCGATCAGGCGCTTGAGCCCCAGTTGCCGCGGGATCCCGGCGTCCATGGCCCACTGGGACAGGAAGGTCATGCAAGTCGCCGGCAGGGCCCCGCCGACGGCGGCGAACATGTGACGGTAATGGACCGGCTGCGGGGTAGGGATGGAGGCGTTGGGGTCGCCCATGGGGGCGGCGGCGATCAGCCCGCCCTTGATGATGAGGCTCGGTTTGGTCGCGAAGAAGGCGGGTCGCCAAAGCACCAGGTCGGCAAGCTTGCCGACGGCCACCGAGCCGACCTCATGCGCAATGCCGTGGGCGATGGCCGGGTTGATGGTGTACTTGGCCACATAGCGCTTGGCGCGGAAGTTGTCGTGGGCGGCCGGGTCCTGGGTCAGGGCGCCGCGCTGCACCTTCATCTTGTGGGCCGTCTGCCAGGTGCGGGTAATGACCTCGCCGACCCGGCCCATCGCCTGGGAGTCCGACGAGATCATGCTGAAGGCGCCCAGGTCGTGGAGTATGTCCTCCGCGGCGATGGTCTCGCGGCGGATGCGTGACTCGGCAAAGGCGACGTCCTCCGGGATCGACGGCGACAGGTGATGGCAGACCATCAGCATGTCCAGGTGCTCGTCCACCGTATTGACCGTATAGGGCCGGGTCGGGTTGGTGGAGGAGGGCAACACATTGGGCAGCCCCGCCGCCTTGATGATGTCCGGGGCATGGCCGCCGCCCGCGCCCTCGGTGTGATAGGTGTGGATGGTGCGGTCCTTGAAGGCGGCGATGGTGTCCTCGACAAAGCCGCTCTCATTCAAGGTATCCGTATGGATGGCGACCTGCACATCGGCAAGCTCCGCCACGCCCAGACAGCAGTCGATGGCGGCCGGGGTGGTGCCCCAGTCCTCGTGGAGCTTGAGCCCCATGGCCCCGGCGCGTACCTGCTCCTCCAGGGGGAGCGGCAGGCTGGCATTGCCCTTGCCCAGAAAGCCCAGGTTGACCGGCAGCCCCTCGGCCGCCTGGAGCATTCGGTGGAGGTTCCAGGGACCCGGGGTGCAGGTGGTGGCGTTGGTGCCGGTGGCCGGACCGGTGCCGCCACCGATCATGGTGGTGATCCCCGACATCAGCGCGTCCTCCACCTGCTGGGGGCAGATGAAATGGATGTGGGCGTCGATGCCCCCGGCGGTGAGGATCTGGCCCTCGCCGGCGATGACCTCGGTGCCGGGGCCGATGAGAATATCGACCCCCGCCTGGGTATCCGGGTTGCCGGCCTTGCCGATACCGCAGATGCGTCCGTCCTTGATGCCGACGTCGGCCTTGACGATGCCCCAATGGTCCAGGATCAGGGCATTGGTGATGACCAGATCGGCGACCGCGTGGCATTCGCGCTGGCATTGCCCCATGCCGTCGCGGATCACCTTGCCGCCGCCGAAGGAGACCTCGTCGCCATAAACGGTGCGGTCCTCTTCTACCTGGATGATCAACTCCGAGTCACCGAGGCGGACCCGGTCGCCGACCGTGGGGCCGTAGAGTGAGGCATAGGCGGCACGATCGATACGGCTCATGGCGTTGCTCCATCCAGCGCGCCCATCACCTGGGCATTGAAGCCATAGACCCGGCGGCTGCCGGCATAGGGGACCAGTGTCACGGTCCGCGTCTGCCCCGGCTCGAAGCGCACCGCGGTACCGGCCGGGATGTCCAGCCGTTGGCCACGGGTCGGTTCACGGTCGAAGTGCAGCGCCGCGTTGGTCTCGAAGAAGTGGTAGTGCGAGCCCACCTGAATGGGCCGGTCGCCGGTATTGGCGACGGCCACGCTCAGCACCGGGCGACCGGCGTTGAGCTCGATCTGGCCGGGGGCGGTGAAGACTTCGCCTGGAATCATGGCCTACTCCGGGAAAGAAAGTACGTTAGTACGTTAGTACGTTAGTACGTAAGTACCAGGCGCCCCCAACGTACTCCCGTACTAACGTACTAACGTACTTCTTTTAGACGATGGGATCGTGGACCGTCACCAACTTGGTGCCATCCGGAAAGGTCGCCTCGACCTGGACCTCGTGGATCAACTCCGCGATGCCGTCCATGACGTCCTCCCGGGTCAGCAGGGTGCGGCCGAGGTCCATCAGCTCGGCGACGCTCCGGCCGTCGCGGGCGCCCTCCAGGATGGCGCAACTGATATAGGCCATGGCCTCCGGGTAGTTGAGCCGCAGGCCCCGGGCGCGGCGTCGCTCGGCGAGCAGGCCGGCGGTGAAGAGCAGCAGTTTGTCTTTCTCGCGGGGGGTGAGATCCACGGTGGCCTCCGGTTCGGGGTCGCTGATGCGGGTCGGCGGGGCGGGTCGCTCAGGTGGCCCAGATCCGCGGCGGGCAGGCCGGGCGCCCCAGCAGTCTGGGGCGAAGTATGCCCCAAAGGGCGATGAAAAGCCGCTGTATGGGTTCGGTCGCGGGGGCCAGGGTGCGGACGATCAGGAGGTCGCCGAGCAGGGTCGCGGCCCAGAGGGGTGTTGCTGCTGGTCGCGTCTGATCCGCGCCGGGCCGGTACCCGGCGCCCCCGGGGTGGGCGCGGACCGCGGCCAGGTCCGCGGCGTCCGCGCCGCTCGCCAGCAGGGTCCCGGTGACCGGCAGGCCGCGCAGCCCGGTAGGTCCATCCAGGCCCTGCCCGGCGGTCACCAGGAGCCGCTCCAAGAGCAGGGGGACGCCCGCCCGGCTGACCCGCAGGCGCAGGTCTGCGCGCCCCTGGGCGAAGCGCTCGCTGATCGCCGGCCGCCCCAGGCAGTGGACCTCGGCGCCCAGGAAGCGGGCGCCCGGGGCCAGGTCCACCGCCATGCTCGAGCACAACTGGGCCCCGGGGAACAGGATGTTCTCCTGCGGAAACCACTCCAGGACCCCGTCCGCGGCGAGCTCGAGGTGTTGCACCTGGTCCGCCCGGGGACCGGCGCTGCGATAGAACTTGGCCGCCCCCGGGGTGGTGATCAGTGCATGGGCCCCGGCCTCGACCCGGACCCTGACCTCCAGCCGGTCGCCCCCGACCACCCCCCCGGGTGGGTGCAGCAGATAGAGGTGGCAGGGTGCGCCCTCGGGGTAGAAGGGGCGCTGGACCGTCAGCGGCCCCTGGTGGCGTTGGTGTGCCACGACCGTGCGCCCGGCCCGGTCCGCGAGACCGAGTTCGAGTCGGGCCTGCCAGCGGCCATTCTCCGCGGCAGCGGGGGCGCCGCTCACCCTAAAATCCACAGATGGACACAGATGAACACAGATTTTCTTCAGATTGTCATGCGCTTATCGCTATTGTTTCACTCACCGGCAAGGTGAGCCCCCGGTCAGGGGTAAGTCAATGAATCATCTGTGTTCATCTGTGTTCATCTGTGGATAACTGCTCTTTCCGGGCTCACAGGCCGTAGCCTTCCCCGACCCCCAGGAGGGTGAGCAGGCCCAGGAGCGCGAAGATGGCGGCCGCGACGCGGTGGACCAGATGGACGGGCAGGCGGCCCGCGATGCGGTCGCCGAGGATCACGGCCGGTACATTGGCGATCAGCATCCCGAGCGTGGTGCCGACGACGACCAGCACGATCGACTGATACTGCGCCGCCAGGGCCACGGTCGCGACCTGGGTCTTGTCGCCGATCTCGGCGATGAAGAAGGCGATCAGGGTGGTGCCGAAGACCCCGAAGCGGGCGAGCTTGGCGTCGTCCTCGTCGAGCCGGTCGGGGATCAGAATCCAGATCGCCATGGCGATGAAGGACAGCCCCAGCACCCAGCGCAGGGTCTGGGGTTCGATCAGGGCCGCCACGGAGAGCCCCAAGGCCGCCGCCAGGGCATGGTTGGCCAGCGTGGCGATGAGGATGCCCAGGATGATGGGGACCGGTTTGCGAAACTGGGCGGCGAGGATGAAGGCGAGGAGTTGGGTCTTATCGCCGATTTCGGCGAGTGCGACCACGCCGGTGGAGAGAAGAAAGGCTTCCAATACGGTGCTCCAGGGTCGGGCGATGACGTCATGTAACGAGTGAAGAACAAGTGAAACACAATCGTTGTCGTTGTCGTTGTCGTAATCGTAATCGTAATCGGAGAAGCGATGCAATTTGGGGTGCGAGAGAATCCACGGTGCTACGATAACCTCGACAACGACAACGACAACGACAACGACAACGACAATGGCGATCCGACTCGTTGTCCTGATACTGTGCCGCGATCTGACCCCAGGAATCCATCCCCATGCCCAAACCCGTGACACCCCTGCTCGCCGCGGACGCCATCATTGAACTGGTGGACCGCCCCGGCCGCCCCATCGTCCTGATCGAGCGCCGCAACCCGCCCCCGGGTTGGGCCATCCCCGGCGGCTTCGTGGATGTCGGGGAGCGCGTGGAGCGGGCGGCGGTGCGGGAGGCACGGGAGGAGACCGGGTTGATCGTCACCCTGCGCGCCCTGCTCGGTGTCTATTCAGACCCCGGTCGCGACCCGCGGGGCCACACGGTCAGCGCGGTCTATGTGGCTGAGGCCACCGGCGAGCCGCGGGCGCTGGACGACGCCCGTGCGGTGCTGGTCTGCCTGCCCGAGGCCATCCCGGCCCTGCTCGCCTTCGATCACGCCGCGGTGCTCGCGGATTACCGCGCCTACCGCGCGACGGGTGCCCTGGCGCCCCTGCGTTGCGACTGAGCGGCCGGCGTTCGGATCAGTCCTCGCCGTCCTTGTTGGTGTCGATCTTGAACGGAAGATAGACCGGGCAGATGCCGGTGAAGCCAGTGACCACCAGGGCCAGGGCGATGACTGACAGGAACCACAGGTGCAGCCAGATGCCGCAGAGCACCAAGAGCCCGGCGACGGCCAGGCGGATCGTGCGGTCGGTCTGGCCGATGTTCTTCTTCATGGACACGGTCGGTATTCCGGTAGTGCGATGGGTTGCGTCGACTGGCGCAGGCGTCGACCTGTTCCAACGGACGCGGTCATAGGGGTCCAGGCTTGCGTCAGGGATGTTGCGCGCCCGTTCATTGACCGGGCTTGGTCGCCGGGGCCGGTGTCTGCGCCGGTACGCCGACGCCCGGGGGCTGGGTGCCCCAGGGCGCGATGGCCACCACCGCGACGCTGTTTTTGGGCGACCCCTCGAGGACCCGGTCGCTGTAGGTCATATAGACCACGACGTTACGCTGGGGGTCGTAGAAGCGCACCACCTGAAGGGTCTTGAAGATCAGCGAGGTGCGCTTCTTGAAGACCTGCTCGCCGTTGCGCTTACCGCTGCGGATGTCATCGGGCGGGTTGATGGGCCCGATCTGGGCGCAGTCCAGCGAGGCGTCCGAGGTGTCCTCCGCCACCCCGACCGCGCCGGAGATGCCGCCGGTCTTGGCGCGGCTGAGATAGCAGGCGACCCCGGGCAGGTCCTCGTCGTCGAAGACCTCCACGACGATCTTGTCGCTCGGGCCCATGAGTTTGAACTTGGTGTTCACGCTGCCGATCATCTCGGCGGCGCTCGCCTGGGCCAAGCCGAGCAGGCATAGAAAAATAAATGGGTGACGCATGGGAATGCTCCTTGGTTGCTGCTGCGGGGAAGAACATTGTCCGCAAATGAACGCAGCGGATAAATACTTCTTTATGGTGTTAACGATATACCATGATGTCATGGTATCCGGGAAGGTTCGGCCCCGAACAGGCGGTCGGTCTCCCGGCGGCTGCGGGTCAGGGCGTCCTCAATGGAGACCCCGAGGAACCAGTTGCCGGTGATGGCCAAACGGCTGCCGACGATGGCGCTGTCGATGCGCCCGACCACGGCCGTATGCCCGGCACGCAGGGCCGGCAGGCGGTTGTGCACCTGTGCTTGGGCAGCAACCTGTCCGGGGTCGACCCCCAGGGCCCGGCAGGCGACGGTTACCTGGTCGTCCCGGCACAGGGCCCCGGGGCGGAAGTGGAAGGCGAAGCCGCGATGGGTGCGCTCGGGCAGGAAGTCTCTGGAGACCGCCGAGTAGAATGGCCCGTCGACCGCGATGAGCCCCGCCAGGGCGGGCAGTTGCAGGTCCGCGCCGCGAAATGCCAAGAGTAGGGTCTCGATCTCCGCCATGGCGATGGCCCCGATCGCGTCCCGCGCCCCGTCGAAGCCGGCCGGCAGCAGCCGGGCGGCGGCATCCGGCGGCACCGCCAGGGTCAGATAATCACAGGTGACCTCACCGGCGCCGTCGGCGACGACCCGCCAGCCGCCCTGGTCGGGAACGACGGCAGTGATGCGCTGGCCGGTGCGGATCTGGAGCCGGTCCTGGCCGGCGATGGCCGCGGGGATGGCCGCGAGCCCGTCGGCGAAGGTGAAGGCTTTGATCACGTCCTTGCGGCGCGGCTTACGGCGGAACAGGGCCTCGGCCGGATAGTCGTCCGCGGCTTGACAGATCACTGCCTGGAAGGCGTGGCGCAGCAGGTCCCGATAATTGCGCCGCCCCAGTACGCGGCCGTAATAGTCCGCCACGCGCTGCCCCTGCTTCGGGGTCGTGAAGAGTCGCGGCAGCGACACTGCGGCCTCCAGGACATGCAGGGCGGACACGATGGAGCGGCGCTCCCCGTCCTGCCACAGCCGGTAGCCGACCTTGGCCTTGGGCAGGACCCGGCTGGTCAGACCCAGGTCGTCCATGATGGTGAGCAGATTGCCGTAGCTGTTGAAACAGGTGTGGCTGCCCGCCTCGGTCCAGAACCCGCCAAGCCCTTGGAACTCGTGGGTGTTGATGCACCCACCCACCCGGGGGGCGGCCTCCAGGACCAGGGTGCCCAGGCCGCGCCGGGCCGAGAAATGGGCGGCGCCGAGCCCGCTGATGCCCGCGCCGATCACGATATGGTCGAAGTCCTTGGTCATCGCTCGCTGTCAGTCCAGTAGTGGGTCGGTGGTGTGTTCGGTCCGCGGCTGGAGCGGTTCCAGTTCCAGTGCGCTGGTGTCCAGTTCCGGGATCGGGGTCGGGGGGGCCTGGCAATCCTCCAGGGTCCACTTGTCGCCCGGGACCAGACTCAGATAGCTCAAGTCCAACACCGGCGGCGCGGCGGCCGGGGGGGACTCCAGATCGCCCCACTGGGGCGCCAGGGACAACGGCGCGCCTTCGCGCGGGTCGTCGGCCTGGGGCGGCGGCGCGGCGGCCAGTTCCTGGTCGGCCGCGCTCCCCGAGTCCGCCACCGGGGTGATCGTCAAGACCGCCCCCGCGTGGGCAAAGATCTTCTTGAAGCGGCCGGCGGTGGCCGCATCCACATCGCGCTTGACCACCACCGGCCGGCCGGTGAACAGGCGCTCGGCGCCCTTGTCGCTGAGCTTGAAGACCCCGGTCAGGCGTTGCCGGGCCGTTTCGGGGTCGGCCCCCGGGGCGACCAGGCCCTTGTAGGTCAGATCGAAGCGTTGGTCGGACATGGTTACACCCGCTGTTGTCGGCCGGGGCTTGGCGCCGGCCGCACTGTGATGCCGGGGAAATTAAGGTGCCGGGGATGCGCTGCACCCAACCGACCCGATCCGCGGTGCGTCCGCGCTCGTATCAGTCGATCGGCTTGGTCAGGCTGAAGGCCCCGCGGATATCCCCGACAGCATAACCGCGCGCGTGGTCCTCTGGATAGGCTTGGTCCAGGGTCGCGGCCACCGTGGGGGCGATATTGCCGCCGTGGCAGGCGAGACAGACCTCACCCGTGGGGATCGCCTTCATGAAGCGGAACTGCTTGGTACCGTCACCGTCCACCACGGCGGCGAAGGCCATGGTTTCGACCGGTTCACCGGCCGCCTTGCGCTCGTCGAAGCGGGTCAGCACCTGCCGCTCCCAGGCGTCCGGCTGCCCGCCCTTAGCGTTGCGTGGTTTGAGGCTGACGCGCCCGACCTCCCAGCCGGACCGCCCGGAGATGGCGGCGGCGATGGCCGGTGCCCGCTCCTTGCATACGCCGATGGCCGCAACGGGGCCCCCGGACTTCATGGCGGCCTCCAACTCGCCCTTCAAGGTGTCGGCGAATTCCTTGGTCAGGGCCCGGGCCTGCTCGAGATTCGGGTTGGGGGCCGCGGCCGAGGTCGGCGTGGCGGCGGGGGGCGTTGCGGTCTGCGCAAGCAGGGGGGCCGCGGCGAATACGGCGGTGACGAGGAAGATCGAGCGCATGCTGAGGCTCCGTAGGCGTTGGTTGATGGGTCAGGCGGGTGCGGACAATGGGTAAGTATGGCGGGTCCGGTCCGCGCGTGCGCGGCGCAATCACCATCCGCGGCCGCTCCCTCGGGCGAGTTCCAGGGGCCGCCGGGTATAATCGCGGCTCGACCGCCCGCCGGCGGGACGCGCCGCGTCCTCGCACTCCGGCCGCCACCCCCCAGGAGAGGACCGATGTACGCCATTTGTGGTTGGATGGGCCAAATCGCCGACGCTCAGGCCTCGGACCAGCTACTCGATACCATGCTGGGGCGCGGTGTGATCGCCGGGGGGGCGCCGGGGCCCGGCGTCGGGCGCGTCCGTGACCGCGGCGGGCACGCGGGCTCCCAGGCCGGCCCCGACCTCGTCTATGCCGACGAGGAGGTCGTGGTCTGTCTCACCGAGCCGGTCACCGGCCTGGGCGGCATGGCGTCCGGAGTTCTGGACGCGGCGGCGGTGGCCCGCCTCTACCACGCCGAGGGCGATGCCTTGCTCGGGCACATCCACGGCAGCTTCGCCCTGGCGCTCATGGATCTGCGTCGCCGCAAGGTCCTGCTGGCGGTCGATCGGGCGGGGATCAGGCCGCTCTACCTGTGCCGCCTGGGTGAGACCGTGGCCTTCGCCAGCCGCCTGTGCGCCTTCACCGGGCTGCCCGGGTTCCCGGCGCGCCTGCGCGACCAGGCGCTCTTCGACTATCTCTATTTCCATGTGGTCCCGAGTCCCGGCAGCATCTACCAGGGGGTGGAGAAACTGCTGCCCGCCCAGGCGGTGGACCTCAACCCGCTCGGCCGCCACGCCTTCTTCTACTGGCACATGCCCTATCGGGACGACAACCCGACCCCGCTTGCGGATCTCAGCCGGGAGTTCCGTCGGCTGCTGCCCCTGGTGGTCGGCGGCGCGGCCGCGGCGCCCGGGGCGGGCGCGGGCGAGGTCGGGTGCTTTCTGAGCGGCGGTACCGACAGTTCCACCGTCGCCGGCACCTTGCGCCGGTTGCGCGGCGTGCCGGTGCGGACCTATTCTATGGGGTTCGACGCCCGGGGCTACGACGAGATGGCCTATGCCCGCGTCGCCGCGCGCCACTTCGGCACCGAGGCGCGGGAATACTATGTCCAGCCCCAGGACGTCCTGGACGCGATTCCGCGGCTTGCGGCCTGGTGCGACGAGCCCTTCGCCAACGCATCCATCATCCCCGCGTATCTCTGCGCCCGTTTCGCCCGTAACGACGGCTGCACCCGGCTCCTGGCCGGCGACGGGGGCGATGAGATCTTCGGCGGCAATGCCCGCTACGCCAACCAGCAACTCTTCGAGCTCTACCGCAGCCTCCCCGGGTGGGTCCGCCGCGGCCTGCTGGACCCGCTGGCCGCCATCCCCGGCCTGGATGCGGTGCCCGGCCTCAGGAAATTCAAGAGCTATGTGGACCAGGCGCGCACCCCGCTGCCGGACCGACTGGAGAGCTACAACTTCCTGCACCGCACCCCGCTCGCCGCGATCTTCGACCCCGCCTTCCTCGCCCGCGTGGACCCGAACGCGCCCCTGGAGACCCAGCGCGCCTGCTACCACCACATCAGCTCGCGCGCCATCATCAACCGCATGATGCACCTGGATCTGAAGATCACTCTGGCGGACAACGACCTGCGCAAGGTCAACCAGGCCTGCGAACTGGCCGGGGTAGACGTGCGCTACCCCCTGCTCGACGAACGCCTGATGGACTTTGCCGCCTCGGTGCCGCCCCGGATTCAGCTCAAGGACAACCGCCTGCGCTGGTTCTTCAAGCAGGCCCTGGCCGATTTCCTGCCGCCCGCGATCATCAAGAAACAGAAGCAGGGCTTCGGCCTGCCGGTGGGCCTGTGGCTGGCCGAATACGCCCCGCTCAAGGCCCTGGCCGACGACAGCCTGAACGCCCTGCGTGCGCGCGGCATCGTGCGCCCCGACTATATCGACTGGCTGCGCGCCCGCCACGCCGGGCAGCACGCCGGCTATTACGGCGTCATGCTGTGGGTGCTGGTCATGTTGGAGCAGTGGTTGCAGGCGCATGGGCATTGAGCCGCGGGGTGGCCCGGCCGCCTTGGGGCCGGAACGACACGCGGGACTGTCAGCGCTGAGCGGTCGGCGCCCGGACCTGTCCATGGAATTGCTGCTACCCTGGCCGTGCGGCTGAGTGACGAGTCAAGCAAGAGTTAAACACGAACACAATCGTTGTCGTTGTCGTTGTCGTTGTCGTAATCGGAGAAGCGATGCACTTTGGGGTGCGAGAGGATCCGGGGCGCTACGACAACCTCGACTACGACTACTACTACGACAACGACAACGACAACGGTGCACAGAGCATTTCCTTATGGATCATTGATGAACCGTTCCTGAGCTATGAAACACATCGTTGTGAACGGTTTGCGCCTTGAATATCGGGATCATCCGGCGCTGGTGCCGGGCCGCCCGCCCTTGCTGCTGCTGCACGACGGCCTGGGTTGTGTGGCCATGTGGCGCTATTTTTCCGTGCGGTTGGCGGCGGTGACCGGCTGCCGCGTCATTGCCTGGTCGCGTGCCGGTTACGGGGGCTCGCAGGCCTATACGGACCCGCGCACGCCGCGCTACCTGCATCGCGAAGCCGAGGAGGTCCTGCCCGCGCTGCTCGCCGCGCTGCGGATCGAAGCCCCGGTGCTGATCGGCCACAGCGACGGCGGCAGCATTGCCCTGATCTTTGCCGCGGCCTTCCCGGCGGTGCCGCGCGCGCTGGCGGTGATCGCGCCGCACGAATTCGTCGAGCCCGAGGCCTTGGCCGGCATTCGCGCCGCCGGCATCGCCTGGCATACCACCGATTTACCGCAGAGGCTTGCGCGCTACCATCAGGCGCCGGCCGCGCGGGTCTTCAAGGACTGGCACGACTGCTGGCTGTCGCCGGCATTCCGCGACTGGAACATCGAGGAGTCCCTGGGCAACATCCGTTGTCCGGTGCTGGCGATCCAGGGCGAGGACGACGAGTACGCCACCATGCGCCAGATCGATGTGATCGCCGCCCGGGTGCCGGGGACGCAACTGCTCAAACTGGCCCGCTGCGGTCATTTCCCCCAGCGCGATCAGGAGGCGGCGCTGCTGGACGGGTTGGCCGTATTCATCGACCGGCTGGGCCGGCCCTAATTCGTCAGTGGGATAGTCCTATGCCCTGTTCACGCATCCAACTCGGCCCCGGCGGTCCGGACTTCAGCCGCTTCGTCATGGGCTACTGGCGCCTGCTGGATTGGGGCCTGTCGCGGCCTCAACTCATTGCCTTCATCGAGCAGGGACTGGATCTGGGGATCACCACGGTGGACCACGCGGACATCTGCTGGATGCGGATCAGGTGGCGGCGGCCTTCACGACACTGCGGGCCGCGGGTAAGGTCCGGAGCAATTGGTCTATGCTTGGGTCATGGCCCATCCGAGCGGGCCTTTGCCCTTGATCGGCAGCGGCCGGATCGAGCGGGTGCGCCATGCGCTTGAGGCCGGGCAGAGGTGGCTGGGGTTGCAGTTCCGCAAGCATGAGCATCTTTGATCCAACGTATCGCCCGACTGACGGTGGAGCGTCGGAAACGGGGCAACGGCTTCGGGTCCTTCCAACATGGAGGACAGACCACCAGTCAGGTTACGAGTGCCTGTGGGCGCAAAACTACCCGATGAACGGTTGCGTCGATGCCAGTCAAACAAATCCCCCTCAGTCTGTCAAGGCTCTGGAGGTGCCCTTGCGGGTTCCTCCTCAATCCGCAAGGGTCCGTCCCCGGACGCGGCGCGTAGGCGCAGTCCCGGTAACTCCCTTTCAAATTCCGGGGGCAGGCGGAAGTCTTGGGGGTCGGTGGCGGGGACGACGATCAGATTGAGCAACAGGCCCCGGCGCTGGCGAGTGACATTGCCGACCCACAGGGGCGCGCCGTCCGTCAGGCGCCAGCGGGTGGGCCAGAGGCGCAGGACCTGCCGGTGGTCGGCGCCCGTGGCCTTGGTCAGGATCAGGGCCTCATGACGGCCGTCGTGGACCTGGGGGATGACGGGGATCTCCGCCAGCGGCAAGGAGGGCGACAGCAGCCGCAGGGCGCTGCCCCAATCCAGGAGCGGTGCGGGCTGCCAGCCGGACCCGGCCAGGGCCGCGGTGAGCAAGGCCGGGTCGCCCGCGTACTGAATGGTCAAGGGGTGGCGATGGCGCTGACGCAGGTCCTCCCGGTGGTGTGGGAGCCGCGCCCAGGCGGCGTCCTGCCAGGCGCTGCGCTCCAGGGTCGCGAGCTGCGGGGCCGGGGTCAGTCGCTCCAGGTCCCGGTCGCCGATGACGGCGCCGTGGAGGCCGAGCCCCGCGGCCAGTCCGATCGCGGCGACCGCCGCGAGTGCGCCGGGGCGCAGCGCCAGGCGGCTATGGCGGCGGAAGGCGAGCCCCAGGGCCGCGACCCACACGAGACCCAGGGCGATGCTGTTGATGACGCTGGTGAGCCACTCCGCGCCCAGATAGACCCGGGCCCCGGCCACTGCCGTGATCAGCGTGGTGGCCAGGGCATAGGGGACCCAGCGCAGCGGGGCGGCCAGGCCGCGGGCAATGGCGATGGCCAGGAATCCGTAGACACTGGTGGCCAGCACGACGGGCCCGCTGGGGAAGGACCAGGGCAGGGCCAGGTGCAGGCCGAGGTCGGGTCGCGGTACCGCGAGCAGGGCGCCGAGCACGAGGGTGGCCGCCAGGGGGAAGGCGGCCGTTGCCAACCAGTAGTGCCCCCGGTGTTCGTCGCCGCGCCAACGCAGCCAGGCGTACACCAGGAGCACCATGGGCAGGACCACGATGGGGGCGCCGAACGCGGCCAGCGCGATCATCAGGCGATTGCCGAGCGGGGTGTGCAGGCTCTGGCCCAGGTCCAGGGCGGCGAGATTCAGGGCCAGTTCGCGCGGGCCGAACAGGGTCAGGCCGGTGACGGCCCCGAGCAGGAGGGTGCCCAGCAGCAGGAGGAAGGCGAGCCCGGTCAGGGCGCGGGCATCCGGGTGCGAGGGGTCTGCAAGGGCGAGCGCGAGGCCGCCCAAGTTGGGGTGCAGGTCGGCCCAGCGCAGCAGTCGCTGCAGCCAGTGGCCGGCGTGGGGGGCGAGCAAGCGGTAGACCCGGTGGGCCGCCCAGAAGATGAACCACAGGGTGCCGGCCAGGAGCAGCCCGAGGATGGCCAGGCGCACGGCCGCCTCGGCGGCCAGCTTCAGCGAGGCCCCGAGCACCATGCCGGGGATGAAATAGGTGAGAATCTGTGCCATCGCGGAGGCGATATCGGCCGTGAAGAAGCGGCGTGGGCCCATGTCCAGCATTCCCGCGACGAGCGGGGTGAAGGCGCGGCTGGGTCCGGCGAAGCGCCCGATGACCACGCTCCAGGTGCCGTGGCGGGCGAAGAAGGCGATGCCCTGGTCCAGGGACTCGGGGTAGCGGCAGAAGGGCCAGATGCCGCGCAGGCGCAGCTTGTAATGGCGCCCCAGGCCATAGCTCAGGCCGTCGCCGACGACGGCCCCGATGACCGCGGCGGCGAAGGCGGGCCAGAACGCGATGGCGCCGGTGGTGATCAGGGCGCCGGTGCCGAGCAGCAGGACGACCCCGGGGACGATGAGCCCGATGATCGCGGTGGACTCACCCATGGCGACCGCGAAGATCACGGCATAGGCCCAGCCCGGGTGTGCGCTCACCCAGGCCAGGACTTGATCGAAGAGTGCGTCCACTGGGGCTCTGGTGCGCGGTGCCGGGTGCCGGACCCGCGGGGTTGCCGCGGGTCCGGCGCGCCGCGACCCTAGGCGGCGACCCGGGCGAAGGCCGCCGCGGCGGCCACCAGGGTGGCCACGAGCTGCGCCTCCTCGTGGGTGATGGAGACGAACCCGGCCTCGAAGGCGGAGGGGGCCAGATAGACGCCGTGTTCCAGCATGGCGTGGAAGAAGGCGCGGAACTGGTCTTGGTTGCAGGCGGTGGCCTGGGCGTAGTTGGTGACCTGGGGCGCATGGGTGAAGAAGAGGCCGAACATGCCGCCGACCCGGTTCACCGCCAGGGGCACGCCGGCGGCGCGGGCGCGCTCCAGCAGGCCGTCCGTGAGTTGCACCGTGCGCGCGGCGATCCGCTCGTAGAAGCCGGGGGCGGAGATCAGCTCCAGGGTCTTGAGTCCCGCCGCCATGGCGATCGGGTTGCCGGACAGGGTGCCGGCCTGATAGACCGGACCCAGGGGGGAGATTCGCTCCATCACCTCGCGCCGCCCGCCGAAGGCCCCGACCGGCATGCCGCCGCCGATCACCTTGCCGAGCGCGGTCAGGTCCGGGCGGATGCCGTAATGGGCCTGGGCCCCGCCCAAGGCGACGCGAAAGCCGGTCATGACCTCGTCCAGGATCAGCAGCGCTCCATAGCGGTCGCATACGGCGCGCAGCCCTTCCAGGAAGCCGGGCACCGGGGGGATGCAGTTCATGTTGCCGGCGACCGGCTCGACGATGATACAGGCGATTTCGTGGCCGAGCGCGGCGAAGGTCTCCTCGACCTGTGCCAGGTCGTTATAGGTCAGGGTGATGGTGAGTTCCGCCAGGGCCTTGGGCACCCCGGGGGAACTGGGTTCGCCGAAGGTCAGGGCGCCCGAGCCGGCCTTGACCAGGAGTGAGTCCGCGTGGCCGTGGTAGCAGCCCTCGAACTTCACGATCTTGTCGCGGCCGGTGAAGCCGCGGGCCAGGCGCAGCGCGCTCATGGTGGCCTCGGTGCCGGAACTGACCATGCGCACCAGGTCCATGCTCGGGACCAGGGCGCACACGCGATCCGCCATGGTGGTCTCAAGCTCGGTGGGGGCGCCGAAGGACAGGCCCTTGTCGAGTCGCTCCCGGACCGCCGCCAGGACCTCTGGGTGGGCGTGGCCCAGGATCATGGGACCCCAGGAGCCGACATAGTCGACATAGCGCTTGCCGTCCGCGTCGAAGACGTAGGGCCCCAGCGCGCTTTCGAAGAATATCGGGTCGCCGCCGACCCCGCGGAAGGCCCGCACCGGTGAGTTGACGCCGCCGGGGATGTGGCGTTGGGCGGCGGTAAAGAGGTCGTGGGATCGGCTCATCAGGAAGGCTCCGTCGGGCGCACGCCCGGTTCAAATAGTTGGCTGTAGGCCCGGGCCGCCGCGGCGATATCCGGGGCGGCAAAGATACCCGTGATCACGGCCAGCAGGTCGGCGCCGGCCGCGATCAGCAGCCCGGCATTCTGTGGTGTGATGCCGCCGATCGCAACCAGCGGTACCTTGAGTCGTGCGCGGGCCCGGGTCAAGAGGTCGGGGGCGGGGCGCACCGCGTCGGGTTTGACGCGCGAGGGGAAGAAGCTGCCGAAGGCGCAGTAGTCGGCCCCGGCCGTGGCGGCGCTCAGGGCCAGGTCCAGGCGGTCGTAACAGGAGACGCCGATGATCGCGTCCGGCCCCAGGCGGGCCCGGGCGGCGGCTGGGGCGGCGTCGTCCCGGCCCAGGTGGACGCCGGCGGCGCCGACCGCCAGGGCGAGTTCGACGTCATCGTTGATGATCAGGGCGACGGCGGCGGCGTCGCACAGTTCGGCCAGCGCGGCCGCCTGGGTCCGTCGCCGGTCCGGGGCCAGCCCCTTGGCCCGGTACTGGACCAGCCGGGCGCCGCCGTCGATGGCGCGCGCCACCTGCCCGATCAGCCGCTGGTGCGCGTGCGCCGGGTCGCCGGGGCCCGGCTCCGGGGTGATGGCATAGAGCCCGCGTAATGACCGGCTCATGGGGCGGCTCCGCAGCCCGCCGGGTCCCGGGGCAGGGCATAGAGCCGGTTGGGGGTGAGCTGGCCGCGGCCGGTGCGCCAGGCGCGCGCCAGACTGGTCCAGGTATAGTCCTGGGCCGCCGCGACCGCCGTCGGCAGGCTGAGCCCCAGGGCGAGGCGGGCGGCGATAGCGCTCGCGAGCGTGCAGCCGGAGCCGTGATAGTCGCCGGGCAGGCGCGGCCAGGTCCGGGCCTGCGGGTCCCCGTCGTTCCCATAGAGTCGGTTGGTCACGGCCGGGGCATCCTCATGGGTGCCGGTGATCAGGACCCAGCGCGCCCCGGCCGCGCGCAGGCGCCGCGCGCAGTCCGCCGCATCGGCGCCGCCGCTCAAGCGCTGTGCCTCGGGCAGATTGGGCGTCACCAGGGTGGCGCGGGGCAGCAGGTCGGTGAGCAGCGCCTGGATCAGGGCCGCGTCGGCCAGCGCCTGCCCCGCCCCGGAGGCCAGCACTGGGTCCAGCACTACCGGCAAGGCCGGGTGGTCGTCGCAGATGGCGCACAGGATCGGGACCAGCCGCGCATCGCCGATCAGCCCGATCTTGATCGCCGCCGGGTCGCCGTCCGCGATCAGGGCGCGGCACTGGGCCTCGATCCGGGCGGCGGGTTGGGGATAGACCTGCCGCAGCCCGCGGGTGTCCTGGTCCGTCAGGGCGGTGACCACCGTGAGGGCGAAGGCGCCCGCGGCCCGCACGGCCTCGGCGTCCGCGCCGATCCCGGCGCCGCCGCTCGGGTCGTGACCGCCCACGCAGAGTACGGTGGGGGGGCTGTGGATGGGGGGCATAGGCGTCGTCTCGGTGGGTGATTCTGGGGGTGCGATCAGAACTCCGGACGTTCTCACGGACCGGGCGTCGTTGTCGTTGTCGTTGTCGTAATCGTGGTCG
>NZ_CAIKKU010000671.1 GCF_903828115.1 uncultured Thiodictyon sp. | reverse complement strand
GCCTATCCGCAGAACGCAACGCTGCGGTCGCTCGCGAGGCCGCGCCGCACTGGGGTGCGGCGCTCCCATCGTCCGAGCGGGCTCAAGCGTGTGCGCTCGCCGGTGCGGCTTGGCCGGGATTGTGATCAAGGCCATCCGGGGCGCTACGATAACCTCGATTACGACAACGATAACGACAACGACAACGACAACGACAACGGCACCAAGAGTATTCTCTAATGAACTTGTTTACCTTATGAGTGAACCGTTCCTGATCTTATGCGGCGGCACACCAACCACCGGCGGTTTACCGCGATGACCGATCCGGACTCCGGCCCCCTGTCCTACGGCCCCGCGCTGCGGCATCCGCGCTACTGGCCCAGTTGGCTTGCCGTCGGCCTGGCCTATGCCCTGGGTCGACTCCCCTTCCCGCTCCTGTGGGCGCTGGGTCAGGGCCTCGGACGGCTGGGCTATTACTTGGCCGCGGACCGACGCGAGGTCGCCCGCCGCAACCTGGGCGTCTGTCTCGCCGACCGCGCACCGACGCAGCGCGAGCGCATCCTGCGCGCCCATTTCGGCTGGCTGGGGGTGGCCGCCGTCACCCAGGGGCTGGTGTGGGGGATTTCGCGGGCGCGGCTCACGCGCCTGGTGCTCATCCGCAACCGCGAGGTCATCGACGCCTGCATCGCCGCCGGTCGGCCGGTGATCGTGCTGGTGCCCCATTTCGTGGGGCTGGAACTGGCGGGCGCGGCCTTCACCGGCCTGGTCCATGCCGGGGTCTACATGTATCAGAAGATCCGTGACCCGGTGGTGGACCGCCAGGTCAAGCGGGCGCGCCGCCAGTACGGCAGTGTCTCCATCGAGCGCAGCGATGACCTGCGCGGCCTGATCCGCGTGGTGCGCTCCGGCACGCCCTTCTTCTACCTGCCGGACCAGGACGGCGGGCGCCGTGGTATCTTCGTGCCCTTCTGCGGCGTGCCGGCCTCCACGGTCCCCATGCTCGGGCGCTTCGCCGCCCTGTCCGGGGCCCTGGTGATCCCGACCTTTGCCCGTTACCTGCCCTGGGGCCGGGGCTTGGAACTCGTCTTCGACGCGCCGCTGCGCCCCTTTCCCACCGGCGACCAGGCGGCCGATGCAGCCCTGATGAACCGGGTGATCGAGGCGCGCATCCACACCATGCCGGAGCAATACTTTTGGGTGCATCGCCGCTTCAAGACCCGCCCCCCGGGCGCGCCGCCCTTCTACCCGCCGAAACACCGCCGCTCCTGAGCGAGCCCGCGCCCCCGGGCGACGCGCAGTGCCTGGGCACCCCCGGACTGCGCCTGGGCCGCGCGCGGGACTGGCTGATCGGCGCCGCCCTGCTCGCCGCCCTGGTCGCGGCGGTGCAGTACAGTGTCGGCTGGGGGACGCTGCTCGCCCCCTGGCTGGCCTTCTCCCCGCTCCTGGTCGCCTGGCTCTTCCTGCTCACGGCCCTGAGCTATGGCCTGCGCGCGGTGCGCGTCTACGACTGGTTCCGCCCGCGCTTGCAGGAGCAGTTCATCTATGTGCTGCGCCTGACGATCCTGCACAACAGCGCCAACAACCTGCTGCCCATGCGTACCGGGGAGTTGGTCTTCCCCTGGCTGATGCGCCGCTATTTCGACTTCGGCCTGCTGGAGGCGACCGCGGCGCTCCTGTGGATCCGCATCCTGGACATGCACTTCCTGGGGCTCGTCGCCATCCTGATCCTGGACCTGCGCGACCCCTGGTGGGTCTGGTGGGCGGCGGGGTTCGCCTGGGTCGCCGGACTCTCGGTGCTGGCCCTGATCGGGCGTGTCGGCGCCTCGCCCTGGTTGGCCGGGGGCGGGCGGCCGCGCGCCCTGGTGCGGCAGGTCGCGGCCGCGGCGCCGCGCGACCCCTGGCTCATCGCCCGGGTCTATCTGTGGACGGCCGGGACCTGGACACTCAAGTTCATCGCCTTTGCGAGTGTCCTGGCACACTTCGTCCCGGCCGCCTTCTGGCGCGTGCTGGCCGGGGTGATGGGGGCGGAACTCTCCAGTGTCCTGCCGGTCCACGGCATCGCCGGCAGCGGCAGCTACGAGATCGCCGCCATGGCCGCCCTGGTGCCCCTGGGCGTGGCGCCCAAGGTCGCCTTGGCCGGGGCGGTCAACCTGCATCTGTTCGTCCTGGGCACCACCCTGCTGCTGGGCGCCCTGGCCTTCCTGTTGCCGCGGCCACCAAGCCTTGAACATAAAACCTACAGATGAACACAGATTTTCCTCGCATTGTCATGCGGTTATCGCTATTGTTGCAATCAGCCGCAAGGTCGCCCCTCGACCAAGCATAAGCCAATGAATAATCTGTGTTCATCTGTGTTCATCTGTGGATGATCGCTCTTTCTGGTTTGAACTCAGGGCATTGGACCGCATCGGCACTCTCCCCCCAACGAACAAAATCGAGATTGATGTGATGGTGGAACTGACCGTAGCGGACCGGATGCGGGGCGCCCTATGGGGCATGTTCGTGGGTGATGCGCTGGCGATGCCGGCGCATTGGTACTACGACGTGGCCGCCCTGCGGCACGAATTCGGCACCATTCGCGATTATCAGGCGCCGCGGGCGGAGCATCCGAACTCCATCATGCCGCTGGCCAGTACCGGCCAGGCGGGGCGCGGGGCCCAGGATGGCGACCTGGTCGGCACCCTGATCCTGAAGGGCAAGAAGCACCTGTGGGGCCGGCCGCGTATCCATTACCACCATGGGCTGCGGGCCGGGGACAATACGCTGAATCTGCTGTGTACCCGGGTGCTGATCCGCTCCATGAACGCGGCCGGCGGCCATGACCCGGCGGCCTTCCTGCACGACTATGTGGCCTTTATGACGGCCCCGGACAGCCACCGGGACACCTATGCGGAGTCCTACCATCGGGCCTTCTTCGCCAATCTTGCCCGGGGCCTGCCGCCGGCGCGCTGCGCCGGGGCCGAGGGACACGATACGGCCTCCATCGGCGGCCTGGTGTCGCTGCCGCCGGTCATTCTGGCGGCGCGCGGCGCGCCTGATCAGGGGATTGGCGCGGCCCTGGCGCAATTGCGCCTGACCCACAGGTCCGTCGCGCTGGAACGCTACGCCCTGGCCCTGAGGGAGTTGCTGGTCCGGCTGGTCGGGGACCCCGCGCCCCAGGTCGGACCCCTGGCCTGCGCCCTGGCCGAGCGCCTGGGGTTCCCGGCCGGTAGGGTGGTCGCGCAGGCGGCGGCCGGGCAGTTGTCGGACCTGGACGTGATCGGCGGGCGTTTGAGCCCGGCCTGCTACATCGATCAATCCTTTCCGGCCGTCCTGTACCTGGCGGGGCGCTATGCCGATGACCTCGAGGCGGCCCTGATCGCCAACGTCGGCGTGGGCGGCGACAACGCCCACCGGGGCGCGGTGTTGGGGGCGCTGCTCGGTGCGGCACTGGGGTATCGCGCGATCCCGGAGCGCTGGATTGCCGGACTGACCGCGCGGGCGGCGTTGGAGGATGAGATCGAGACCTTTGTGGACCAATTTGCGGGGACATCGCCTAACGGTAATCCTCCGCCCGGATGCGCTCGGCGGACATGAAGTGGGGCGGGAACTCGGTGACCTGGCCGTCGGTCTCGGCGCGCCCGGTGCGGTAGTCTCGCGTGCGCCGGGATCTGATGGCACCGCGGCCGTCCGCCCGTACCACTTCATCGGCGATCAGCCCGAAGGCCTGCTCCTGCGCGTTCCAGGCGAGCACCAGGCGCACCGAGACAAACCCATCCGCGTTGCCGATCCAACTCACCGTCAGTTGACGGTCGGCGATGTCGATTTCAAAAGGGGCGGCGTGCGGGTCGCGGTTGATGGTCCCCAGGCATTGGACACAGGGGAGCAGGCCTTCGAGGAGGGCCGCACGGCGATATTTTCCGTCCGCACCCAGGGAGAAGATCCCGAGCCCGCGGCTGCCCACCGGGAGCACGAGATCGTTGGGGATGGCATCGCGCCGGTGCAGCACGACCACCACGTCCTCGCGCTGGTCGTCGCTCAGGAGTCCGCCCACCGCGGTGACCGGCTCCCACATGCGGGTGATCCAGCGCCTCATGTTCAGCGGCTCGATGTCCGACTTGGCGTCGGGGGGCGCGGCCGCGGACGCTAGAGACACGAGGCACAGCGTCAGCAGCAGCCCCGGCAGAGCCGCCCGCCGCCTGGCCCCGGTACGCGCACCACCGGCCGCGCCCGTGCGGGCCGTGACGCCGCTCGCCAGGCCCAGCATGCCAATGGTCATTGGGTTGGCCGCAGCAGTTGGATCACCGGCGCGGTCTGCGGCCTGATCCCGCGCCACAGACGGAAGGACTCCGCCGCCTGCTCCACCAGCATCCCGAGCCCATCGAGCGCCTGTGCGGCCCCCTGGGCGAGGCCCCAGCAACAAAAGGGCGTGGGCCTGTCCCCGTAGAGCAGGTCGTAGGTCCAGGCGCCCGGGGCGAGGCACCGGGGCGGCAGCGGCGGCACCGCCCCCGTCAGTCCGGCGGCGGTCGCGTTGATGATGAGGTCGAAGTCCGTGCCCCCCAGATCCGTCAGGCCGCAGCCGCGCACCGCGCCCAGGTCGGCCGCGGCGGCGGCCAAGGCCGCGGCCCGTGCGGCCGTGCGGTTGGCGATCAGCAGTTCCTTGAGGCCCGTCTCCAGCAAGGGCCGCAGGACGCCCCGGGCGGCCCCGCCGGCACCGAGCAGGAGTATGCGTCGCCCGGCGAAGGCGAAACCGTGATTCTCCCGCAAGTCGCGCACCAGCCCCACGCCATCCGTATTGTCGCCCCGCAACCGGCCCCCGGGGAGCGGAATCAGGGTGTTGACGGCCCCGGCGGCAGCGGCCCCGGGGCTGTGTTCATCCACGAGCCGAAAGGCCTGCTCCTTGAACGGCACCGTCACATTGAGCCCCCGCCCCCCGTCCGCGAAGAAGCGCCGCACCGCCTCTTCAAAATCGTCCGGCGCGGCCAGCAGCCGACCGTACTCCAGGTCCGCTCCCGTCTGCCGGGCGAAGGCGGCATGGATCAATGGGGACTTGCTGTGGGCGATGGGGTTGCCGATGACGGCGTAACGCTGCGGCATGGATCGGACTCACTCGCCCAACCAGCGGGCGACGTCCCGGGCGTAGTAGGTGAGGACCCCGTCCGCCCCGGCACGCTTGAAGCCGAGCAGGGACTCCAGCACCACCGCGCGCTCGTCGAGCCAGCCGTTCTGACTCGCCGCCTTGAGCATGGCGTACTCCCCGCTCACCTGGTAGACGAAGGTCGGCACGCCGAACTGGTCCTTGACCCGCCGCACGATGTCCAGGTACGGCATCCCGGGCTTGATCATCACCATGTCCGCGCCCTCGGCCAGATCCAGGCCGACCTCGTGCAGGGCCTCGTTGGAGTTGGCCGGGTCCATCTGGTAGCTGTACTTGTTGCCGCCCTTGAGGTTGGTCGCCGAGCCCACCGCGTCGCGGAAGGGCCCGTAGAAGCTGGAGGCATACTTGGCGGAATAGGCCAGGATGCGGGTGTGGATGTGACCCTCGGCCTCCAGGGCGGTGCGCACCGCACCGATGCGCCCGTCCATCATGTCCGAGGGGGCCACGATGTCGGCCCCGGCCTGGGCGTGGGAGACCGCCTGACGGACCAGGACATCCACGGTGGCATCATTGAGTACATAGCCGGTCTCGTCGATCAGTCCGTCCTGGCCGTGGGTGGTGAAGGGGTCCAGGGCCACGTCGGTGATCACCCCCAGGTCCGGCAAGGCGTCCTTCAGGGCGCGCACGGCACGCTGCGCCAGTCCGTCCGGGTTGAAGGCCTCGGCGGCGTCCTCGGACTTGGCCGAAGGCGGGGTCACCGGAAACAGGGCCATGGCCGGGACGCCCAACGCGGCGATTTCGCGCGCCTGCGCCACCAGCAGGTCGATGCTGAGCCGGGTGACGCCGGGCATGGAAACCACCGGCTCACGCTGACCGGACCCCTCGAGCACGAACACCGGCCAGATCAGGTCGTCCGGGGTCAGGTGGCTCTCGCGCATCAGCCGACGCGAGAAGGCGTCGCGGCGCATCCGGCGCATGCGGGTCAGGGGGTAGGCGGCTCGCGCCGTGTCGTACAGGGACATGATCGGACCTCTTAACTTTCAACAAAAATGCCCGCCGGTGGGTCCCCCGGCGCTCGGGGCGCCTACCATAGCCCAGAGGGGCCGGTGGGTCCAAGCGAGTTCGCGCGCCCGCGGCGGTGCTCGTGACCGGCAGCGCAGCGACCGCTCGTCCGACTACCGGTTCGGCCCGCCAGACAAATGACCCAGCCAATCTTGACACGCGAACACGGCCCGATTAGTACCCTATTGATTTTCCCGGGACTGGCCCGGGTGCATCGCCGGAATCGATCCGGATGGTCGTTCGGGAACACACGCAACGAGGATAGCGCCCGGACATTGCGCCCCATGGCCCCACCCCGGCCCCACCATCTTCGTCCTCGCTTCCTGTTAGAATTCACTGTCGACTGGTTGGACTCTAACGGGCGATCATTTCAACGAGCGATCATGTTACTTCGATCCAACACCAAGCCACCCATTTTCAACGTGGACTTGACCCAGTTCCAGGCCCTGGTCGTTGAGGCATCCAGCCAGCAGCCGATCCTGGTGGATTTCCGTGCCGACTGGTGCAGCCCCTGCCACACCCTATCGCCCCACTTGGAGCGGGTGATCAACGAACTGGACGGTGCGATCCGCCTCGCCAAGGTGGAGCTCGACGGCGGCGAGAACATAAAGCTGGCCGCCCTTTACCGGCTGCGCGCCTTCCCCACCGTGATCCTGTTCCAGGGCGGTCAGGAGCGTGGGCGTTTCAGTGGGGCACGCTCCACCCACCAGGTCCGCGACTGGGTGCTCGCGCGCCTGGGGACCGGGGACGAGCACGGCCGCCAGGGCGTCTGAGCGGCAATGACCGGGTACCAGTGCGCGAACGACGCCCCGCCGTCGGCATCGCCGGGCTCCAACCCTGCCCAGCCAGTCCCGAAGGTCGCGGACGAACTGTCGCTATTGCGCGACATGCCGATCTTTGGCGCCGTCCCGGATCAGGCGCTGGCCTACCTGAACGCGCGGGCCGAGCGCGTGGCGATGCCGGCCGGGCACTGGTTCTTTCACCAGGGCGACCGGGGTGAGACGATGTATGTCCTGCGCTTCGGGCGGGTCGAGATCCACCGCGCGCTGGGCGAGCGTGCCGAGGTCATCGGGAGACTGGGACCGGGGGACTGCTTTGGTGAGATGGCCCTCATCGACCTTTATCCGCGCAGCGCCGGGGTCCGCGCCGCGGAGGACTGCCTCGCCCTGGGGCTCAGCAACGCGCTGCTCTACCAACTCTACGCGGTGGACCCCGAGCCCTTCACCCTGATCATGATGAACCTGGCGCGGGAGTTGAGCCGCCGACTGCGCCGCACCGAGGCCATGCTGTTCAAGCACGCTGGACCACCACCGCGCCCGGAGCGCCACCCGACGGGGACCTTCAGCGAGATCCCATACGTATAGAAAGGCTTAGCCTCGGACTGACAAGTCAGCGGCCACAAAGTCTGAATCGACGATCGTGTCGGCTGGTCGTAAACAGAGCCCGGGATCGATCACGCGCTCGCCGCGACGGCGGCCTGACCCGGCACCAGGTTACGGATCAGCTCAGGCTCGGGCAGCCCGCGGACCACCAAGGGACGACCGGCGCGACGGCTACGCGTTTGGGCCTCGATCGCCTCGACCTTCAGGGGCGCCGGCGCGGCCAGTGCGGTGTGGGTGCCGCCCAGGTCCCGACCGCGGACGGCGCGCCCGACGCGCTCACCCCTCGCGGTGATAGGCGAGGATGCGCTCCACCTCGTTGCGCGATCCCAGGATGACCGGCACCCGCTGGTGCAGAGACTCCGGCTGCAGCTCCATGATGCGCGAGGTCCCGGTAATGGAGCCGCCGCCGGCCTGCTCCACGATGAAGGACATGGGGTTGGCCTCGTAGAGCAGGCGCAGCTTCCCGCCTAAGTCCTTGGCCTTCATCTTGGAGTCCATGGGGTACATGAAGACCCCGCCGCGCGTCAGGATACGGTGCACCTCCGCCACCATAGAGGCGATCCAGCGCATGTTGAAATCGTCCCCGCGCGGGCCCTCCTTACCGTCCAGACACTCCTGGACGTAGCGGCGCACCGGCGGCTCCCAGAAGCGCATGTTCGAGACATTGATGGCGAACTCCCGGGTGTCCGCCGGGATCTGCATCCGCGGGTGGGTGAGGATGAACTCTCCGATATTCTGGTCCAGGGTGAAGCCGTTCACCCCGTTGCCGGAGGTCAGCACCATCATGGTCGAGGGCCCGTAGAGCGCGTAGCCCGCGGCCACCTGCTGGGTCCCGGCCTGGAGGAAGTCCTGCTCGCGCGGATTCTGGCAGCTCCCGGCGCACCGCAGGATGGAGAAGATGGTCCCCACCGAGACGTTCACATCGATGTTGGAGGAGCCGTCCAGCGGATCAAAGGTCAGCAGGTACTTGCCGCGGGGCTTGCCGGCCGGGATCGGGTAGATCTCGTCCATCTCCTCCGAGGCCATGGCCGCCAGGTGCCCGGCCCACTCGTTGGACTTGATGAAGACCTCGTTGGAGAGGATATCGAGCTTTTTCTGGGTCTCCCCCTGGATGTTCTCGCTGCCCGCGCTGCCCAGCACCCCCACCAGGGCGCCGTGGTTGACGTAGTGACTGATCACCTTGCAGGCGGTGACGATGTCGTTCAAGAGCGAGGTGAAGTCACCGGTGGCCCCGGCGATGCGCCGCTGCTCCTCGATGATGAACTGGGTGATGGTCGTGCCGTTGTGCATGGGACTCCTCGTCGGTCGATGGTGGGGCGGGCGGCCAGCCGGAAACCGGGCCGGACGGACCTGCCAGTATATGGACCCCGGCCCCGGAAACGGAATCGGAAAGACGCGGTCACAGGATCGGATCGAGGAGCCGCGCCGCCTGCACCGCCCAGCGAAAGGCGCGTCCGCGCTCCCGCAGGGCCGCGGCCGAGGTCTCCTCCACCAAGAAAAAGCAGTTCTCGCGCCAAGGCGCCAAGCTCGCCAAGGCTTTTCAGTGCGTTATCGGCGTTGCGCGATTCACCCAGCGGGTGATCTGGATGCTGGTTCTACCCGATTGTATTTCTTGGCGAGCTTGGCGCCTTGGCGTGAGCAACTACCGGATCCAGGCCCAACCATCCGCGCCTTCGTCGAACAGCGCAAACGACAAGGAATATTTTCCGCAAGATTGGTTTGCCGACCGGGTCGCTTCGCTCGGTTTGCCTCTGCACCTCCAGGGCCGCAACAGCTACCCGGATTTTTGGGTCGGTGACGAGACGCGACTACCCCGCGAGGGTTACGAGATCAAGTCGCTTGCCTTCAGCAACGGCCGGCCGGCACGCAAGGACTACGACTCCAACAGCACCATCCCGTCGGGGCACAAGGATGGTCGAGATACCTTCCTGGTGTTTTTCCTCTATACCGGGAGCGGTGCCAATGCGCGACCGGTGCACTCCCTCTGTATCGCCCACGGCGACCTGATCAACGCCGATCACGAAGTCGCCGCGGCCCACATCAACGAGGGGATCGCGCGTTTCGGCTCCTATGGCGATGGGTTCATCCGCGACCGCAAAATGTACCGCTTCCCCCAGCCGTTCACGCTGGACCCGGCCGGGATCGGCCGCTGCCGGCTCATCCTGCCGGAGCAATGGGGCATCTCAGACCCGCGCCTGATCCAGGTGGAGACCTTGGAGCGGACCATTTTCGCGGCCTCCCTGGACAGCTACTGCGTCTATCTGGATGGCAAGACCAGCCCCACCACGCACGGCAACCCGCGCCCCGATGCAGGACAGGTCCGCCGCTTCCAGGTCTTCGAGCACGCCTGAGCGACGACCACCGCCATCAGAATAGCGAAGCCTGGACGGGCAACCCGGCTGCGCGCGGCGCGACGCTGCGGTGTTGCTCATCCTGGCCGGCAAAGAGCCGTTGCGAAATCGTGGCGCATTGATTCAGTGACCCCTCAAAGGCCGTCACTACGTCCGTCGACCGGCGGCCGGCGCACAGTTCCACCAATGCCTGACTATAGACGACGATGCGGACATCGTTCAGTGACAGCCGCCGCCCGGTGCCGTTGAAGCGCCGCACCTTCGCCCCCGCCGCGGCCGCCGCGGCCTCCATCGCAAGGTCCTCCGCGATGAGGAGCCGCCGGTCCGCCGCGGCCTTACGGCACACCATCAACACGTCGAGATCGATGGGCGACTTGGCCGCAAGCTTGGGCATGGCCACGGACATCTCCGCCTTGACGGGCTGGGTCTGGACCAACTTGAAACCGGCCTCCAGGACCGCCGCCGCCACCGAGGTCCAGCCGTCTTCACGCGAATGGTGGTAGGAGAACACCAACAGCCCCTCATCCTTCAATACCCGGTGGCATTCGGCAAAGACCCCCTGGAGCTTCCCCGCGAAGCGCGCCGACTCCGTATCCTGCACCTCGCTGGGGTGCCGGGTCGTGTCAGATGCACAGTGCCCGTTCTCCCCGAACCAGAGCCGCTGCCAGACGTGAAAGAAGTCCGCCAACTCCGAATAATGAACGTTGTCGTAGAAAGGTGGATCGGTCACCACCGCATCCACCGTACGGTCCGGGATATCGGTGGCGGCCGAGTCACCGCAGGAGAGATAGACGGCACCCGGCGCCATCCCAGCCTCCGGCCAGGCGTCCAGCACCGGCACGCCCATGGGACGGCTCTTGCCGAACAGCTTGCGGCCAGCCTTCTTGCCGCCCCGGTCGTCGAGGGCGAGTTCAAAGGGTGCCGCCTTGTAGTCCACCGCCCGCAACAGCCGCGACTGGAACAGGTTCAGGAAGGAGCCCGAGGACTTGCTGGTGCCCCAGAGGTTGGCCTCGATCGGGGTGCGCTCGGGCTTCAGAACGTGGTGGGAGAACATGTGCCGCACCGCGCCGGTCCCCTCGCCCTTGTAGCTGGCGAAGAGGTTGTTGAACTCCAGCACCCCGGACAGCAGCACGAAGAGTGCGTCACGCTCCGCCCCCGCCGGCAGGTCGCCGATCGCCCGGGACAGAAGCCCGATCCCGAGGAGTTGGCGGTCGTTGAAGAACTGGTCCCAGCGCGTGTAGCCGTAGTTCAGGACCTGGCGGGTGTTGTAGCCGGTCTGGATCGCCACCCGCGGGCTCGGCAGTGCCAGTTCGCGCAACCGGGTACCCGCCGCCGCGTAGGCGTCCTCGTCCTCCGGCGTCGCCTGGAGATATTCCTTGGTGCCGTCGTCGCGCAGGACCAGCTTGGCATAGAGCCGATGGCGGGGCGGCTCCCCGCGGGCGCGGGCGGTCTTGGCGATGGCGAAGCGGGTCCCGCAGCCGCCGCAGTCGGCTTGGGCGCCGGCGGCCGGACCGGCGTGGGGATCGAACCCCTTCCGACAGGCCGGGCAGGTGGCCCGGGTCTGGTTGAAGTCCGCGGCGAAGATGTCACCGCAGCGGGGGCATACCAGTTGAACAGTCGGAAACTTCTTCACATAGGCGTGCTTGGCGAAGACCCGGGAGGAAAAGAGATCGACCGCCGCACCACAATCCGGGCAATCGAGTTGCTTGACCCAGAACCAGTAGAGGACCTCGCACGGCGCCCCGGCACTGTCGCGGCTGGTATGGAGCGCCCGGATCTCCGGACCCACGGTCGCCTCCAACTCGGCGAACAAGGCCATGAGCCGGGTGCGGTCGATGGGCGCCAGGGCCGTGCGCACCGCGCGCCAGGCGACCGGATTGATATCCCGGCCGATGACGGTACACCCCAGCTTGTGCGCCTCCCCGACCGTGGTCCCGCTGCCCATGAAGGGATCGAAGATCACCGGCCCCGGCAACTTCACCGCGCTGGCATACAGGTCCATCACCGCCGAACCCCTGGGCGTGGCACAACCGAGAATGACCGCCCGGAACACGCTGCCCAGCCGCTGCGCCCACCACTTGTGGGTGTGGTAGACCGGGCGCCAGACCTCCTTGCGCCAGCTCTCCACCTCCGCAATTTCGCTCAGGTACTCAAAGGGAAAGCCGTCCTCGATGGCCCGCTCGGTGGGGCCGCCCAGCACGGGGCCGCCGTAGGACTCGCCGGGCTCCGCGACGATCATGCCCGCAAGGTCCGAGAGGGCTGCCGCGACCTGATGCGGGTCCTTCTCCACCAAGCGCCGCAGGGACGGCGGGACCCGGCCGGCAACCAGCAGCAGCTCATCGAGCGGAACGGCCAAGGTGTCCGCCAGCCGCTCGATCAGTGCGTCCGAGGGCGGGGTGCTGCCGGATTCCACGCGCGACAGGTGGGCGGGGTCGACGCCGCAGCGCCCGGCGGTCGCGCGCAGCGACAGGCCGAGTTGCTCGCGGCGGGACTTGAGGACGTCATGGATGTTCATGCCGATAGGCTAGGTCGTGTTGACTGTTCAGTCAACGCCGACCTGACGAACGCGCAGCCCTTGAGCCAGCCCGCGCCTTGGGTGAAGCGGCGCAGCCAGTCCGGCGGTAGAATCCCAAGGTCCACCGTCCTGCACTGGCCCGCAGACCCCCATGACCGCGGCAACGCGTCACGTCTTGCGCGACGCGATGAACCCCACCCCATTTGATCAACAGCCCGCCGCAGAGAGATTCCCTTGCTCGCCAACCCCACCCACCATCGGCACCCCTACCCCTTCTTCACCGCCGAGCCGGCATTTTCGCCCGCACTCTGCGCCCGCCTGGAGGGGCTCTTCGACCAGGACCTGCCCTGGCGCGCGCACGGCGGTTCGTTCTACGAGGTCCGCAATTGCGACGTAACCGACCGGTTGGAACCGGACTTTCTCGCCGCGCTGGCCGCGCGCACCCGGACCCTCACCGGCCTGCCGCTCACCCAACGGGTCGCGGTCACCGCGCAGACCATGGAGCCCGGCCAGCGGATCGGGGTCCATACCGACCGGCCCTTGGCGGGATGGGAGATCGCCCGCCTCGTGGTGCAATTCACCCGCGATTGGCAGGAGGGGGATGGTGGGGTCCTTCAGGCGCATGACGACGAGGCCGGCGCCCGCGTCTGCGCCAGTCAGGCCCCGCGGTTCAACAGCGTCTTCGGCTTCGTCATGCATCGGGACTCCTACCATTCAGTGACGGAAACGAAGAAGCACCGGCGCGTCCTGGTCTGCAACTTTTGGCATGTCGGCAATAGCCCGGCCCTGGGCGACGCGGTGCAGGCGCTGTTCGCCCAGAAGCAGTTCGGCGACCTCCCAAGGCTCCTGGATGCGGACCGCCGTGAGGCCGAGCAGACCCTCCCGGAAGAGCAGACCTACCGGGCACTGATCGTCGCCACCGCGCTGCAACGCTGGGGCCTTCCGGAAGGGATCATCCGCGACGGCTACCAGGCGGCCATCGCTCCCCCTGCAGCGCCCGATACGGACCGCGCCGCCGGGGTTGCTATTGCCTTGGCCCAGTGGGCGGCACAACTCTATGTCGAGGACTTCGAGCTGGCGCAATGGCAACGATTGAGCCTCGCCGTGGCAACGCGCCGGCCGACCGATCATTCGCCACTTGCGGACTTTGGCCGGACCGCGTTTCCCGATGTCTCGCACTCCAATGGCACACATTGATCGGATTACGCTCCGCCCATCCGAACCAGGGCCTTGATCATCAATTTGGTTCTTAGGTCCTGTAGGGACTCTCGATCCCAGTCGTATTCTCGGGAGAAATATTATACTAAATCATCATCTTAAACAATGCGATCACAGAGTCTCATGTTGCCTGGTCGCCAGTCAAAACGAAGTAATCCCAGGTTTTTTTAGCATCAAAATCGATCTGCACTCCGAATTTCACGTAGCCGTTCAGAGACCCCTTGACCGCTGCCTCCAGCCCGATCAGTATGTTCCCCCTACGCTGCCCGATGATACCGCGCCACTGACCGATGCACCTGAGCGACCACAGCCTCAACCAGCTTGATGAAGCCTACGTCCAGG
>NZ_CAIKKU010000670.1 GCF_903828115.1 uncultured Thiodictyon sp. | reverse complement strand
TTATCGCAGCGCCCGGGATTCTCTCGCCCGCCAAATTGCATCGCTTCTCCGATACGACAACGACAACGATTACGACAACGACAACGACAACGACAACGACAACGACAACGACAACGACAACGAATGGTCCGGAACGCTGCCTATTCGATCCCGAGCTTGGCCAGGCGATAGCGCAAGGCCCGCAGCGTCATGCCGAGCTTCTTGGCAGCCGCGGTGCGGTTCCAACGGGTGTCGTCCAGGGCCTTGAGGATGGCGTGGCGCTCGATCTCCCCCAGGTAGTCCTCCAGGGGGACCGCGGGGTCCGCGTGCGACCCGACCGCGACCTGGGCCTCGGTCTGCGGCAGGTAGAGGTCATGGACCCCGATGATGGAGCCGTCGCAGAGTGCGGTGGCGCGCTCCAGCACGTTCTCCAGCTCGCGCACATTGCCCGGGAAGGGGTGACGGGCGAGCGCCTCCACCGCCTCCTCCGAGAGTCTCATGGCCTCGCGGTCGGCGTGCTGGCGGGCGATGCGCTCCATGATGCGCGCGGCCAGCACCGGGATGTCCTGGGGGTGTTCGCGCAGCGCGGGCATGCGCATCTCGATCACATTGATGCGGTAGAAGAGGTCCTGACGGAAGCGGCCCTTTTCCACCTCCTCGTTCAGATCCCGGTGGCTCGCGCTGATGATGCGTACGTCCACCGCCAGCTCCTGTTGCGCCCCCACCGGCCGCACGCTCTTCTCCTGGATGGCCCGCAGGAGCTTGACCTGGGCGGGTAGCGGCAGGTCCGCCACCTCGTCCAGGAACAGGGTGCCGCCCTCGGCCGCCTGGAACAGCCCCTCCTTGTCCGCCACCGCACCGGTGAAGCTGCCCTTTTTGTGGCCGAACAGTTCGCTCTCCACCAGCTCCTGGGGGATGGCACCACAGTTGACCGCCACGAAATCGCCCTCCGCCCGCGGGCCCTGGGCGTGGATCAGGCGCGCCGCCAGTTCCTTGCCGGTGCCGCTCTCACCGGTAATGAAGACCGGCGCCTGATTGCGCGCCAGCTTGGCGACGAGGCGGCGGATCTCCTCCACCTTGGGGGAGTCCCCGAGCAGGCGGGTGCCGCTCTCGGTGCGGGCCTCCGCGGCGGCACTGTGGGTGCGCAACTTGAGCGCCGAGCCCACCAGGCGGCGCAGCAGTTGCAGTTCCACCGGCTTGGAGACGAAGTCGAAGGCGCCGGCCTTCATCGCGGCGACGGCCGATTCCATGCTGCCGTGGGCGGTGATCATGGCGACCGGCAGGTCGGGGTGGTGCTCGGCGATGAAGCGCACCAGATCGATCCCGCTGCCGTCCGGCAGGTTCATGTCGGTGAGGCACAGGTCGTAGCGCCGCGCCTGCAACGCCGTCTTGGCCTCGGCCACCGTCATGGCGGTGGTCGCCTGCACGTCCATCCGACCCAGGGTGATCTTGAGCAGGTCGAGGATGTCGGCCTCGTCATCGACGACGAGGGCGTGGGCCTTATTCATGCCGGTGCACTCCCAGTGCTGCTGAGTTGCCGATCGTCAGGCGATTGTAGCCGTTCGCGGCGCCGGTTGGAGCCTGCCGGGCCGCCAGTCGAACGCGGGCCGCGCCCGGTCCGGTCCCGCCGCGCGGGGTGCACCGGCGCCGTCATGCCGTAAACACCAGGCGGAAGCAACTGCCGCGCGGCCGTTCCCGCCGGTATTCGAGCCGGATGCCGTTGGTTTCGGCCAACTCCCGGGCGATGTAGAGCCCGAGTCCGGTGCCGCTGGATTTGGTGGTGAAGAAGGGGTTGAAGATGTCCCCGGCGGAGTCCTGGTCGACGCCGGGGCCGTCGTCGCTGACTTCGATCCGGGCCCGGTCCTGGCCCTCGGCACGGCCCACGCGCACCTGGATGTGGGCCGGGTGATCCGGACTCCCCGCGTGAATCACGGCGTTTTCGCACAGGTTGGAGACGATCTGGTGGAGGTGGCGCGGGTCCACCTCCACGCAGATCGGCGGGGGCTCGAACTCGAGCAGCAAGTGGCCGGCAGGCAGGCCGTGGGACTCCCGGAACTCGTCGCAGAACTCCTCCAGCCACGCGACCAGCTCGGTAAGCTGGGGGTCCAACTGATGGCGTCGGGACAGTTGCAGGACACTGCGCACGATCTCGTCGATGCGCCCGCAATTGCGGCGGATGATGTCGAGCAGATGGCGGTCGTCGGGCGACAGGCCCTTGGCCTCCCCCAGGAGCTGGCCGGCGTGGGAGATGGCACTCAACGGGTTGCGGATATTGTGCGCGATGCTGGCCGTGAGGGTGCCGAGCGACGCCAGCTTGATCTGCTGGGCCTCTTTGATCAGCTCCTGGTTATCGCGCAGGTAGAGCATGACGCCCGCGGCCCGGTAATCGCCCAGGAGTTGGCGCGCGGGCTTGAGCTCACGGTTGCCGATCCGGATCACCCCGACCTGCGGCGCGGTCGGGCGGATATGGTCCAAGAGCCAGTCTTCCAGGTCCGCACAGACCTCCCTGAGGGGGGCCTCGGGCGCGAGCACGGGGACATTGACCATGTCCCTGGCCGCCTGGTTCATGAGTTTGACCTTACGCTCGCCGTCCACCACCACCACCCCAATCGCCATGTCCTGGATGATAAACTCATTGAGCTTGGACAGGTCGTCGATGTCCACCTTGCGGCGGGCCGCCAGTTCCTCGGCGAGGCGCACCCGGCGATAGAGTACGTGGGCCAGCAGGGCGACCGCGAAGAACACCACGCCCAGGATGCCGGCCTGGGTGTACGAGGCGCTCGTCGCCTCGCCCGTGAGCAGTGCGTAGGTCTGCTGGGTGATGACCGCGAGCGCGGCGAAGGAGGCGAACAGGAGTGACAGCCGGCCCTCCATCAACAGGGCCCCCGCGGCCACGGCGACGGCCAACAGGACCCCGAGCCCGCTGCCGACGCCCCCGCCCGCGTGCATTACCAGGGTAAAGGTAATGATGTCGACAAAGATGGCCAGATGGACCTGACTGTGCCGGCTCGGCCACTGGGCATAGAGGTTGATCCCGCTCGCCAGGACCAGGATGGCGTAGACCACCAGGACCCGCCAGGCCAGGTCCACATCGACCCCGGCGAGGAGCGGGTCGGACACCGCCGGGGAGAAGACCAGGACCAGCACCACCACCATCAGCAGACGGAACAGGAACAGCCAACGCAGGGACTCCCAGGTGGGGAATCGGCCGCGCTTCCAGCGTTCGCGCTCGGATGGACCCGCCGGGCGCGGGCTGGTTTTGGGGCTGGGGCTGGGGCTGGGGGCGCCTGGGTCCTGGTCTTGGTCGCTTGACATGAGGTGGGCTCTCGTAACAAAAGGCGCAAGGTACGGGGGCACTGCCGGTGCCCGCGCGGGTGGGCGGCCGCTAGTACGTCGATCCGCTGACGGGGATCGGCACCGCGGCCCGGTTCACCCCGGAGCGCGGCGGCGGCCCGCGGGCGGCTTCTTTGGCAGCCGCTGCCGAATTAGATCAGAATAGGGCGGATGCGGCCATGTGGCCGTCGTCCCAGGGAACCGCCCGAGCACCGATGAACCTGCACGAATACCAGTCGAAACGACTTTTCCAAGAATACGACATCTCAGTCCCCGCGGGTGTGACGGCGACGACACCCGCGGCGGCCGCGGCGGCCTGCGACAGCCTCGGCGGCACCCGCTGGGTGGTCAAGGCCCAGGTCCACGCGGGCGGACGCGGCAAGGCCGGCGGCGTGGTGCTGGTGGACAGCCCCGCCGCGGCGGCGACCGCGGCCCACCGGCTGCTCGGCAGCCGCCTGGTCACCCACCAGAGCGGACCCGCGGGGCTGCCCGTGGCGACCCTGCTGATCGAGGAGCCGACGGCGATCGAGCGGGAACTGTACCTGAGCGCACTGGTGGACCGGGCGACCCGGCAGGTCCTCTTGATGGCCTGCGCGGCGGGCGGCATGGACATTGAGGCGGTGGCCGCCGCGACCCCCGAGCGGATCATCCTGCTGCGCGTCCACCCGGCGGCCGGGCTGCAACCCTTCCAGGTGCGTCGGCTGGGTTACGGGCTGGGACTGGGCGAGGAGCAGATCAAGGCACTCGGTCGGCTCTTGGGCGGGCTCTACCGGCTCTTCATGGAGTCCGATGCCACCCAGGTGGAGATCAATCCGCTGGTGGTGACGCGCGCCGGCGCCCTGCTCGCCCTGGACGCCAAGGTCAATCTGGACGACAACGCGCTCTACCGCCACCCGGACCTGGAGGCCCTGCGGGACCCGACCCAGGAGGACCAGCGCGAGGCCGCGGCGCGCACCCACGAGCTGAGTTACATCAGCCTGGACGGCAACATCGGCTGTATGGTCAACGGTGCGGGGCTCGCGATGGCGACCATGGACCTGGTGCAGCTGCGCGGCGGCCGACCGGCCAACTTCCTGGACGTCGGCGGCGGGGCTACGGCGGCACGGGTGGCCGAGGCCTTCGCGCTCATCCTCTCCGACACCAAGGTGCGGGCGGTGCTGGTCAACATCTTCGGCGGCATCGTGCGCTGCGACCTGATCGCGGAGGGCATCATGCAGGCGGTGCGCAAGGTCCACACGCAGCTCCCGGTGGTCGTGCGCCTGGAGGGGACCAATGCCCCGCTGGGGCTCGCGCTGCTGGCCGCGAGCGGGCTTAAGATAGAAACGGCGCAAGGTCTCGACGAGGCGGCAGACAAGGTGGTCGCGGCCGCGGCCGCGGCACAGTGAGGGGGCGAGCATGAGCGTTCTTGTCGATCACCAAACCCGGATCATCTGCCAGGGCTTCACCGGGCGGCAGGGCAGCTTCCACAGCGAACAGGCCATTGCCTACGGCACCAACCTGGTGGGCGGCGTGACCCCCGGCAAGGGCGGTCAGCACCACCTGGACCGGCCGGTCTTCGACACTGTCCACGACGCCGTGCGGGCGACCGGCGCGGACGCCACCATGATCTATGTGCCGGCCGCCTATGCGGCGGACGCCATCCTGGAGGCGGCGGACGCGGGGATCCGGGTCATCGTCTGTATCACCGAGGGCATCCCGGTGCTCGACATGCTGCGGGTCACGGCGGCCCTGCAGGGTCATCCGGCGGTGCTGATCGGCCCCAACTGTCCCGGTATCATCACCCCGGGCGAATGCAAGATCGGCATCATGCCGGGCAGCATCCACACCCCCGGGCGGGTCGGCATCGTCTCGCGCTCCGGCACCCTGACCTACGAGGCGGTGTTTCAGGTGACCAACGCCGGCCTGGGCCAGAGCACCTGCATCGGCATCGGCGGCGACCCCATCCACGGACTGGACTTCGTCGACTGTCTCACCCTCTTCGAGCGGGACCCGGACACCGACGGGGTCATCCTGGTCGGTGAGATCGGGGGCACCGCGGAGGAGGGGGCCGCCGCCTATATCCGGCAGCACATGACCAAGCCGGTGGTCGCCTATATCGCCGGCGTGACCGCCCCGGCCGACAAGCGGATGGGCCACGCGGGCGCCATCGTCACCGGCGGCAAGGGCACCGCCGCCGACAAGTTCGCCGCCCTGGAGGCGGCCGGGGTGGTCACGGTACGCTCGCCGGCACGGATGGGCAGCCGCATGGCCGAATTGCTGGGCGGTCGATAATTTCCTGTCGAGTAAATCGCCGCCGCCGACGGTGGTCCGGGGCAGCGCCTGGCGGGACGAGTTCCAGCGCGCTTGAGCCGGCGCGGCCCCGGCGGTCAGGGCCCAAGCCCCGCGAACCAGGAGGAGTCGCGGATCGCCTGGGCGATCAAACCGTGCGCGAGCGGGTTCCAGTGGTTATCGGTCGGCCATTCAAAGCGGGCGGCGGGATGGGCGGCGGCGTAGGGGATGAAATAGTCATCGGCATCGATCACGCCATAGCCCCGGCGGCGCGCCTGCGCCATGAAATATCCGCGCATGAGTCCGAAATAGCTGTCGCCGGCGGACGCGTTGGCGGCATAGCGTAGTCCGTCGACCACGAAGAGAATGCGGCGGGCCGGCAGGTCGGCATAAGCGGGCAGGTCGCGGAAGAAGGCGGCCACTGCCCGTTGCGATTGTACCAGGCGGTGCGCATCGACGGCCGCCGGGACGTTTCCGACGAAGGCCGGCACCGCCGCCTGTGCTGAGCCGATGACGCTGCCCTCCAGCAACCGCGACACCGTCACGTCAGCATGAAGGTTGAGCAGCAGATAGCGCGCCAAGGCCGAGGCTTGCACGACCCGGCGGATCACCCCGGGTGCATAGTCGAACCGCTGCAGGATCAGGTCCCCGCCCTCCGCGACATAAAGATGCAGGCCGGGACCGGTCTTGAATTCCGCCAGCGATTCGTCGAAGTCGTTGCCGCACACCACGACCACCAAGGCTTCTGCGTCATAGGTTTGGCGGGCGTATCGTATCCAGACCAGATACTGGCTGAGCGGCGCCCCCGATGCGGCGAAACTGTAAAAGCGCATGCTTTCGGAGCGGTCCGCGGCCAGCCGACCGTGGAACGTCTGGGGAAAGGGCACCATGAGCGCCTCGACATAGGAATCCCCCACGACACCGATCAGGGGGCGGCGGTCATGCGTCGTGTAATTGCGATCGTTGACGAAGCCCGCGTTGTTGGTCCGCCCGCGGTTGACGATGCTGAAGTTCCAATCCCGGGACCAGAGGAAGTCGTGCTCGGGGGTGAAATGAAAGACCGGTGCACCCGCATTGACGGGCTCGGCGAAGACCCCGGTCGCCACCGGCAACAGACGCAACAGCGCCTCGGCGACGAGGATGGGCAGGGCCAGCCCCAGCACCACCGCTATGATCCGGAACGCGATCTGTTTCACGCGACATCATCTCCAGTCGTTGCAGGCCGGCACGCACGCAACGGCGTAGGAGCGGCCCCCCGGCCGCGACGGATAGCACCCGCCAGGCGGCCGAAATAATGATCGAGGTCCGCGAGGTTCATGCCCAATCAGGTGTCGACCACCAGCCCACGCCCACGCGACCGCCGCCTGCTGCCGCCCGGCGCCGGGAAGTCCCCGCTGACGGGCCGCCAGGGTATGATTTTTCTTTGGTTTTTGCAATCGCTCCGCAGCCGCCCGGAGGTCCCGCCGCAGCCGCTACGAAACGCATCCCAACCCTGCTAGACTAGCCCCCGACTCACCGATCCGGAACCGATCCGGAAAAGGTCAATTCAAGCGCGATGGCGCCGGGGCGACTGATGCACGAGATTCCGAACCTCGACGCCCAAGGACTGCGGCGCTTCGCATTGACCACGGGCGGGCTGATCGCCGGGGCCTTCGGGGTGGCGCTGCCCTTGCTGTTTGGCTGGCCGCTCCCCTGGTGGCCCTTCGCGGCGGCCGCCCCGCTGATCCTGGCAGGACTGATTGCGCCCCTGACACTGCGCCCGGTCTATCGCGGCTGGATGCGTTTCGGATTGCTGATGAACCGGGTAACAACGCCGCTGATCCTCGGGCTCCTGTTCACCCTGGTGTTCGTCCCGATGGGCCTGATCATGCGCCTCGCCGGGCAGGACCCGCTGCGGCGTCGCCGCCCGGCCGAGGCCTCCACCTATCGCGTGCCAAGCCATGCGGCGACGCGCGAATCCATGACGAGACCCTTCTGATGCTGGACCTTCTAAGAGACCTCTGGGGCTTCATGCGCGAACGCAAGAAATTCTGGCTGGCACCGATCATCGTCGTGTCGCTCCTGCTGGGCGCACTGATCGTTTTCGCGCCCGGCTCGGCGGTCGCGCCATTCATCTATGCGCTGTTTTGAGCGATTAGCGCTGAACCGTTGTCGTTGTCGTAATCGTAATCGGAGAAGCGCTGCAAATCGGCTTGCGTAGAGAATCCTGGACGTTGCGATAACAACGATAACGACAACGACAACGACAACGACGCCAAGGACATTCCCGAATGGACTTGTTTCACTTATTGATGAACCGTTCTTTATCAGGGGGCGGTGGATAACCGCCGCCGGGCCGGGCTGACCCATGCAACCAAGAAAGCTGCTCACCACGGTGGCGCCCTCCATCATCGCGCTCCTGTTGGTCGGCGCGGGTTTTCTTACCTGCCGCTACCTGACAGTAAAGGTCTTTGACCAAGAGATCGACAGCGACGCCCAGGCCTACACCCTGGGACGCCTGCTGAAAGACCAGCCGGAGCAACGCACGGCAGTAGCCAGCGCCTATTACGACAGCGCGCAGGCGCTGGCCAGGCTGGACACCCTCTCATGGGCCGTTCCCAACATCCCCACCCCCTTCGTGGGGAGCGCGCCCGCACCGGGGCAGCAGGGCAATGCCCATATCAACACCATGCAATTCCGGGCCGCTCGGGAGGTCGCGATGCCCAAGCCCGCGCGCACCTACCGGATCTTCCTTACCGGCGGCTCCACCGCCTTCGGCAACGGTGCGCCGAGTGACGACACGACCATCGCCGGGTATCTGAATGCCATCCTCACCCGGCAACTGACCCCGGCGACCGGCCTGAACTACGAAGTCTTTACGATGGCGAACTCGGCCTGGGCCACAACCCAGGAACGTATCATCATCGAGAACCTGTTGTCGGAATTGCAGCCCGATATGGTGATCGCCGTGTCCGGGAACAACGACGTGCACTGGGGTGCGTTGGGCCGCAATGTGCTGTGGTTCCGATCTTATGCCGACGAACTCTTCCTGTCGCTGATCAAGGCGGTCTACCAGCTCACCGGTCAACCGCCCATACCGGAGAACACGCGGATCGAACCGGGGCCGATCGCCCCTGCGGTCATCGCCGGGCGACTGCTCAAGAACGTCCGGATCAGCGCCTTTGTACTGGCCGCCGCCAACGTCGATTATGTCTTCGTGCTCCAGCCGACACTGGCCGTCAGCAAGAAGAAATTGACCCGGCGCGAAGGCGCACGACTGGTGCAGCGGGACTATTTTCGGGAGTGCTACGGGCTGATTGCTGCCGCGCTGACAAACCTGCACGACGAGCGCTTCCGCTTCGTCGATCTCTCAGGTTTGTTCGATGGCGCGGGCGAGCAGGAAGAGATCTTCCTGGATTCCTATCATTTCGGCGACCGGGGCAACGAACAAATCGCCACCGGCATTTTTCTGCGGATCAAAGACAGAATCGTTAGTAAATCAAGCGGTCAGGAGCGGTTAGGGGCGGTTCACTAATAGATTAAACAAGGACGCTCAAGAATGCCTTGAGCGTCGTTGTCGTTGTCGTTGTCGTTGTCGTAATCGAGGTTATCGTAGCGCCCCGGATTCTCTCGTACCCCAAATTGCCTCGCTTCTCCGATTACGGTTACGATTACGATCACGACAACGAC
>NZ_CAIKKU010000669.1 GCF_903828115.1 uncultured Thiodictyon sp. | reverse complement strand
GTTGTCGTAATCGAATAATCCGACCACGATTACGACAACGACAACGACAACGACAACGACAACGGTGCCCGGTCCGTGAGAGCGTCCGGTGGCTGTAGCTGTAGGGTACGCATCGCGCACCCGGCCGGGGGCGGGTCCGTTCGCCCTGGCCAGGAAACCCCCTAAATCCAGTCCACCAGCGCCAGGCCCAGGTGCATCAGGCCCAGCGCCATGAGTCCGGCCACCACGTCGTCGAGCATGATGCCCAACCCCCCGCCGACCCGGCGGTCGATCCACCCGATCGGCCAGGGCTTCCAGATATCGAAGAGCCGGAAGGCGGCGAACCCCGCCACGACCGCGGGCCAACTCGGGGTTATCGCGATCATCGTGATCAGATAGCCGACGATCTCGTCCCACACCACCGAGGGCGGGTCCTTTTCCCCCAGGGTCCGCGCCGCCCGGCCGCACAGCGGGATGCCGATGAGCAGGAGTGCCGCGGTGACCGCCAGATAGGGTGCAAGCGGCAGACCGGCCAGGAGCAGATAGAGCAGCACCCCGGGCAGGGTGCCGAAGGTGCCTGGGGCCTTGGGCAGGCGCCCGGTGCCGAAGCCTTGGGCGAGGAACAGGATGGCTCGATCACGCCGCGTGATCGTGGGTCGAGGCGCGCCCGGCGCCGGATCGAGAGAACCGATTGCAGGCGGCGCCGCGCGTCCGTCGGCATCGCCGGCCGGCGGCGCAAAGGGCACCAGCAGGCCCGCCGCGTCCAGGGTCCAGCGGGTGCCGTCGTCGGCGGGGATGCCGGTCATCAGGCGCCAGCGCTCCGGCAGGGGGCGCGGCAGGGCCAGCAGGCCGCCGCCCGGGGTCGAGAGGAAGGTGAACTCCAGGCGCCCGGTCGCCGCCCCGGTGAGGTCCACGCGCGCCTTCCAGCAGCCGTTCCATTCACGGAAAAAGTCGTATTTGAGGTCGACCGGCCCGATCAACTCAGTCAGCAGCGACTGGATCAGGGCACGGGCGGCCACGGCGCGGCGGGTGAAGTCGGTCAGCGGGGTCGGGGTCTGGTCGGTCATGGGGTTCCTGGATAGGGTCGGCAGTGAGTCGGGCGTTCGGGTGAAGGGCGGGACGCGCGGGCACGCGTTCGATCAGCCCGGTCGCGACACCAAGCGCCTGCTGCCCCTGGGGAACGGTTCACTAATAGGTTAAACAAGTCCATTCGAGCATGCCTTTAGCGCCATTGTCGATATTGTCGTTGTCGTTGTCGTTGTCGTTGTCGTAATCGTAATCGAAATTGGAGTTATCGTGACGCCCCGGATTCTCTCGCTCCCCAAATGGCATCGGTTCTCCGATTACGACCACGACCACGACAACGATCGTGTTTGTGTCTAGCGTGTTCTCGACTCGTTACTTGGCGGTCTCAGGCATCCCAATGTACATGGCGCATGAACGCCGGGTCGGTGTTGCGGTATCTGGGGGTGGTGATGGAGTTGCGCAGGTGTTTGATCATGGCCTCCTTCAGGGCGATCTCTTCGGTCAGTTCGTCCATGTGATTGCGGTCGCAATCGATACCGCCGGAATAACCGAGAAGCGCGACTGGGTCGTACTTGCCGACCGCGGCGAGCGCTTGGAGGGCGCCCAGCCGGATCTCCGCCTTCTCGATGGAGACCCGCTTCTGGCTGAGGTCGGCTTCCAGTTCGCATGATTCGTCGATCAACTCTTGGATTACCTTCAGGGTAAGGAATTCGCGCTCCTCCAGCTCATTCGTTGGCTCCATCAGGACCTGTTGCCCCTCCTCGACGGCACATTCGAGCCAACTCACCTCGGCGGCGCGCGGGGAGGAGGTGAAGCGCTGCAAGAGGTCCTGGGCCTCGGGGGTGGGCAGATGGGCCAGGGTCATGCAGACCCGTTCCAGTTCGGCCACGTCGCTGAGCGGTGAGAAGAGGACTTCAGCGAGGCGTATCAGGTCTTCGGGCGCATAGTCTTCCGGGTCTTGGATGGAGATGTGCTCGGTCATGGTAGCGGCTCCTGTGGGGTATGGTGTCACGCGTTTGCTTACGGCCAGGTCATCACAATCGTTAGGGAATGCGTATCGTGCCGTTGTCGTTGTCGTTGTCGTTGTCGTAATCGAGATTATCCTAGCGCC
>NZ_CAIKKU010000668.1 GCF_903828115.1 uncultured Thiodictyon sp. | reverse complement strand
GTGTCCGAAGCCTGGGTCTGGCTCACTGAGGCGCGGATCCTTCTACGACGCATGACGACAACGACTTAATTTTGTCTATACCCTCTTAGCTCGCATACGCAACCGTACCGATGCGCTCAACCCTCTTTCATGCCATGTGGTCGCTGTATCTTTTCGCACCGACGCTCACCGCGCCGGCGACCGGCCTTGGTCATAACTCCGCCCGCCGGCCTCGGGGCGCAGAGCGCCGAACACATGCGTGACACCGCTAGAGCGGTGTCACGAGGGAGTGGGCTGGGCGGATTTACGATCAAGGCCCCGGCGACCCACTGTGCCAGCCAAGAAGTCACCTGTTCCTGGAATTCGCCCTACTGCTAAGGCGTCACAAACGAAACCACGACCATGCCGCGCTCCCCGCTTCTCCCAATTGCCGCTCTCCTTCTCGCCGTTGGCGGCTGTGCTGCAACGACCACCTCGCAACTCAGCCCCTCACCCCAGGAACCGGTCTGCGCGGCATCCACGACGGCACTGATCTGGTGGCGGCCGCAGTGGCGAGCGGATCAAAAAGATGCTGTCGCCCGAGAAGCCGCGGCGGCCGCCGGACTCGGCCAGTTCTTCAAGAATTCGGGATGCTTCAAATCTGCTTCACTCGAGCGCCTGCCACAGAGAGCAGACGAGTCCGCCCAAGCTGCTGCCGCCGCGCAAGCGACGAAACGAAACGGGAAGGTCGTCTTGATCAGGGTCCGAGAGTTGGGCCCGACCGTCAGGATCGGCGCGTCGTTGGCGCTGGTTGAGGGCGGAACCGAGGTTGTTCTCGACGTTTCGGAGTTCCTACCGGGCAGGATACCGCCACGGACATTCACCGTTCAGTGGCGCAGTGGTGGACCCGGCGTACTCAAAGGCGTTGCCAGCCTCCCGCAAGACCTGCAAGCAGCGCTCACGACAGGCCTTCAGCCCCTCGTACGGTGACGCCTGACCCCTCGCTCAAGCAGAGCACCAACGTCCGACCAGTGGTCAGGCTTCACGCCGACGGTGAATGTCCCCGGGTCTGGCGACACGCGCCCTACCCCTTCCCGGCGAGCGACCAGGCTTCAGCTCCCATCGACCGCTACCCGCCCCCAACGGAGATTTCATATGCCAACCCGAATCTATCTGGTGCGCCACGGTGCGACCGAACTGACCGCCGAGGACCGGTTTGCCGGCTCCACCGAGGTCGCGCTGTCCGACGAGGGGCGCACCCAGGTCGCGGCGCTGGCGCAGCGCCTGCGCTGCGACAGCCTGGACGCGGTCTACACGAGCCCCATGCACCGCACCATCGAGACGGCACGGATCATCGCCGCACCGCATGGGCTGGAGCCACTGGTCGAGCCCGAGCTGCGCGAGATCGCCTACGGGCATTGGGAGGGTCGCTCCCGCGACGAGATCGAGGCCGCCTACGGCGACGAATACGACGCCTGGCAGGAGGACCCGCTCACCGTGGCGCCGGCGGGTGGCGAGTCCGGTATCGACGTGCTGGCCCGGGCCTTGCCGGTGCTTCGCCGCATCGTGCAGCACCATCGGGACGGGGCGGTGCTGGTGGTCTCCCATAAGGGGACCAACCGGCTGCTGGTCAGCAGTCTGCTCGGCTTCGATGCCCGCGGCTATCGCGACCGACTCGACCAGAGCCCGGCGGGCCTGACCATCCTCGATTTCGCCACCGACGTACGCGCCCGCTTGCGGCTCTTCAACGACGTTTCGCATTACGAGGGGGTGCCGACCCGGGTGCTGCAAAAGCGGCTGTCGCGCTGGTGGAGCCGCCCGGCCTGCTGACGGGAATGGCGGCCCCGGTGCGTTGAAGACGCAGGCCGAGTCACGAACAAGTTAAACCCAATCGATGTCGTTGTCGTTGTCGTTGTCGTTGTCGTTGTCGTTGTCGTTGTCGTAATCGTAATCGTAATCGGAAAAGCGATGCACTTCAGGGTGCGAGAGAATGCGGAACGCTTACGATAACCTCGATT
>NZ_CAIKKU010000667.1 GCF_903828115.1 uncultured Thiodictyon sp. | reverse complement strand
GTGCGAGAGAATCCGGGGCGCTACGATAATCTCGACAACGACAACGACAACGACAACGAAAATGGCGCTATAGGCACTTCCTAATGGAATTGTTTAACTTTCATCAAGGCCGTCCCGGGAGTTGCAGATCGAAGTCCACGCAGGGGTCCACGGCGGTGATGAAGAGACGCGCCAGGGGCCCGAGGTCGGCGGGGTCGGCCTGCTTCATGAGCCCGGCGAGCCCGACCGCTACGACGCCGGCGGGGTGAAAGTTCCATTCGGTCGGGGCCAAAATGCGGTATTCGGTGACGCGCCCATCGCACAGGCGCACCCGGTGGACCAGGAGCCCGCGGGCGGCCGGGACCTGGGCCAGTCCGAGGCCCGCGGGGAGGTCGCCTGGCGCCGGCCCCGCCGCAGTCGCCTCAGCGTCCGTCATGATCCGTGCCGCCTCGACGAGTTGAGCGGCGAGGCGCGGCAGGAGTCCGTTGCCGAAGGAGCGGCTGAGGTCCTGCACCAGGGGTGCCTCCAATTGCCGGGTCAGCGGGCTCGACTCCCGCGGCTGGCCGTCCCAGGTGGGCCTGGCCACGAAGGCGTCGACCGCCGCGTCCGCACCGTCCAGGCAGCGATCGAGGTCCGTCGTGCTGAGCGGGGGCAGGGCGCCGACGCCCGCGCGTCCGAACCCGGCCTGTCCCGCTGTCAGGGTCCGGTGCACCAGCCGCGCCGCTGCCGTGTCGGTCTGCCCGGCCCAGGCCGCCAGGGCCTCAAGCCCCGCGACCTGCCCCAGCCAGGCATCCGGCGGCCGACCGAAGACCCGCAGGGCGCCCAGGTCGGCGAGGCCGCGCCGGGCGCATTCAGCGGCCGGCGCCTTGGCCGGTTCAGCGGCGGACAGCGCCGCACCCGGGGCGAACAGATCGACCCCCGCGGTCAGGGCCGTACGCCAGGCGCCGTAGCCTGCCATCACCCGGGCCATGGCCGCGGCGTCCGCCGGCTCGCCCATGACGCCCGGCCAGTCGAGCAGGATGCGCCACAGGTGCTCGCGCAAGGTTTCGGCGGCCACCAGTTGGCGCCGCCGGGCCGCGATTCGCGGGTCCACTGCCAGACCCAGCGCCCCTTCGATGGCCGCCGCCCCGGCCGCCGCCTGGGCCGCCGCGCAGATGCTGAAGAGCACCGGCAGCAGGCGCGCGGCCTGCGCGAGGTCGCGGCCCACCAACAGGCTGGTCGCCCGCACCGGGCGGGTCGAGTCGATGCGGACCCCGTGCGGGTCGAGACGGATGTGCAGCTTGCCGGCAGGGTCGGTCATCGGGTGAGTGTACCCGAACCAGGGGGCTAGAATACCGGGTCCCGGGCCCGTCAATCGGGTCGTCGAAGAACCTTCCAGGTCGTCGCCCATGCTCACCAAGGACCAAGTTGATCGTCTGCGCGAGCCCATCCGCTTCGAGGCCGAACTCGCCGGCCGCACGCTGCGCTTTGCAAGTACCTGGGGGCTGTTCTCCCCGCGCGAGATCGACGCGGGCACGCGCCTGCTGCTCGCGCATCTGGAGGTCGCGCCCGACGCGGACTGCCTGGATCTGGGGTGCGGCTACGGCGCCATCGGTCTGGCCCTCGCCACCCTCGCCCCCCAGGGGCAAACCCTGATGGTCGACAAGGATTTCGTCGCGGTGGACTACGCCGGGCGTAACGCGCGGCGCAACCGGCTCGACAACGCCCGGGCGCTGCTGAGCAACGGCTTCGACCAGGTGCCGGCCGACCAGCGCTTCGACCGCATCGCGAGCAACATCCCCGCGAAGGTGGGCAAGGAGTTGCTGTCGATCCTGCTGCACGACGCCCGCGACCGCTTGCGCCCGGGCGGACGGCTCTATGTCGTCACCATCAACGGCCTGCGCGAATTCATGAAGCGCAACCTGCGCGAGGTCTTCGGCAACTACGACAAGCTCAAGCAGGGCGCTCACTATACGGTGGGGATGGCCGAGCGCTTGTCATGATGCCGTCGGGCGCCCGCCGACCGACCCGCAAACGTTCAGCCCGGAAAGAGCATTTGTCACGCTAAGGCGCTAAGCTCGCCAAGGTTTTTCAGTGCCTTGTCGGCGTTGGACGATTCACCCCCCTCTGTTCTTGAGCAAGTCAGGCGACTTTTCGTTTTGCAATGCCCTGGTCCAGCTCGAGTGTATACGACAGGATGGTGTCGAGGTTCAGCCTGTCCGATGCCCTGAGGATCTCGATTCCGGTAATTTTTCCGTCGGCCGTGGTGTCGAGGTTGACACCCTCGGCGATTTCGATGACGCCGTCGGGTTCCTGGTCGCCAAGACTCAAATACAATGCATCTATTTCGTCGTCGTAATGAACTTTCATGTCGTAGCCCTCTTTTTCAGTGGGTAAGCCGTAATGACTGTAGCAATCTCACCGTCAAGAGACGCAACAATTTTCAGTGGATACCGGAAGCCGGGTACATCGGCGATGATCTCATGCTCTCCAGCGGTGAGATTTGCTTCGGCAATTATGTGCTCCACGGTCGATTCCGGTATGTTATAAAGTTTTGCGCGTCGGGGCCGCGCTGGTTCCTGTCTGGGATTGGCTGAGGATAAACTCTCGGGACGAGATGAATGCCCCGTTACGCTAGGAGGTATTACGCCATTTCGTGCCCATGACCAATGCGCTGCCAAGCTTCTTTGAACTTGGGCTGGTCATACTGTGTAGGTTGCAGCCAATAAGATACCCGACCGTTCTTTTCGCCACGATGCGCCAATGCAGTCACCTCTCCTGGGAGCAAAATAAAAGCATTTGGCTCTTTGGCCAGATTGTTGACCACAATCCAGAAATCACCCATGACCTTTTCGAGATCGTTGCCAAGAGGTACTGGGTCGCGCTTTGACAGTGCTTTAACCTGTACTCCGATAAACTGAGTGCCCGTTTTGTTGTAAGCGATTATGTCAATACCGCGCGCGTTTCGCGCAGTGGGCATCACATTCCAACCTAGCCGCGAAAGCATGTAGCAAGCGTAATACAATCCGATATTCCCCGTGACCTGTGCTTCGAGCTTCATCCTAGTATCCTGTTTCAGCTTATCTTGCGTATCGACCCCAATGGGGTCGAACATACCAGCCCAGGGCAACGCCCTGGGTATGGGTTATCCGCAGAGCTTAGCCCTGAAAGGGCGTGACATAACGGCGTGGCTCCTTATGTCACGCCCTTTCAGGGCTAGGCCGAATAAACAACGCTATCCCAGGGCGTTGCCCTGGGCTGGTATGTCGCGCCCCTTCGGGGCTTGGGGATCGCAAAATAGGATGAAACGCCCTACTAGTCGCGAGCTCCAGAATTTCTTGGTCCCAGACTTCGCCCAGTCAAGATGTCGTTTCGGCCTTTGAGAAGCATCTTGCGATCTCTTGCTGTAGTTGCGACGCGCTCGACCTGCCCCAGAGGTATCTATCCTTGTCACGTAGGGAGATGCCCTCCGGACCCGCGGCGCCGACGGCGTCGCGGAACAGTTTATAGTTTGACCAAATCTTGTCGAATTTCGTGCAGTGCGCCAATTTGTGGAAGCCTCCAAGTTGCTCGCAAGCCCGTATATCGTACACGGTAAAATAATCCGGCCATAGGATCGTGAGTATTGCTGATGCCATCGGCAAGTGGAAGCCCCAGTCCTCTATCAAGAGTCGCAGCCGCTCTCTTGGATTATCAGCCTGGAATAACGAAGAAGACAGATTGCTTACCGCACTATCGATATTTTCCCCTGGGCATTTCGATAGAAGTCGTCGTGCTATCAGTGTCTTGGCACGATTGGCTTTCCAAATGACGATAGCAAAGAAATCGAAAGCCGACAGGAATCCGTCGCGATGGAAGTGGTGGTGAACGTCCTCCAATAGGTATCTTTCGAGGTCATAATACCGCAGGAAATCAATAGTCATAACGGTCTCGTGGCTGATCATGGCTGCCATTTCCCGCCCGCAGAATTTCTATGGGAGAAACCTTGTCGTCCGCATCCAAGGCTAAAGCCTTGGACTCCACAGGGATGACGCGGTTTGGGCCCGCCAGCATTCCTCTTATTTGCGTCTATTGGCGTTCATTTGCGGCTAAATCTCTTCCGCCCCCTACCGCCGCTCCTTGATCTCCACCCCCAGCGAGCGGAGCTTGCGATACAGGTGGGTGCGCTCCATCCCCGCCTCCTTGGCCATCTTGCTGACATTGCCCAGGTGCTTTTCGAGCTGGTAGTCGAGATAGGCCTTCTCGAACTGCTCGCGCGCCTGGCGCAGCGGCTGGTCGAAGGAGACCAGGCCCTCCAGGGGTTGGGCCAGGAGCGGCGGCGGGGCGCCCAGGGTGCCTTCGACCTCCTGTTGGGCGATCTCGTCGCCGCTGCCCAGGATCAGGAGGCGCTGGACCAGGTTCTTGATCTCCCGGACGTTACCGGGCCAGGTGTAGTTGCGCAGGAAGTTCTGGGCGCCGACGCTGAAGCGGCGGTAGGGCAGCTTCTCGTGGGTGGCAAAGAAGTCGAGATAGAAATTCAGCAGGTCGGAGACGTCCTCGGCGTGGTCGCGCAGGGCCGGGATGTTCAGGGGGACCACGTTCAGGTGGTAGAAGAGGTCCTCGCGGAAGCGGCCGGCGCGGACCTCGTCCTCCAGGTTGCGCTGGGTCACGGCGATGATCCGGACATCAATCGCCACCGGTTCGGCCCCGCCGACACGCAGGAAGGAGCCGTTGTTCAGCGCCCCCAGCAAGAGCGCCTGGGCCTCCAGGTCCATGTCCGCCACCTCGTCCATCAGCAGGGTCCCGCCGGCCGCCTTTTCCAGGCTGCCGTAGTGGGTAAGCCCCGGCTCCTCGCTGCCGAAGAGTTCGCGGGCGGCGCTGCCGCCGGTCAGGGCCGAGACGCTGAGATCCACGAAGGGCCGGTCGCGCCGCGGGCTTTGGGCGTGGAGATAGCGGGCAAAGGTCTCGCGACCGCTGCCGGACTCCCCGGTGATCAGGACCCAGGTGTCGTGCTGGGCAATGCGCTTGACCTGCTCGCGCAGCCGCTGCATCGCCGGGCTGCGCCCCACGGGTTCCTGGACCAGGGGGGCGCGCCGCTTCAGCCCGATGTTCTCCTGCTGGAGCTTCTCCGCCTCCAGGGCGCGCCCCACGGTGAGCAGGAGCTTGGCCATGGAGAGGGGCTTTTCGAGAAAGTCGTAGGCGCCCAGGCGGGTCGCCTCCACGGCCGTCTCGACCGTCCCATGGCCGGACATCATGATGACCGGGCAGGGCAGGCCCTGGTCCTGGGCCCATTCCTTGAGCAGGCTGATGCCGTCCAGGTCGGGCATCCAGATATCGAGCAGGATCAGGTCGGGGCGGCGCTCGCGCAGCGCCAGACGCGCGGCGGCGCCGCTCTCGGCACCGCTCACCCGGTAGCCCTCGTCCTCCAGGATCTCCTGGACCAGACCCCTGATGTCGGGTTCGTCATCGACGACTAAGATGTGTGTGGCGCTCATAACTGTGCGTTCAGTCCTCGCTCCTTTGCCGCGGCCGGCGGACCCCCGAGACAGATTGGCAGGCGAATCCGGATGGTGGCCCCGCTGCCGGTGTTTTCGGCGCCGATCATACCGCCGTGTTCCTCAATTATCTTCTTCACGATGGCAAGCCCAAGCCCGGTGCCCTTGGGCTTGCTGGTCACATAGGGCTCGAACATCCGCTCCTGAATCTCCGCGTCGAATCCGGGACCGTTGTCCGCGACCTCTAACTGCACCAGACCGGCGTCGTGTTCGTAGCCGGGGCCGCCGCCCTCGCCCGGGAGTTCGACCAGGGGGCCGTCGAGGCGCCGCGTGCTGACCTCGATGCGGGGCTCGGGACGACCCTCCAGTGCCTCCTGGGCGTTCTTGACCAGGTTGTGAATGACTTGGCGCAGGCGTGTGGCATCCCCGCGGACCAGGGTCTCGGGCGCCTCCAGGTTCACCACCAGGGCCCCCGCCCCGGCGCTGCGGTACAGGTCCAGGACCTCCTGCACCAGGCGGTCGAACGCCAGCGGCACGGGCTGGGACTGGGGGGTGCGGGCATAGTCCGAGAAGTCGTTGACCATGGCCTTCATGGCCTCGACCTGGGCCACGATGGTGCGGGTCGAGCGGTCGATGAGCGCCGCGTCCTGGGGATTGGCCTTGGCCAGCAGCTTGTGGCGCAGCCGCTCGGCGGAGAGTTGGATAGGGGTCAGCGGGTTCTTGATCTCGTGGGCCAGGCGTCGCGCCACCTCGCCCCAGGCGGCGTTGCGCTGGGCGGTGATCAGGGTGGTGATGTCGTCGAAGACGACGACGTGGCCGCGCCCGTCGGTGCCCGGCAGGGGCAGGGTGCTGCCCCGGCACATCAGGGTCTGGCGTCCGGCGGTACGCTGCAGGACGATCTCCCGGCGCCAGTCCTGGCCCGCGTCCAGGTGGCTGCGCACCGCCTCGGTCCAGGGGGTGAGTCCGGGCTGCGCCCGCTCGATGTCGCCGAGCGTCAGGGCCGGCGCGGCGCCGGGGTCCAGGCCCAGGATCTGGCGGGCGGCCGGGTTGGCGGTGCGCAGGCGCTGCGCGGCATCGAAGGCGACCACCCCGGAGGACAGCCGCCCGAGTACCGTCTCCAGGTAGGTCCGCTGGGTCTCTACCGCCTCCTGGCTGCGCGCCGCCGCGTCGCGCGCCTGGGCGATGCGCCGGGTCATGGTATTGAAGGACGCCACCAGGAAGGCCAACTCGTCGTCGTGTTTGGGCAGGGGCAGTTGCTGTTCGTAGTCGCCTTCGGCGACCGCACGGGTGCCGCGGGCGATGTCGGCTACCGGGGCGACCAGGCGCCGGGCCGTATGGAAGGCGCCGATCAGGGCCGCCATCACACCGAACAGGAGCACCAGCAGCAGGGTCAGGGAGAAACTCGTCTTGAGTGATCGGCGCAGGTAGGCGAGTTCCGTATAGCGATTGTAGGCGGTTTCGAGCCCCGCCGAGAGTTCGGTGATGCGGCTCGAGGTGGGGAAGATGGCCTGCATCTGCATGGGCCGCCCGCCCGGGTCGCGCACCACCACCCGCACCACCAGTTCCTCCGCCGGCCCGGTCTCGGTCCCGACGTAGTTCTTACCGGCGCGCACCCCTTGCTGGACCTCCCGGTCGGCGTAGCTCGGGACCAGTTTGGCTGGGTCCTGATTGGCGGTGCCCAGGACCTGGCCGCCCGGCCCGAAGATGGTCAGTTCCTCGGCCCCCGCATGACGCCGCAGGCTGTTCAGGGTCAGGGCGATGGCGGTGGAGGAGCGGTCCTGGATGCCGGCGAGCAGGGCCTCGGTGTACTTGGTGAGGACGCGTTGGTTCAGATCCAGCGAGGCCTGATTGAGCGTCAGGGCGTCCTGCATGGCACGACCGATCTCCACATCGAACCAACTGTCGATCCCGCGCAGCAGGAACCCGAGCGAAAAATAATAGACCACCCCGACCGGCAACAGCGAGATCAGCACGAACAGGACGACGATGCGCAGCGTCAGGCGCGACCCGGCCGCCTGCCGCCGGTAGCGGCGCAACAGCTTGACGATGTTCACCACCACCAGCACGGCCAGGATCAGCAGGCCGCCCAAGACGATGAAGAGCAGGGGGACGAAGGCGCGGCTCAGATCCTCGGAGTTCTGGATCGCATCGCGCATCAGCACCAGCGCGATGAACAGCGCCACGACCAGCACCGCGATCGGGATCGTACCCAGCAGGCGCAGTTTTCTTAGTGGGTTAGCGGCCATTTGGTCCAGCGACTCGCGAGCTTCCAGGCCCCGCTCAGGTAGGCCGTGGGGCGCAGCGGCAGGGGTAAGGCCTCGATGTCCAGGGAGACCTTGAACTGGACCTCGTAGGCGACCCCGGGTTCGAGGCGGCTCTGGTCGACCAGTTGTAGCCCCTTGATCTCGCCCAAGGCCGCGATGGCCGCCTCCCGCGTGACGAAGGTGCGGCCGGTCGTCCCCGGCAGCCGGTAGACCTCATAGGTCTCCGACAGGGGCTTGTGGCGGATGGCATAGCGCAATTGGAGATCGGTCACGCTGCTCGCCCAGATCCAGGCATCGGCGCGCCGGACCTGCAACTGCATGAGGATCGTCAGGGGGACGCCATTGGCCAGGGCCTCCAGGGCCTCGGGCGAGAAGCCGTAGTCGACCGTGGCATCCAGGGTATAGGTCCCCTCGACCAGGCGGGTTTGCACCTGGGTCACCCGAAAGTCGTCGGCCAGGGTGGTCCAGGCCAACAGGAGCGCCGCCAGGGCCAGCCACCAGGTCAATTCCCGGCGGCGAGTGGGCCGCAGTCGCGCCGCTCCGCCGACTCCCGTCGCCCCCAGCGTCACGGGGCCGTCTGCTCGAGTAGGGCGAAATAAAAGCCGTCGCTCCCGCCGTTGGTGGGCAGCAACTGGCGGCCATGGGTGCGCTCACGCCCCCACGCGGCGGTGATCGGGACCTCACGGGCCGCGGGCCGACGCGCCAGGAAGGCCGCCACCTGGTCTTGGTTTTCCGCAGCCAGCACGGAACAGGTGACATAGAGCAGCCGCCCGCCGGGGGCCAGCAGGGGCCAGATGGCGTCCAGGATGCGTGCCTGCAGGGCGCACAGTTCGGGGATGTCCGTGGCGCGGCGCAGCCACTTGATGTCCGGGTGACGGCGGATGACCCCGGTGGCGGAGCAGGGGACATCGAGCAGGATGCGGTCGAAGGGCGGGCGCGTCCAGTCGCCGAGTGGGGCGGCGGCGTCCGCGCGTACCACCCGGGCCTGCAGCCCGAGGCGGGCCAGGTTCTCGCGCAGCGTGTCGAGGCGCGCCGCCGCCGAGTCGACGGCGACCAGTTCCAGTGCCGGGCCGGCACGCTCCAGCAGGTGGGCGGTCTTGCCGCCGGGGGCGGCGCAGGCGTCGAGCACCCGCTGCCCGGGTTGGGCGTCGAGGAGCTGGGCGGCGAACTGGGCGCCGCCGTCCTGCACCGAGACCAGGCCCGCGTCGAAGCCGGGCAGGGTCTGGGCCGGCACCGGGTGATCGAGCATCAGTCCGGCCTCGGTGCCCGGGATGGGACGGGCGGTGATCCCCGCCGCCGCCAGCAGGCCGGCGTAGGCCAGCCGGTCCGTGCGCGCGGCGTTGACCCGCAGGCTCATGGGCGGCCGCTCATTGCCGGCGGCGACGATGTTCTCCCAGTCCTGCGGCCAGTCCCGGCGCAGCGCGGCCAGCAGCCACTCCGGGACCAGCCAGCGGGCGCTCGGAAGTTGGTCGGCCTGCGCCAGCAGGGTCTCGCGTTCCCGCAGGAAGCGCCGCAACAGGGCGTTGAGCAGGCCAACCTTGTCCGGCTTGCCGAGCAGGCGCGCGGCCTCCACGGTGGCGGCGACCGCCGCGTGGGGGGGCGTGCCCAGCACGGTGAGTTGGTAGAGCCCGACCAGCATCAGGGCCTCCAGGTCGCGGTCAGCCGGCTTGACCGGGTGGTGCAGCAGGATGCCGACCAATGCCTCCAGTCGCGGCAGCACGCGCAGGGTGCCGTAGATCAGCTCCTGGGTGAGGGCGCGATCCGCCGGCGGGCGGGGCAGGGCGGACTGGTTGAGGACCCGCGTCAGCGACTGGCCGCGGTCGCGCACGCGGTGGATCGCCAGTGCCGCGGCGGCGCGGGCGTCCGCGCCAGGTTGCCGCGGCGCGTCGGACTGGCCCCAGACGGGCGACTCGCCGCGTTGCCCACCGGCCGCGGGGCGGGGCCTGCCCGGTGGCGGGCCGCCGCGCTCGCGTGGTGGTCCGGACCGCTCTCGCGGGGCCTGGGTTTGCTCGCGCGCAGGGGGTCCGCCCGCGCCGGGCCGCCCACGGGCGCGCTCCGGCGCCGGCCTGGCCCGGCTCCAGGGATTATCGGCGGCGGTGCGGTCCCCCTCCGGGGGCCTAGCCGCGCGGCCGGCGGGGTCCGCGGGGTCTTGGGGGCCGTGCTCAGCCAAGACACACATCCTGCAGCGCCCGCGCATTGAGGAAGTCCGCGGCGTCCAGCGGGCGCTTGCCGGGCAGTTGCAGGCGGGTGATGGCGAGCAGTCCGGCGCCGGTTGCCACCCGGATGCCCGTGCGGTCGGCGCCGACGACGGTCCCCGGGGCGGACCCGGTGGTCGGCGCCGCGGCGACCTGTGCCGACCAAATCCGCAAGGTTTGGTCGTGCAAGCGGGTCTGGGCCACGGGCCAGGGGTCGAAGGCGCGCACCTGGCGTTCGATCGCCGCGGCGGCTTGAGTCCAGTCGATGGTGGATTCCTCCTTGCTGAGTTTGTGGGCGTAGGTCGCGAGCGCCGGGTCCTGGGGTGCGGCTGCCAGGGCGCCGTCGCCGATCCCCGGCAGGGCCTCCAGCAGCGCGCGGGCGCCCAGGGCGGCGAGTTTGTCGTGCAGCCCCCCGCCGGTCTCCCGGGGGGCCAGGGGGATGCTGATCCGATGATAGACGGGCCCGGTGTCCAGGCCCGCCTCCATGCCCATGATGCAGACGCCGCTGTGCGTATCACCCGCCAGCAGGGCGCGCTGGATCGGGGCCGCTCCGCGCCAGCGCGGTAGGAGTGAGGCGTGGACGTTGAGGCAGCCCAGGCGCGGGGCGCGCAGCACGGCGGTCGGCAGCAGCAGGCCATAGGCGATCACCACCATCAGGTCCGCGCCCAGGTCGCGCAGGGCGGCCACCGCGGCCCGGTCGCGCTTAAGCGACTCGGGCTGGCGGACCGCGATGCCATGGGCCATGGCCAACTGCTTGACCGGGCTTGCCTGGAGCAGACGCCCGCGCCCCGCCGGGCGATCCGGCTGGGTGTAGACGGCCGCCAGGTCATGACCGGCACCGATCAGGGCCGCGAGGCCGGGGACGGCGAACTCGGGTGTTCCGGCGAAGATGATGCGCACTCAGATGGCCCGCCGCCGCGGCGGCTCGGCCGCCTTGCCGGTCCGGTGGTCGCGCTCGAGTTTGTGGCGAATGCGCTGGCGCTTCAGGGACGAGAGATGGTCGACGAAGAGTTTCCCGTCCAGGTGGTCGATCTCATGCTGGATGCAGACGGCGAGCAGGCCGTCGGCGTCCAGGGTGAAGGGCTGCCCGTCCCGGTCCAGGGCGGTGACCCGCACGGACGCGGCGCGGGTGACCGGTTCGTAGAACCCGGGGACCGACAGACAACCCTCGTCCATCTGTTCCTCCCCGCGCAGTTCCAGGATCCGCGGGTTGATGAAACACAGCGGCTGGTCGTCCTGCTCGGAGATATCGATGACGACGATCTGCCGGTGGATATCCACCTGGGGCGCCGCCAACCCGATGCCCGGGGCGGCATACATGGTCTCGAAGAGGTCCGCGACGATCTGCCGGACGCCGGCATCGACGTGCGCCACCGGGGCGGCGCGGTGGCGTAGACGCGGATCGGGAAAGGTGAGGATGTCGAGCTTTGCCATGAGTAATCGCAAAATGACGGCGCCGCGCGCGGCGGTAAGGGGGCAAGTGGACTCACGCCGGGCGGCACGGACGCCCGGCGCGCATGGGCGGCGGCGTTTTCTTGCCGGCTCACTGGAAGCGCCGCGGTTCGATGCGCTACTATCCGCCCCATACTACACCCCGCAATGGGGCCGGGTGAATCCGGAATCGACCCCGAGGGAGGAGCGATGCGTCCCCAGTTCGTCTGCCAGAGCGCCGCCGCCGCGGTGCACTCCCGCCCCGCAACCCCGCATCGGGCCGCTGTCGGCCTGCGCCTCTGGGTCATCCTGGCGGCCCTGCTGGGGGGGGCGCCCGCCCTGCCCGCCGCCGAACTCCTGCCCGGCGCGCCGGACACCTACACGGTGCGCCCCGCCGATACCCTGTGGGGCATCGCGGCCCGCTTCCTGCGCGACCCCTGGCGCTGGCGTGAGGTCTGGCAGGCCAACGCCGACGTCGCCAACCCGAACCTGATTTACCCGGGCGATGTCCTGCGGGTCACCAGGGTCAACGGCCAGGCACGGATCGGCGTGGATCGCGGCGGCGAGACGGTGGTCGGGAACCGGGGCGGGATGCGGGTGGTCAAGCTCAGCCCCCGGGTGCGCGTGTCGCCGCTGAAGGCGGCGATCCCAACCATCTCCATCGCCGCCATCGGACCCTTCCTCAGCCAGCCCTACGTGGCAGAGTCCAACCAGATCAACAGTGCCCCTTATGTCGTGGGCTTCCCGGAAGAGCATATCGTCGCGGGCATCGGGGACGCGGTCTATGTGCGGCGGATCGATAGCGCTGAGCGTGACCGCTTCCAGATCCTGCGCCCCGGGGAGGCCCTGCGCGACCCCAAGACCAACGAGACCCTGGGCTTCTTGGCGACCTTCGTCGCCAGTGTGGTGTTGGAGCGCACCGGCGACCCGGCCAAGCTGCGGGTGTTGCGCTCCGAGCGCGAGGTCTCCATCGGCGACCGGGTGATTCCGGCCTCGCTCGATGAGCCGCTCAGCAACTTTTTTCCGCGGCCCGCGCCCGCCGGATTGCGCCCCCAGATCCTGGCCGTGCTCAACGGTGTCACCCAGGTCGGCCGCAATGACCTCGTCATCATCAACGCCGGGACCCGGGAACGGGTCGAGCCCGGCCATGTGTTCGAGGTCTACCAGGGCGGGATCAAGCAGACCGACCAGGTCCGTCAGGGTGGGTTCAACTGGGACTGGAGGGAGGAGACGCCGCTGTCCACCCGGTTCTGGTACGGCGACAACCAAAAGATCCGGGCGTGGCGCCACGACGAGCCGGATGCCAACACGCCGCTGCCGCCAACGGTCGATGTCCGCCCGCTGCGCCCGACCTTCATCCAACCCTTTGAACGCTCGGGTCTCCTGATGGTCTTCCGCACCTTCGAGCGGCTGAGCTTCGCCATCGTCCTGGAGGCCAACCGGGCGATGCATATCCGCGACCGGATTGCGCCGCCGCCGGCGTGAGTGGTTTCCCTGAAGCCCTAGAGCGTCGTTGTCGTTGTCGTTGTCGTAATCGAGGTTATCGTAGCGCCCCGGATTCTCTCGCACCCCAAAGGGCATCGCTTCTCCGACTACGACCACGACCACGACTACGACCACGACAACGACAACGATTGTGTTTAACTTGCGCTTGACTCATTGCTGATCGTGGGCGTGGTAATGAGTCCGCAAAAAGAGCCTGAGGCTTCCTGGTCTGCGCTGGACGCCTGGCTGACCCTGACGGCGGCACCCGGGATCGGGCCCCGGACCTGTGCCCGTCTGGTGGCGCGCTTCGGCAGCCCCGCGGGGGTGCTCGCGGCGGGCCCCGGGGTGCTTGGCGAACTGGGGCTCAAGTCCGCGGCGATCAGTGCGCTGGCGCGCCCGGACCGCGACTGGATCGCAGCGGTGCGCGCCTGGGCGGACCAGCCCGATGCCCATATCCTGGCCCGCGACGACCCGCGCTATCCCCCGCTGCTCCTGGAGATCGCCGATCCGCCGACCCTGCTGTATGTACGCGGCGACCCGCAACTCCTCGCCGAACCCCAGGTCGCCATCGTCGGCAGCCGCAATCCGACCCCCGCGGGGCGCGAGATCACGCGGGAGTTCGCGCACCGGCTGGCCGCCTGCGGGCTCGTCATCACCAGCGGGTTGGCGGCCGGGGTGGATGGGGAGGCCCATGTGGGGGCCCTGGAGACCGGCAAGACCATCGCGGTGCTCGGCACCGGACCCGATCGGGTCTACCCGGCCGGCCACCGGGATCTCGCGCGGCGGATCGCCGGGCAGGGGGCGCTGGTGAGCGAGTTCGCCCCCGGCCAGGGACCGCTCGCGCGCAATTTCCCGCGTCGCAACCGCATCATCGCCGGGCTCTCGCTGGGCACCCTGGTCACCGAGGCGGCGCTGCGCAGCGGCTCGCTGATCACGGCCCGGCAGGCGGGCGAACAGGGCCGCGAGGTCTTTGCCGTGCCGGGCTCCATCCGCAATCCGCTGGCGCGGGGCTGCCATGCCCTGATCCGCGACGGCGCCGTGCTGGTGGAGGAGGCCGCCGAGGTCCTGGCGGTCCTGGCACCGCAACTGCGCGGCCACCTGGGGGTGCTCCAGCCGCCGGCCACCGCGGGCGGCGGCGCGTCCGACCCGGACCCGGGCGGGGCGGGCGCCGCCGCGGGGCCGGACCCGGACTACCAGGCACTGTTCGCGGCCCTGGGCTTCGATCCGGTCGCCCCGGACGAATTGATCCGCCGCACCGGGCTCCCCGCGGCGGCCGTCTCCTCCATGCTGTTGGTGTTGGAGTTGGGCGGTCATGTATCATCCTGTCCCGGCGGCCGCTACTGCCGTTCCCGGGCCTGATGGCCGCCGTTCCAGTCAGCCCCCGGGCTGGCGCCGCGCAAGAGGTTCTGATGGATGACAGCATGGTCGATGTTCTGATCTACCTGTTCGAGCACTACATGGACGGGGACACGCAGCCCCCGACCGATCAGGATGAGTTGGAGGGCGAACTGGCCGCGGCCGGATTCAGCGCGGGTGAGGTCGCCAAGGCCCTGCACTGGCTCGATGAACTGGCGGCCGGTGCCGAGGCGCCCGTGTCGCACGGCCATGCGGCGGGCTCCATCCGCATCTACACGGACGCCGAGTGCGACAAGCTCGACCGCGAGGGCCGCGGTTTTCTGCTGTTCCTGGAGCAGATCGGGATTCTCGACCCGAGCAGCCGCGAGTTGGTGGTCGAGCGCGCCCTGGCGATCGACCACCCCTGGGTCGGGGTGGACGAGCTCAAGTGGGTGGTCCTGCTGGTGCTGCTGAACCGGCCGGGCCTGGAGGCCGCCTTCACCCGGATGGAAGACCTGATCTATAGCGATTCCTCGGCCTATCTGCACTGATTTCGGTATACCCTAGTGCCCCGCTCGCCCGAGCACTGAACCCCAGCAGGCCCCCACCGCCCATGAATCTCGTCGTCGTCGAATCCCCCGCCAAGGCCAAAACCATCAAGAAGTACCTGGGACCGGACTTCGAGGTGGTCGCCTCCTACGGCCATGTGCGGGACCTGATCCCCAAGGAGGGGGCGGTGGACCCGGAGCACGGGTTCGAGATGAAGTACCAGATCATCGAGCGCAACGAAAAACACGTCCAGGCCATCGCCAAGCTGCTGAAAGACGCCGACGCACTCTACCTGGCGACCGACCCGGACCGTGAGGGGGAGGCGATCTCCTGGCACCTCTTCGAGCTGCTCAAGGCACGCCGCCAGATCGGCCAGCGGCCGGTCTACCGGGTGGTCTTCAACGAGATCACCAAGCGCGCGGTCCAGGAGGCCGTGGCCAATCCGCGCGAACTCGCCTACGATCTCGTCAACGCCCAGCAGGCCAGGCGCGCGCTCGACTATCTGGTGGGCTTCAACCTCTCGCCGCTCTTGTGGAAAAAGATCCGCCGCGGGCTCTCCGCCGGGCGCGTGCAGAGCCCGGCCCTGCGTCTGATCTGCGAGCGCGAGACCGAGATCGAGGCCTTCCTGACCCAGGAATACTGGAGCATCGAGGCCGACTGCCAAGGCGAGACGCGCCCCTTCGCCGCCCGGCTCGTGGAGTTCGCCGGCGACAAGGTGGAGCAGTTCACCATCACCGACGCCGCGCGCGCGGCCGAGGTCAAGGCGGCCTTGGAGCAGGCCGCGGACGGCAAACTGCGCGTGGAGCAGGTGGAGCGCAAGCAGCGCAAGCGCTTCCCGGCCCCGCCCTTCATCACCTCCACCCTCCAGCAGGAGGCCGCGCGCAAGCTCGGCTTCACCGCGCTGCGCACCATGCGCGTGGCCCAGCAACTCTATGAGGGCGTGGACGTGGGCGGCGGCGCCGTCGGCCTCATCTCCTATATGCGCACCGACTCGGTCAACCTGGCCCAGGAGGCGATCGCCGAGATCCGCGCCTATGTGACCGAGCGCTACGGTGCGGACCACCTGCCCGAGCAGCCGCGTCTGTACAAGACCAAGGCCAAGAACGCCCAGGAGGCCCACGAGGCGATCCGCCCCACCTCGGTCCTGCGCGAACCGGGGGCGGTCAAGGCCTTCCTGAGCGTGGAGCAATTCAAGCTCTACGAGCTGGTGTGGAAGCGCTCCGTGGCCTGTCAGATGGCCCATGCCCTGATCAACCAGGTCTCGGTTTCCTTAAGCGCCGGCCCCGGCAACGGCTTTCGCGCCACCGGCTCCACCGTGGCGGAGGCGGGCTTCATGCGCGTCTATCTGGAGGGCCGCGACGACGCCACCGCCGCCGATGACGACGAGGACAGCAATCTTCCGCCGATGCAGGAGGGCGACCTCATCCCGCTTGCGGCCATCCGCGCCGAGCAGCACTTCACCGAGCCGCCGCCGCGCTTCAGCGAGGCGACCCTGGTCAAGGCCTTGGAGGAATTCGGCATCGGCCGGCCCTCCACCTACGCCTCCATCATCACCACCCTGCAAGAGCGCGAATACGTGGTGCTGGACAAGAAGCGCTTCCTGCCCACCGACGTGGGCCGGGTGGTCAACAAGTTCCTCACCGAATATTTCGCCACCTATGTCGATTACGACTTCACCGCCCGGCTGGAGGACGATCTCGACGCCGTCTCCCGCGGCGAGGCGGAGTGGGTGCCGCTGCTGGAGCGGTTCTGGCGGCCCTTCAAGGAGCGCATCGACCACACCCAGGAGACGGTGAAGCGCAGCGATGTGACCCAGGAGCCGATCGCCGAGACCTGCCCCAAGTGCGGCGGCCCGCTCTCCATCCGGCTCGGGCGCAACGGCCGCTTCATCGGCTGCACCAACTATCCGGAGTGTGATTACACCCGCGATCTGAACGCCGACAAGGCCGCGGCCGAACCCAAGGAGGTCATCGCGGGGCGCGTCTGCCCCGACTGCGGTTCCGCCCTGGAGGTCAAGAACGGGCGCTACGGCAAGTTCATCGGCTGCAGCGGCTACCCCAAGTGCAAACACATCGAATCCCTGGAGCGCCCGGAGGACACCGGCGTCACCTGCCCCAAGTGCACCAAGGGGACCCTCCAGAAAAAGAAGTCGCGCCGCGGCAAGGTCTTTTTCTCCTGCTCGACCTATCCCAAGTGCGACTATGCCGTGTGGAACGACCCCATCGCCGAACCCTGCCCCCGCTGCGGCTGGCCAGTGCTGACCATCAAGACCACCAAGCGCAACGGCACCGAGAAGGTCTGTCCGCAGAAGGACTGTACCTTCAGTGAGCCGTGCGAGGGGGTGGGGACTCCGGAAGAGGCGGAAGGCTAGGCCCGATGCAGAAGAGCGTCACCAGACACCCATTGACCGACCCCGACGCGGCGCGGCGCGACCTGGACTATTGGCGCAGCCGCAGCGCCGAGGAGCGGCTCTCCGCCGTCGAGGTACTGAGGCGCCAAGCCCATGGTGATACAGCCAGACTTCAGAGAACTGCTCGCCTTATTCAACAGCCACGGGGTTGAATACCTCATCGTCGGATAGTCCAGGATGGTCGCAAGACTTGGTCCCACCGCGGTGCTCTGAGATTGACATGAACATCCACGAAACGATCGAGAAGCTGGCTGCCTTGCCGCCCGAGCAGCAGGCAGAGGTGCTGCACTTTATCGAGTTTCTCGGCGCCCGCCGACGCCCGGCGTCGGTCAAGTCAAGACGCGGAGATCTGCGGGAGGAGCCCTTCATCGGGATGTGGGCGGATCGGCAGGATATGGCCGACAGTGCGGCCTGGGTGCGCGAGATCCGGGAGCGGGAGTGGGGCGGGTGACGGTAGCCATCTTGATCGATACGGACATCCTGATCGATGCCTCGCGGAAAGTGGATCTCGCCGTCGATTTCATCGCTGTCCAAGAGCGCGGGTCAGTCCCCGGAATCAGTCTGATTACCAAGTTGGAACTGCTGGCCGGTTGCCGCGACAAGCGCGAGCTACAGGTCGCGGAGCGGTTCTTGCGGCGCTTTGTCGCGGTCGGTCTTGACGGACGTGTCGGCGATATTGCGGCGGACCTGTTTCGCCGCTATCGCTTGAGCCACGGACTCATGATTCCCGACTGCCTGATTGCCGCGACCGCTTTGGCCTTGGAGGTTCCACTGGCAACCAAGAACTGTCGGGATTTTGTGTTTATCGCTGAACTCGAGCTCAGCCCCTATGGGCAGACGGCGTAGGGCGGAACTCGCGCGCCGGACGGGGCATTCGCCCCGTCCGCAATGTTTTCCCCCGGTCCCGCGGAGTCGTGCTGCCGGTTGGCGACTTCGCCCCGTCCGCCATGTTTCTGGCGCGCCGCCCCCCGGCCCGGCAAGCCAGCCTTTAACCGCTTGCATCCCCTGGATTCCCCGGCGAAGATATGGCCATCCCCGGCAGGCTCGAGCCACGCCTTGTGCTGCCCGGGACCCACGCCACCGCACCAGGAGAGCCGCATGAGCACCGATTTCGACGCCGCCGAATTCGACGACAGTAACCCCGAGCCCCGCTGCCCCTGCGTCCTGCTGCTGGACACCTCGGGCTCCATGGACGGCGAGCCGATAAAGGCACTCAACGAGGGCCTGGTCGCCTTCCGCGACGACCTGGACCGCGACGAACTGGCCCGGCTGCGGGTGGAGGTCGCCATCGTCACCTTCGGCGGTCGCGTGGACCTGGCCCAGGACTTCGTGACCGCCGACCAGTTCCAGCCGCCCACGCTCGGCACCGCCGGTGACACCCCCATGGGCGGCGGCATCAACCTCGCCCTGGACCTGATCGAGAGCCGCAAGAAGACCTGCCGGGCCAACGGCGTCCCCTATTTCCGCCCCTGGGTCTTCCTCATCACCGACGGTGAGCCGACCGACGGCGACCTATGGAAGGAGGCGGCGCAACGCGTCCAGGCGGCGGAGGCGGCCAAGAAGGTCGCCTTCTTCGCCGTCGGGGTCGGCGGGGCCAATCTCAAGGTCCTGGCCCAGATCGGCCCGCGCCAGCCGCTCGCGCTCAACGGGCTCGCCTTCCGCGAGATGTTCCAGTGGCTCTCCACCAGCATGCGCACCGTCTCCCACGCCGAGGTGGACGCCGAGGTCCCCCTGCAGACCCCCATCGGCTGGGCCAACGCATGACCTGGCGCGCCTACGGCGCCTCGGTCCGCGGCACCAGCCACCAGCGCAACGGCCTGCCCTGCCAGGACGCCCACGGCTGGCGGGAGCTTCCGGCCGGCGGCCTGCTGTGCGCCGTCGCCGACGGCCTGGGCTCCGCCCCCCGCGCCGATGAAGGGGCGCAGCGCGCCGTCGCCGCCGCCCTGGACGCGCTGGCGGCGTCCCTGGCCGCCGCCCCCGCCGCGTTGGACGAGTCCGCCATCGCGGGGCACCTGCGCGCCGCCTTCGCCGCCGCCCGCGCCGCCCTGGAGCGCGGCGCCGCCGCCAACCCCCTGCGCGACTACGCCACCACCCTGCTGCTCGCCGCCGTCACCCCCGACTGGACCGCCGTCGGGCAGATCGGCGACGGGGCCGTGGTCGGCGCCTGGCCCGACGGGCGGCTGGAGACCCTGAGCCTGCCGCAGCGCGGCGAATACGCCAACGAGACGACCCCGCTCACCGGCCCGGACGCCCTCGAACGCCTCCAGGTCCGCGTCTGGCCGGCCCCCCTGCGCGCCCTGGCGCTCTTCAGCGACGGGCTGCAAGGGCTGTGCATCAACCTCGCCACCGGCGCCCCCTTCGAGCGCTTCTTCGCCCCCTTCCTACAGGCCCTCAGCGGACCCTTCGACGGCGATGCGACCGGCGCGCGCCTCGCCGCCTTCCTCGAGTCGCCGCGCGTCTGCGCCCGCACCGACGACGACAAGACCCTCCTCGTCGCCGGCCTCCCGGCCGCCGCCTGACCATGCCCCGTAGGGTCCGCTACGCGGACCATCCCCGCTATGCGGCCCACCGCCGCTGTACGGCCCATCCCCGCGGTGCGGCCCATGCCCGCGGTGCGGCCCACCCCCGCTGTGCGGACCGATCCCGCCGCGCGGACCGATCCCGCGCCGCCCCGCCCCCTTGATCGCCCAGTTCACCGACTCCGACGGCCACACCTACCGCACCCAGACCGAACTGGCCCGCGGCGGCGAGGGCATCATCCTCACCGTCGCCGGCCGCACCGATGTCGTGGTCAAGCGCTACCTGGACGGCCAGGCGACCCCGGAGCGCGCGGCCAAACTGCGCGCCATGCTCGCCGACCCGCCCCGCGACGAGATGCGCGAGCGCTTCAAACACGCCTCCATCACCTGGCCGCTCGCCATCCTCCACGAGGGCCGCCGCTTCGCCGGCTTTCTGATGCCCCGCATCGACGGCGGCTCCTCGCTGCTCAACGCCTACAACCCCCGCGCCCGGGAGTTCCTGGGCCTGGATTGGAGCGGTCAACACCACGTCGCCAAGAACCTCTGCACCGCCCTGCACGCCCTGCACCTCAAGGGCTATGTCATGGGCGACGTCAACCAGCGCAACATCCTGGTCACCGCCCAGGGCCTGGTAACCCTGGTCGATACCGACTCCTTCCAGGTCCGCGCGGGCGGTACCCTCTACCGCTGCCCGGTCGGCGTACCCGAATACACCCCGCGCGAGTTGCAGGGCCAGCGCTTCGACCAGGTGGACCGCATGCCCGAGCACGACCGCTTCGGCCTGGCCGTGCTGCTGTTCCAGTTGCTCATGGACGGCTATCACCCCTTCGGCGGCGCCCCGACGAACCCCGACCGCTCCGTCGGCAAGGTCGACGAGTGGTGCATCAGGAACGGCATCTTCCCCTGGCGGCCACACCCGGACTTCGGCAAGCCCCGCGCCGCGCGCCCGCTGGAGGCCCTGGCCCCGGGGCTGCGCGACCTCTTCGTCCGCTGTTTCGTGAATGGCCACGCCGCGCCCACGCTGCGGCCCACGCCGAAGGAGTGGCTGGACGCGCTGCACGCCGCCCAGCAGGCGTTGGTGCGCTGCGCCGCCGGCACCCATTGGTGCCACCCGGCGGGCGGCCCCTGTCATGCCTGCCAGGCGCGGCAACGCAAGTCCGGTGCGGCGCGGGCTCCGAACCGGACCCGGACCGGGCCCCAGGCCCGGACCAAGCGCCGCCGGTCAGACCGGCACCGCCGGTG
>NZ_CAIKKU010000666.1 GCF_903828115.1 uncultured Thiodictyon sp. | reverse complement strand
GTCGGCGTCACCGATGGCTGTCAGGTCGGCCATCGAGTAGTACCGTGTCCCGCCCTTGGTCTTGCGTGCTGGAAGCAGTTCGCCGGTCGCTTCCCACTTGCGCAGCGCGGCGGGCGTTGACCCAAGGATCGCCGCTGCCTCACCAATCTTGACTAACTTCTTTTCCATAATGGGATATTATTGCAGGTTAGCGAAGATTTCAAGCAACAGCTACGAGCCCTCGCGGCAGGTGGGTGGGCAGGGGTCGGCGCTGAGCCTAGCACAAAGCACTGCCGGCCTGGGCCGCGCGCTGCCGGTGAGCGCCGGCCACCTGGGATCGCCGAGTTGCACTCGGCGACGCTGCGCGGGGGCGGCGGTCTCTTTGAGGACCGGGATCAACCCCGGGGTAGCACCGACTGCAAGTCGGTGATCCCGGGAGGGTGCGCCGCGCGCCGTTGCGGCGTTCGGATGTTAACAAGTCTTTACAATCCAGTAAGCGATAGGGTGTTGTAGTCAGTCGGGGGGGGGTACTGTCGCGACTCCCATCCACCCCCTTCAAGGCCCATCGCAATGCACCGTTCAACCCGCCTCTGCCTCCTGCTCCTCGCCCTGGCTCTGCCGGGGTTGACCCCCGCCGCGATCATCACGCTGTCTGACAATGTCAGTCAAGCCTTCGCGGGATTTAGGCCTATTGCCTCTCTTGACTTGAAAGCTCAGGCGTTCTCAACCACCGACTCAGCCTTCCGGCTCACCGACGTGGCGCTGCCGCTAGCCCGTGACATCGGCACGGGCGGGAACTTGCTCGTTTCCATTTTCAACAACTCGGGCACCGGCGGCACGCCTGGTGCGAAGATGGCGGACGTCGCCACGGTCTTGGCCTCGTCGCTCGGCACCAGTTCTGCGCTCTACGACATCCCCAACCTGAGCATCACCCTGATGCCCTCGACCAGCTACTTTCTCGTACTCTCTGGCGTCGGTCTAACGGGCGGCTTTGTTAACTGGAGCGCCACTTCCTCCACCTCCGGGACCGGCTTCCCCTCGGCCAGATACTCGAGTGCTGACGGCGGGGCCTCCTGGAGCGGGTATAACATGTTCACGCCCAATCAAATGCGCATCCAGGCTGACGCCGGCGCGGTCCCCGAGCCGGCCACCCTGGCGCTCCTTGCCATCGGTCTGGCCGGATTGGGCGCGCGCCGGGCCGCACGGCGCCAGCGCTGAGCGGCGCCCCGCCGCGCTTGAAGACCCTGGAGTCCAAGGCTTCAGCCTTGGCCCGCGCCCCCAAGGCTGAAGCCTTGGACTCCAGCCCGGTCCCGTAGGAGCGGCGCCCCGCCGCGATGCGACCTCGCGGCTAGCCCAGCCGCCGGAGATCGCGCCGGGACAGCGCTCCCACGGGCGGCGTCACTGCTTGCCATAGGTCTGATCATGGTCGGCGTGCACGGCCACGAAGCGCATGGCATCGCCCTCCCGCACCACGACTGCCCGACAGGTGCGGGACAGCCGGATGGTGAAGAGACCCGGCTCACCCTTGATCTGCTCCCACTGGAGCCCCGGGTCGCGATAGACCGCCGCCCAGTCCAAGGCGCGCACCTTGCGCAGGGTCTTGAGGATCAGCCGGATCTGCGTGACCTCGAGCGCCAACAGGTCGTCCTGAAAGGCGGGCAGGTTGAGGTCCAGCAGGACCCGGGCGGTCATTCCCGGCCTTCCACCCGGGCCGCGAGTTGCTCCAGGTCGGTCTCACGCGGCGGGTGCTCGGCCATCCAGGCGGCGGCCTGGGCCAGGCGCTCGCGCATTTCCGGTGTATACAGCCAGGCATCCGCCTCGGGAATCACCCGCACGGGCTTGAGGAGGATGCCGCCGTCGGCCTGGATCTGCATCTCGAAATAGCGCCCGGCATACTGCTTGCCCAGCGAGACCTGGCCGCTGGTGCCTACCATCTTGAGCATGTGCGTCTCCATGAAAAAGCTATTTTCATGCTGCATGATAGGCGGCGCCCGGGAATGCCGCAAGACAGTGAACGGGATTTAATCCAACCAGCCGGACGCCCCGCCCAAGCTCTGTGTAAGATGCCGCCCACGAAGGGGCGCCGCCGCGCCCGGTCGCGGGCGCGCCGACGGGCGCGCCGTGCGGACCCAAACTCGATACGGACCGCGGCCCACGGGACCGCGGGGCCTTTGCGCGATCACGGTGGGAGAGCCCAGTGCTGTATGCCTACAGAATCCAAGACCACACGACGGAGTTCATCGAGGACCCGGAGCGCCTGCTGGAGGCGGCCTGGATCGATGCGGCCGAGCCCACCGAGGACGAGTACGCCCTGATCCGCTCCTTTGTCCCCCACCAACTGCCGGAGGACGACGACGCCGACGAGATCGAGGCCAGCACCCAGACCTTCATGGACGACCAGGGCATCCACCTCTCCACCCTGTTCCTGCACCGGGTGGAGGGCCGGCCCGAGAACACCAGTGTCAACGTGGTCTGCGCCCGGGAGCGACTGATCACCATCCACGACCGTGACGTGCCCGCGATCCGCCTGATGCGCATCCGGGTGCGGCGTCGGCCGGACCTGCTGGGCGAGCCCACCGGGCTCCTGGCCGGGCTCTTCGAGACCGCGGTGCAGGACCTGGGCGACACCCTGCAGGAACTCTATCGGGACCTGGAGCAGACCAGCTTCCACGTCCTGGAGGACCCGGACGCGGACCTGGAGCAGTCGCTCGAGCGCCTGGCGCGTCACGAGAACTTGAACGGCAAGGTCCGCCTCTGCCTGATGGACGCGCGGCGCGACATCGCCTTCGTGTGGCGCAGCGCCCAGGCGTCCAAGCCGTGCGCCAAGCGGCTCAAATACCTGCTCTCCGAGATCGACGCCCTGCTGCCGCACAACAACTATCTGTTCGAGAAGGTGACCTTCCTGCTCCAGGCGGCCCAGGGCTTCATCAACATCGAGCAGAACAAGATCATCAAGATCTTCTCGGTCGCCGCCACCGCCTTTCTGCCGCCGACCCTTATCGCCAGCATCTACGGGATGAACTATCAGCACATGCCGGAACTGAACTGGGAGTATGGCTACCCGTTTTCGGTGTTGCTCATGGTCATCTCCGCCGTGCTGCCGATCGCCTATTTCAAGCGCAAAGGGTGGCTCTGAGGTCCAGAAAAGAGCCAAGAGCCAGCTAAACACCTTCGTTGTCGTTGTCGTTGTCGTTGTCGTAATCGGAGAAGCGCTGCAAATCGGCTT
>NZ_CAIKKU010000665.1 GCF_903828115.1 uncultured Thiodictyon sp. | reverse complement strand
TGGAGTCCAAGGCTTCAGCCTTGGCGCGCTCCAAGGCTGAAGCCTTGGACTCCAGGGGCGTGGGCTGCGGCGCTTGACTTAGCGGCAGTGGCCCTAGGGCCCTGCTCCGGACCAAGGGGCAGCACCGAGGAAACCGCGAAATTCAACGCCGCCGTGATCGCGGCGGGCGGCGCAGCCAAAGGACGATGGGGCCACAGACGCGTGGCCTTCGGTGTCTGCACCCTGTTCGACGAACACCATCCTTGAGATTTCGGCCTCGATCACCGAATCTTCAAGTATAAAGCCCGGAGACCGCCGCCTACCCCTGGCCGATAACATTGAGGCGATTGGGCTCGCCGACCTGCTACAGACGATCCTGGCGTAACCGCGGTGGATAAGGCGGCGCGCTCTGAAGCCGCGGATCGTCCACCGGGGTCCCGACCGTGAAGTGATAGAGCGATTGCCAACGGGTGTCGGTGATCCCCAGCAACCGGTGCATGGCGTCGTCGAAAAAGCAGCCGATGCCGGTGCCGCGCACGCCGGCCGCCTCCGCCTCCAGATACAGGACCTGCCCGAGCAGCCCGCACTCCCAGTAGAGTTCCCGGTAGCACCAGGGTCCCGCCGCGAGCGCGCCGTCGAAGTCCGCCAGCATCCCCACCGCGAAGGCGCTGTCGGCGGCGATCTCCTGATGGCAGGCGAGCTGGCGCGCCGCTGCTTGGGCGTCGCCCAGGGTCAGGGCGAAGAGGGGCAACCGGGCGGGGGCGCCGGGCACCGGGTCCCAGCGCCAGTCTTTCTGCAGGCCCGCGCGCAGCGCCGGGATGGCCGCGGTGTCGCGGGCCAGCAGATAGAGTCCCGGGGCAATGTCCGTGACCCGGTGGACGAAGAGCGCCAGGTGGACCCGCGGCCGTCCGCCCCAGGCGTCCAGCGGCGGCACCCCGGGGCGCGGCAGCAGTGCGTCCAGGATGGCGAACCAGCGCGGCGCCGACAGGGGGGTGACGCCGTCGAAGGCCTGGGCGCTGCGCCGTTGGCGGATCAGGTCGGCGGCGGTCAGTGGACTGGGATTGGGCCGCGGTGGCGGCAACTGCGCAGACGATTCCCGGGCTGATCCGCCGCCTGGCCGGACCCCGGCGGGGCGCTCGCAGGCGGCGGCGACGGTTGTGATCCCGGGCCAGGGGCGCGGGTCGTCACTGAGCCGGTTGGCCCGGCCGACGAAGGTCCGCTCGGCCGCGGCCAGGCGGGCGAGGTCGCTGGCCGCCGGTGCCTGGGGGCCGACCCAGAGGGCCAGGTCCGGCGCCTCCCCCTGGTCCGGGTCGAAGTCACCGGGCCGGTCGAGCCCCAACCGGCGGGCCAGTTCCGCATCCCCCCAGGGCAGGACCCCCACCCGCCAGCCCAGCACGGCGGCGGCATAGGCCAGCGCGCCCAGCGCGTGGCCCAGGTCGAGCTGGCAGTAGCGATAGGCGCGCAGGCCGTATTTCCAGGCCTCGCGCCACTGGATACTGGTCAGCGCCAGGACCAGGGGCGCGTCGGGCGGGGCCGGCGGGTGCGCCTGTGCGTCCAGTGCCCGGTGTTCCAGCCGGTGGTCGCGGCTGACATAGTGCCAGACCCCGCCCGGCAGCCCCGGCCGCGGGTCGGTGATCAGATAGCACTCGGTGGGGTGCAGATTGCCGCTGGAGGGGTTACAGCGCAGGGCCCAGCGGGCCTCGCCGACGGACTTCCAGGCCGCAAGGCCCAGGGCCAGTTCCAGGAACACCCCCAGGTGTTCCAGGTCCAGCGGCGCCGGTGCCGGCCGCGCGCCCGCGCGCACCCGCTCAAAAGAGAGCGCCTGCGCATCCGCCCCCAGCGGCAGGTCGATGGATCGCGTCCCCGCGAAGATGCGGAAGGGGTCCGGCTGATTGGCCCAGTCCAGGCCGTCCGGCCCCGGCGCATAGCGTTCGGGTCGGTGCTTGCTCGCACGGTGATAGGTGTGGACGGGTTCCAGGTCGGTGGGGGTCATGGGGGCCTCGGGGTTGGTCCGGTCCGCCCGGGCCCGTCGCATCAGGTCGGCGTCGAAGCCTTGGCGGCCCAGCGCGCTGTTCGCGGCGATGGACAGCGGCGGCTCCAACGGGTCAGGGTTTCGCGGCGGCCAGTGGTCCTGTCCGTGTATCAGAGGGGGGCTTGCGGGTCAAGCCTGTCTGCTGTCCGTGACCGCCATGCACCGGTGGTGGTCTCCGAACGGCAGCGCAACGTCCGCGTTGCCCGATTCTTGCCGGGTGCCTCTCGCGCGTCTAAGATCGGGGCCATCTCCGGCCTCGGGTGCTTGGGTGCTTGAATTTCCTATCCGTCGGAGCGAAGCACCGCGCTTTGTAAGGCAGTCGTAGGCGAAACCTGATAGGTGCAATGTTATGGTCGCATTCGCGGCACTCTTGTTCGATGTCGATGGGACCCTGGCCGATACCGAGCGCGACGGTCACCGGCCGGCCTTCAACGCCGCCTTCGCCGAGGCCGGCCTGGATTGGGATTGGGATGTGGACCTGTACGGCCAACTGCTGGCCGTCACCGGCGGCAAGGAGCGCATGCGCTATTACCTGGAGCGCTGGCGCCCGGACTGGCGCGGTCCGGCCGATCTCGATGGCTTCATCGCCGGGCTGCATCGCAGCAAGACCCGGCACTTTGTCGAGCTGCTGGGCGAGGGGCGCATCCCGCTGCGCCCCGGGGTCTTGCGGCTGCTGCGCGAGGCGAGAGCCGCCGGGGTCCGGCTGGGAATCGCGACCACGACCACCCCGGAGAACGTCACCGCGCTCCTGGCGAACTGCGGTGAGCCCGGGATCGGCGACTGGTTCGAGGTGATTGCCGCCGGCGATGTGGTCCCGCAGAAGAAGCCGGCGCCCGACATCTACACCTGGGCCCTGGAGCGCATGGGCCTGCCGGGAGCCGCCTGCATCGCCCTGGAGGACTCCGACAACGGGGTGCGCTCGGCCCTGGGGGCTGGCCTGGGTGCCATCCTGGTGACCGAGAGTTCCTATACCGTCGGTCAGGACTTTACCGGGGCGGCTTTGGTCCTGGATCAGCTTGGGGAGCCCGGGTCCCCCGCGCTGGTCCTGGGGGGGGAGGCGGGCGGGGCCGATCTCGCTCAGGGATACCTTGACCTCGGGGCCATCGAGCGGGTGTTTCGGCACCTGCACCCCGGCGGAATCGGTTGAGTCTGGCCCCGTTGATCTCCGCCGCCCGCGCGGCGGCGCTCGTGCCCTTGCAGGTCATGTGCATCCTGGCCCGGGCCAGGGCGCGGAATTGGTCCCTACGGTTCTCGTTGTCGTAATCGTAATCGAAATCGTAATCGTAATCGGAGAAGCGATGCACTTTGGGGTGCGAGAGAAGCCGGGGTGCTACGATAATCTCGACAACGACAACGACAACTCAAGAACCCACATCCCCGACGAGATTTTCCAGGCACTCGCCACCGCCGGCCCCGGTCGCTTCCCCCGCGCGGCACTGATCGAGGCCGTTGAGCAGCGTCAGGGAACTGGATAGTGACGGGCTGCAGGAGCGCCTGGGCCGATTTGCAAGGCGCTGGCTGGACGCGGCGGAGGCGAGGGAGGGGGAGGGCCTTCCGACGCGACCGCTTGGGTCGGGGCCACCCTGGTCTGGCTTGCCGCCGACATCGACGCGCAGGAACTGGTCCCAATGTTCCGCCGGGCCTTTGAGCTTCAGCTGGTGGAGCTTTGGCTTGCCGGGGATGCGGAGCGCTTCGAGGAGTCCAAGCCGCCGGTGTTCGCGTCAGCGTGGCGGATCGCCCTGCGGGCATCCGCCCTACGGCCCTGCTCGGCTTTTTCCCGACGCTGCGCGCGGCGTGGCTGGACCCGATTGAGGCGTTGCGGCATGAGGAGGCGCGTCATTCCTCTCCAACCAGGGCCTTCACCTTCTCAATGAAGCGATGGACGTCCTCATGGATTTCATCGGCCGTCATATTCATGGCCACCCGCTCTCGTATCAGCTCGACCGAGATAGAAGCAGTCCTTAGACTCTGAAAGAGCGACTCGTCATTCTCGAACAAAATCCGTTTTCCGTCCACGACACTGAATACGTTCGCTGTAACATTACGCCAGGTTTTCCCTGGGGGCAGCGTCAAGTTCTCGCTGGAAAAAAATTCATCGATAATCTTGAACACCGGGCGCACGAACAGATCATCCTCGGTCGACTGCAACTCCCTAAGTGCGGCCCGCTTCCAGGCCTCCGGCACCAGCAGATAGTTCTCAATGTTCTTGCGGCGCCATTCCGCCAACGTGGGGTTCTCGGGCTCCGGATGAAATGCGTTATCGGCATCATCGAAATCAAAGAGCATCAGTCTCGCAACTTCCGGGATGATCTGCTGAAGGGCCGAATAGTGTTGATCAGCCCTTTCCTTCATATTTTTCTTACCGCCCCCGCCCATGGCCTTGAAGTAGACTTTATCCATCGTCTCCTGGGCCCCACCTGAACCCGACCACGCACGCAGGATGCGCTCGTCACTTTCTCCTTCGACATAGACGATGTTTGGCGAGGCCATCAATCGGGTGACCTCCTCGTTCGACACCTCCGACATTGCCCGGAGTACTTCCGGAGTGGACTGAATTCGTTTGGGCACCTGCGCCAGCAAGGAGACGATCTGACTGGCATCCACCCCACGAGCGAGCTCTTCAGCGTGCGTGGCGATCAGGAATTGCGTGTTCCGCTCCAGAGCATTACGCTTAAAATACTGCAGAATCTCGCGTTGCAGATTGACGTGCAGGTGCGCATCCGGTTCGTCCAGCAAGATCGTCGTCGGGTGGTAGCCGAACAGGAATGCCAACAAAGTAAGCGTCTGGTGAAAACCGCTGCCGCCGGCAATGATATCGTAGTTCTTGCCGCCCTGCTGATATTCTACCGTTATGTAAACATCTTTCTCCGAGTTATACTTCGGCTCGCGAATCCTGACGGAAAACCAGCGTTCGATGACAGCGGCCAACGCTTGCCAGTCCGTGGGTGGATGCACATAGCCATCAGCGATTCGACCATCCCGGTCGCGGGGCGGTGCGGGGCACACCTGCAGCAGCAGATTACGGAGCACACTGCCAGGTTGGCCCTTGCCGACCTGTTGGCGGATCGGCGACACATCCAACCATTTCTCAGCGGTCTCCAGACCAGAAAACGGCGGCACGTACGCAATCTTAGGCAGATCCCCCTGTTGCTCGCACTCGCGGAATGCCGCCCAGCCACCACCAGGGATGGCGTAAATGGTTTGAGGTGAGTGGTAGCGTAGCTCCACCCCGAATGAGCCGGTATCACCCGAGGCCCGCCGCCACTCCACCCGGATTTCTATCAGAATGTACACCTGCTTCTTCTTGCCGTTGATTAAGGGCCATTGGCGGTCCGTCCGATCCTTCCAGAGCAAATTGAACTCGGGCACCGGCAGGGCGGTGAAATTGGGCAGCACGACCTGAATGCCTTTAGAGCCGCTGCGCTTGGAGCGATGGAACTCGTCTACGCAGAACTGCCAGATTGCCAATCCCTGGAGTACCGTGCTCTTGCCGCAGTTGTTACGTCCAACAAGCAGATCGAATAGCGTGAAGTCATAGGTCTGTTCACCGACGCTCTTAAAGTTACGCAGGGTTACTTGGGTAATCATTGATGCCTTACCATCCGTCTGAAACACGGAGTTTGTTGCTCGGTGGTGATCTGGGTATCCCTAGGCCGGAACAAGGCTCATCCGGCAAGATGTTGCACTACTGTGCCCGCCCGGCCTTCGCCCTGGAACGGCTTACCCAGGTCAACCCCGAGCATCCGCGTTGCCCGATCCTTGCCGGGCATCTTCCGCACCGCTAGTATAGGGGCCAAATCCGGTTTCGAGTGCTTGAACTTTCTATCCGTTTGCCGTCTTTGCGCGGATAAAGAGGTCCGTCATCGGACCCCTGGCAAGAACCTGCCGCCGGAGCACCAAGGCGTCGTGGTCTTGGCCGCGGCGGTGCGCGGTGCTCGAGACCGCCAATGTCAGACGCGTCGGGCGACGGACCGAGCCGTCATCCACCAGCGGGCACTGCCCCGCGGCCCTCGGGCTTCCCGACACCAAGCAACCCATGACGCCAAAGCCCCGTTCAGTGACCGCCATGCTGGTCGCCGCCTTGCTCCGGCCCGCCCAAGCGGTGGACCTGTTGCCGACGGACGTGATCGCACCCCCGCCCGGCATCACCACGGTCCAATTGTCCTATCTCTCGAGCCGCCGCGGGGACCTGTACCGGGACGGGGTGCGCCAACCCCTCGACACCAGGCTGACGGTCGATCAACTGCTGCTGCGCGTGGGACAGGCCTTCACCTGGCGCGCCCACCCCTCCTTTGCCTATGCGCAACTGGCCGAGCGCCACCTGGAGCCCGGCGGCGCCCTGTCGTCTCTGGAGCGCGGCTCCGGTCTCGGCGATCTGACCTTGGTCCTGGCCACCTGGCCCTATGCCGATCGTGAGCGCGGACGCTATGCCGCGGTGGCGGGCTATGTCACCCGGCCCACCGGCAGCTACGACGCCAGGCGCACCCTGTCGCTCAATACCAACCCGGGCGAGAACCGCTACCAGGCGGCCGTGCAGGCCGGGTACAGCCACCGCCTGGGGTCACGCGGAAACGCGATGACGGCGTTCGATGTCCAGTGGTTTGGCGATAATGACGGGTACCACCGGGGTACCGGCCGGATCGGCACCCTCGAACAACAACTGCTGTAGAATTGGCAAATCGCGTTCAGCTACACCCCGGCCGCACGCCTCACCCTGGGCCTGAGCTATTTCTACAGTCAGGGCGGGGCCTCACGCATCGACGAAGCGCCCTGGGACAACGTGCTGCGGGTGCACCGCTATACCCTGTCGGGCATGATCAAATTCCCATTCGGAAGCCTGATCCTGCAATACGGCGGCGACCTGCTGCTGGGCTTGTCCATGGTCCTGTTCGCCCTGCGTGGCCAGGCTCCGGAGTGGGTGACCTTTGCGTTCGCCAATGTTCTGATGTTCGTCGGCGTCATGATGCGTATCCAATCGCTGCGCCGCGAACTGGGCAGACCATTGCCGCTGATCCTGATGGTTGCCGCCCCGTTCTTGTAACTGCTCGGATTTGAAGGCATCCGTCTGGGGTTGCGCAATGATTTGCTGCGCCTGCAATTCCATCATGCAGTCTTTGCCGTTCTGTTTACCTGGTTGGCCGCACTGGGCTGGCGCATCGCAGGAGTACCGCGCCATCATCGCCACCAGCCTGGACGGGTTTTTTGTGTGCGACCGGGACGGGCGCTTTCTCGACGTCAACCAAGCCTACCGGCGTTTGCTCGATGACCGTCTGGGTCAGGTACGGGCCGCTGCCCTCCGCAGCGGTTGCTATGGTGCATTACTCCTGTTGGATTTGGACAATTTCAAGCCGCTCAACGACGCCTACGGGCATGCCGCCGGTGATCTGCTGTTGATCGAGGTAGCGCGCCGCCTCACCCTGACCCTGCGCGCCGCCGATAACGCGGCACGCCTGGGCGGCGATGAGTTCGTGCTGCTCATCGGCGACCTGAGCGCGGAGGAGGCGGACGCCGCCCGGCACGTCGGCCGCCTGCCGAGGCCTTAGTCGGTGACCCGGTGGACGAAGAGCGGGTGGACCCGCGGCCGCCCGCCCCAGGCGTCCAGGGGCGGCACCCCGGGGCGCGGCAGCAGGGCGTCCAGGATGGCGAACCAACGCCCAGCGGACAAGGGGGGTGGCGCCGTCGAATGCCTGGGCGCTGCGCCGTTGGCGGATCAGGTCGGCGGCGGTCAGCGGGCTGGTATTGGGGTGCTGCGGTGGCAACTGCGCAGACTGCTCCTGGGCTGATCCGCCGCCCGGCTGCACCCCGGCAGGGCGCTCGCGTCGGGCGGGGCCAGCGGGTGCGCCTGCGCGTCCTGTGCCCGGTGTTCCAGCCGGTGGTCGCGGCTGACATAGTGCCGGAACCCGCCCGGCAGCCCCGGCCGCGGGGCGGTGAGTGGTCGTGTTCGTTTATCAGGGCTTGCTGGTCAAGCCTGTCCGCTGTCCGTGACCGCCATGCACAGGCGGCGGTCTCCGCACGGCAGCGCCGCTCGATCAGCGCATTTCCTGGTAAGTGCTGCCACTCCCAGCGGCCTGTGCTGCTCCGCCCAAGTCCGTGACAAAGTCAGGTTCATCAGCCCCGAGATGGCGATAATGATCAGGTCGACACCGATTCACTGTCCGGCGCGGAGACCGCTTCGATGAACCAAGACGAAACCCGGGTTCAGCATCCCGCCGCGGCGGCGATGGCAACCGGCACGGTGGCCCGCCCGACACCCGGCGCGGACGCGACGATCGCCCCCGGGACCCTGCTGGTGAACACGTATCGGGTGGAGCGACTGCTCGGGAGCGGCGGCATGGGTGAGGTCTATCTCGCCCGCCATGCGGGGCTCGGCACCCAGCACGCCATCAAGGTGATCCGCCCCGATATGGCGGCCAATAGTCAGGTGATGGACCTCTTCTACCGGGAGGCCAAGGTCCTGCGCGGGGTGCGGCATGAAGCCATCGTAAGCTACGACGGCTTCGTGCGCGACGCGGACGGACGCGACTATCTGGTCATGGAGTACGTGGACGGCCCCTCCCTCGCGCAACGGATGCGCGCGGGTCCGCTCCCGGCCAGCGAGGTGCTCATGCTCCGCGACCGCCTGGCCGACGGGCTCGCGGAGGCCCACCGGCGGGGCGCTATTCATCGGGACATATCACCGGACAATATCATCTTGCCCGGCAACCGCGTGGGGGCCGCCGAACTTATCGACTTCGGGCTCAGCAAGCTCACTGATCCGACCCAGGCGACCATCATCGGCGCCTCCTTCGCCGGTAAGTTACGCTTCGCCGCCCCGGAACAGTTCGGGATGTTCGGTGGGGAGGTGGACGGGCGCTCGGACAACTACAGCCTGGGGCTGACCCTGGCCGCCGCCGCCCTGGGCCGACCGCTGGACATGGGCAACAGCTTCGAGGCCGCGATACGCGCCCGCCAGACGGTCCCGGACCTCACTGGAATCGACGCCTCCCTGCGCCCCTGGCTGGCCGCAATGCTGGAGCCCGACCCGGCGCGGCGCCCGGCCTCGCTGAAGGAACTGCTGGCGCGCTGGCCGGCGAACCCTGGACCCCTGGCGACCGTCGTCCTTGACCGTACGCGAGCAGGCGAACACCGCGGGCCACCCCGCGCGCTGCGGTGGGTCATCGGACTCGTCCTGCTGACGGGTGCCGGTGGCAGTCTTTATTGGTTCCTGCCGCCGCCCCCGCGGCCAACGCCGCCAAGCACGACCGCAACGGACGGCGTCGTACCCTCAGACCAACCTTCCGCCTCAGGCCCACCGACCACTGAGACCCTGGCGAAGGAGGCAACCGACAAGACGCCGGAGCACCCGCCGGATGATGCTGCGCAACAACCGCAGAGGAGTCCTGCCGCCGCACCGGAGGCCGGGCCAAAACAGGAGGAACGGCCGCCGGTGGCAAGCGACCGGCCGGTACCGGGCGCACGCTTCGCGGAGCCGCTGAGCAGCGGGGGCCTGGGCCCCACCATGGTCTGGCTGCCGGCTGGAGAATTCAAGATGGGCTCCCCTCCCGGTGAGAGCGGTCGCAACCCGGATGAGCAAAGCCACCTGGCGCGGGTCCCTGAGCCGATCGCCCTGGGTGAGACCGAAGTGACCTTGGCACAATTTCGGCAATTCGTTCAGAAACGGGGCTACAGAACCGAGGTCGATCGGATCTCGACCTGCCTGAAACCTGACGAGAGTCGGGAACAGTTGGTGCCGGATATCAGCCTGTCCTGGGAGTCCCCCGGATACCCGGTATCGGATAACCACCCGGTGGCCTGCGTCAGTTGGAACGATGCGCGGGCCTATCTCGAGTGGTTGACGGCGCAGACCGGTCACCAGTACCGCCTGCCGACGGAGCTGGAGTGGGAATACGCGGCCCGTGCGGGGACGACCTCAAGCCGTTACTGGGGCGACAATCCCAAGGCGGGCTGCAAGCTTGCCAACACCGCCGAATGTAAGGACGGTCAGATCTACACTGCGCCGACCGCGACCTTTCCTCCCAACCCCTTTGGCTTGCGTGACCTGTTGGGTAATCTGGCGGAATGGACCTGCTCCGGATACGGCACGAGCTACAACGGTGACGAGTCCCGGTGCAGCGACACTGCCGGCAGCGGGGCGAAGGTATTCCGCGGCGGCTCCTGGCTCGATGCGCCGGGTCTGGTACGCGCCGCCGCCCGTGACGGCGCCCCGGCCAACCTCGGCCTCAATACCGTCGGGTTCCGTCCGGCGCGGGTCTTATCGCCTTAGGGAAGAACTGACAAGATTCGACTTGACGATACGGCACATCGGCATCACGATTTCAGCGGCGTAAGCCGGGGTTTGTTGGTCAGAAAAAGCGAACATAGGGCGACGATCATGAAGCGAAGAACGGGATCGGGTGTAATCACCACGATGGCGGCCACCACGGCCACCACGCTGCTGCTCGGCGCCTGCGCGGCACCGCAAGGGGATGCGCTCTACCGGCAGGCGGCCGGCGTCCGGGACGACCCCAAGACGATCGAGCGTCTGGTCAGTCAGGCGGAGGACCTGACCGTGGTCGACTGCCTGCTTCCCGGCAAGATGCGCCGCATGGGGCGGACCATCACCTGGGTCACGCGGCCACGGCCCGTCAAGATGATCGCCAGCGAATGCGAAATCCTGGGTGGTCAGTACATCCTGTTCGATCGTGCCAACCCGGATACGGCGCTTGCCGTGTGGCGCTCCGCCGCCGACGCGGGGGACGCGACCGCCCAAACCTACGTGGGCGAGATCTACGAGCGTGGACTCGGTCGGCCGCGGGACTATACCACCGCCGCCCAGTGGTATCGGAAGGCCGCGGACCAGGGCTATCCCCGCGCCCAGTTGCTCTTGGGAACCCTCTACGAGAAGGGGCTCGGCGTCGAGCGCGACCCGGTCCAGGCCCTGGAGTTTTACCGCAAGGCCGCGGGACTGACCCAGGACAAGGTGGTCTATCTCGCCCAGGCGCTCGCCGCGGCACGGCCGTCGCCGACCAGGGCGGCACCGGTGGCCGCACCGGCCAAGGCCCCGGATCGTGCCATGGCCAAGGCCCAATTCCAACAAATCCGGGCGGCGCGCAGCGCCAGCGACCACAGTGTCCGCAAGGTCCAGACGCAGGTCGCGCAGGCGAAAGAGGAGGTGGTGCGCAGCGGTCGCACGAAGCGCATGATCGATCAGCCGACACCGGAGATCACGACCCGCAAGCGGTTGATCGACCAGTATGTGGCGGTTTCTCAGCAGGCTGAATCCCAGAAGCTCGTGATGGAGAGTCAGCGGCGGATCGAAACGCTGGCGGAACCCGTTGTTGCGCAACAATGACTTTGTTTCCATAATCGCAACGGATCAGAAAACCCTGGTTGCGCAGATCAGACGCCAGCACGAGCCATCCATCTGAAGCTATAGACGTGAGAGGGGGAGAGAGAATGAGAACCGATACCATTGACGGCGCCGCACTGGGTGCGCTGTGCCGGCCCGGTGTTGTCAACAGAAGTCGCTCGACAACACGCTGTTGGCAACGCGTCCAGGATGCGGCAGGGGTCCTGCTCGTCATCGTCACGCTGTGTTGTCTGCTCGCGGCCCCCCGTGCCCATGCCGCGGCCCCCGTGGCAGCCATCACCGCAGCGCCGACGGTGATTTCCGCAGGAGGGGTAAGCAGCGGGTCTGTCAACGTAACCGGGGACTATTACGTTGTGCAGGCCGCCTTAGTCGTAGAGGTATCCGGGTCGGCAAGATCGGGCGTTGATTATACGATCCAGGGATTGCAGCAAGGCACGAATTCACTTCCTGTGACTATTCCAGATCTGCCAAACTGGTCATGGCAACAGAATTTTACTATCAGGGCGCTGAACGGCGTTACCCCTGCCGGTGGTCCGAAAACCATTATCTTGACTATCAGAACGTGTAGCTATTCGGAAGTGGAAGGGCCAGGCGGATCTTGCACCGTCAACTCCCGGACAGTTACTGTCACCATCAATCCGCCTGCCGCCGACAATCCGCCTGCCGCCGACAATCCGCCTGCGCCCGCGAGTCTTGCGGCCATCTCCGGTGAAGGGCAGGTGGGATCCCCAGGTCAGACCTTGCAGCCCTTCGTAGTAGCGGCAACGAGCAATGGTTCCCCGGCCGCGGCCATACCCATCATCTGGACCATCGTCACCGGCGGCGGCGTCTTGTCGAACACGAGGTCACTGACCGACGCCCAGGGCAGGACTAGTACTGTATTGACGCCGAGTGGAAATGGCCAGTATGTCGTCCAGGCCCATGTCGAGGGCACCAGCACCGCACTCAAATTCACTGGTGTGATGAACCCGCTGGCCACCTTGCCCGGGCTGTCGGGTAACCAGGCGGTCATGGCAAGGACCCTGGATAGACTCTGTCCAAAACTCGCCGCGACGGCCGGACAACGCGCGCTGACCACCGGGGAGCAGGACCTGCTCAATCAATGCCGGGCACTGATCTCCAATTCAGTGAGTAACCCGGGTGCCGCGGTGCAGGCGGTGGTCTCCCTGACCCCGGCGCAGGCCGCCGCCCCAGTCAGTGTGACCAATCAGATCGCCGGTGCCCAACTCGACAATATCGCCAACCGCCTGACTGCCTTGCGCCGTGGGGCGCGAGGCATCAGCCTGCGCGGCCTGACCCTCCAGCGCGACGGCCAGAGCCTCAACGGCGACCTGGTGGCCGGGCTGCTGAAGCAGGCGGGCGACACGGGCGGCGGGGCGAGCGCCGATGACCCCGAGGCCTTCGAGCGTTTGGGCGTCTTTGTCAACGGCAACATTGATGTCGGAGACAAGAACAAATCGGCCAACGAAGACGGTTACAGCTTCAAAACCCTGGGGGTGACTGCCGGTATCGACTATCGGTTCGTGCCGGGACTGGTGATGGGCTTCGCGCTCGGCTATGGCGACACCGGCCTGGACATCGATAGCAACGGGGGCAAGCTCGATGCCTACGCCTGGAGCAGCACACTCTACGGGACCTACTACGCCACGGATCATTTCTATCTGGAGGGCTCCGCGACCTACGGTTGGGGCGACTACGATCAGACCCGTAACATCAATTATAGCCTGGTCGGCAATGCACGGCAGGCCAGTGCCACCTTCAATGGCGACCAATATGCCCTGATGCTCGGCAGCGGGTATGACTTCATCCGCGGCGCCGGGATCTTTGACGTTTACGGACGCGTCCAGTACGTCAAGATGAATCTCGACGGCTACAACGAGCGCGGCGCCTCGGGCCTGGACCTGGAGATCGGCAGTCAGCAATCGACCTCCATGACGAGCGTGCTGGGTGTCAACTACACGCACTCGATCAGTACGCGCACCGCGGTGCTGTTACCCCAGGCCTGGCTCGAATGGTTCCATGAGTTCCAGCAAGGCAACGATAACCTATCCGGCTACTTCGCAAACGACCCGTCCCGTATCCCGTTCGCCTTGGCCACCGACGGGTTCGACAAGAATTATTTTCGTCTCGGCATCGGGATGGGGGCGCAGTTCGGACAAGGCAGAACGGCCTACCTGACCTACGAGACGGTGATCGGGATGAACGATTACCGGGAGCAATCGCTGAGTCTGGGCGTGCGCCTGGAGTTCTAAGGCCCGGCGGCCACTGCGGCCAGGCGCCGCAGTGACGCCGCCTGGTCGGCTGAGTCTGGCTGCTCAAGCGTCGCCAGGACGCTCGGCCAGACGCCTTCCCAACAGCAGCGGTGGTCAAAGTCAGGAAAGGTGATTCGCACCACCTCAGGCAGGCCAACCCCGACGGCCTGCCCCAGGCTGGCGGGAACCTGCAGGTCCCGACCGCCCGCAAGGTGGATTTGCCGCACGCGCCCGGGTAAAGGGGGCGCTGCCGCCGGATTGAGCGAGCCGCTCAGGCGGCTGTAGCCGTGGAGGTCCGCCCAGGCATCGATGTCCAGGTTAGCGGCGATCGTCACCACGCGCTCGACGTTATCCATCCGCCCCGCCATCAGCATGGCCAGGGCGCCGCCGCCGCTGTAGCCGATCAAGCTGATCCGCGCCTTGGGACCCACCGCCCGGCGCAGCGCCGCCACCATGCTGTCGACGACTGTCACGCTGTAGCGCCCGTGGGTCCACAGCCATGGGGCGCAACCCGAGGAGTGGGCGAGGCCATGGTAACAGGGACGGCCGAGATACAGGCTCGGGGCCGGGTCCTGTGCCATCAGCCGCAACGCCAGTGGTGTCCGCGGCGATGGATCGCGCGCAATGCGTGTGTGGCTCACCCAGGGCAGTCCGTCGCCTTCCAAATAAACCCGTACTTCGCCAGGGTTCGGCGGGATGCCATGGCGGTAAGTCAGATGCTCAAACCCGGCGCCGGTGACCAACCGCCGGTCCTGGCCCACGGCGTTGACCGCCCCCGCCGAATCTTTGACAGCATCCGTACAGCCCACGGCGAGGCCAATCAACACGAGCAAGGCGATAGCGCGCAATCGACTGACCCAGGGGCGCCCGGCACTGGCGGTCGCACGGTCGGGGAGGTCGGCGCCGTGCCTTGGGTAGAGCGCAGTGAAACTCAACAAGCAACGCCTGTGAGGCGCGCGAAACGATGGGTTTCGCTGCGCTCTACTCACCCTGCGGGAATACTCGCCTTGCCAACGATGGGTTTCGCTGCGCTCTACCCATCCGACGGGAATACTCGCCCCGTCTCGTAGCGGTATCACGAATGCAAACTCGCTTTCACGCGCAAGGCAGCACCCTGCTCATGGCCCGCCGGGCAGCCGCCGCGCAGACAGCAGCAGTCGCAGCGCGGGTGTTTGCGGCAGACCTCCTTGCCGTGGCGCACGATCAGTGCGTGATAGGCGTTGAAGAGCGGCACGTCCGCGCCCAGGGCGGTCTCGAAGGCGGCGCGGATGGTCTCGTAGCCCTCGTCGCCGCGCAGCAGGCGCAGCCGGGTGAAGACGCGCCGGGTGTAGGCATCGACCACGAAGACCGGGCGCGCGAAGGCATAGAGCAGCATGTCGTCGGCGGTCTCCGGTCCCACGCCCGGGATGGCCAGCAGGTGTTGGCGCAGTGGCGCGGTGTCCAGGGCGCCGAGCCCCGGCAGCCCGCCGCCCGCCAGGAAGCCCTCGCAAAAGGACCGCAGGCGCCGGGCCTTGATGTTGAAATACCCCGAGGGGCGCAACGCATCCGCCAGGTCCGCTTCATCCAGGGCCAGGATCGCCTCGGCCGTCAGGGCGATGCGCCCGGTCAGTCGTGCCAAGGCCCGCTCCACGTTGGTCCAGGCGGTGTTCTGGGTCAGCACGGCACCGACCATGACCTCGAAGGGGGTCTGCGCCGGCCACCACCCCTGGGGGCCATAGGCGGCCTCCAGGGCCGCGTAGACCGCGCGGCAGCGCTCGGGATTCACGGTCCAGGGAGGCCCCGTTCGGTCACGGCCGCGCCGCTATTTGTTCTTGTTGGTCACGCGCATGACCCGCTCGACATATTCGTCCTCGGTGATGGCGCCGTCCTTATTGACATCCCAGAACCGGCAGCTTTTCTCTGAGATCGCCGGATCGCTGAAGATGGACTTGCACTCCGCGAGTGAAATCGTTCCATCCTTGTCGGCATCCGCCTGTGCCAGCAACTGCGCATAGACGGCCCGGACCGTCTCCTGCGACGGGGCCGCGGCCTGACCGACACCGACCAGGCCCGTCATGGCGACGAGCACCAGCCCGGGGGTTGTGAAGCGTCTCATATCGTTCTCCCCTGTTGGCAAAAAGCGCTGTGTCAGTTGATAGCGTAGACCCGGCGGCAGCGGCGCGCCTAGACCAAGTATGCGTTGTAGAGCGGCCAGGCGCGCCTGCTTGCCCGGCGAAGCCCCCGCGAGCCAGTCGCCGAGCGTGGCGCCGAAGGGCTCGTAGCTGTTGCTTGAAATCTCCGCTAACCTGCCATAATATGGCATTATCGAGAAAGAAGTTAGTCAAGATTGGCGAGGCAGCGGCGATCCTTGGGTCAACGCCCGCCGCGCTGCGCAAGTGGGAAGCGACCGGCGAACTGCTTCCAGCACGCAAGACCAAGGGCGGGACACGGTACTACTCGATGGCCGACCTGACAGCCATCGGTGACGCCGAC
>NZ_CAIKKU010000664.1 GCF_903828115.1 uncultured Thiodictyon sp. | reverse complement strand
TGATAAATCAAACAATTCCATCAGGGACTGTCGATAGCGCCATTTTCGTTGTCGTTGTCGTTGTCGTTGTCGTTGTCGTTGTCGTTGCCGTTGCCGTTGCCGTTGCCGTTGCCGTTGTCGAGTTTATCGTAGCGCGCTGAATTCTCTCGCACCCCAAATCACGTCGCTTCTCCGACTACGATTACGACAACGACAACGACAACGATTGCGTTGGTGCTTAACTTGTTCTCGACTCGTTACTGACGTACTTGCTTGCCGGCGGCCATGAGGGCAATGAAGTGGTCGAACACCGGCGCCACGTCGTGCGGCCCCGGGCTGGCCTCCGGGTGGCCCTGGAAGCTGAAGGCCGGGCAGTCGCGGCGTGCGATACCTTGCAGGGAGCCGTCGAAGAGCGAGCGGTGGGTCGCCTCCAGACAGTCGGGCAGGCTCGCCTCGTCCACCGCGAAGCCGTGGTTCTGGCTGGAGATCATGACCCGCCCGGTCTTGAGATCCTGCACCGGATGGTTGGCACCATGGTGACCGAACTTCATCTTGACGGTCCGCGCCCCGCTCGCCAGCCCCAACAACTGGTGCCCGAGGCAGATGCCGAACAGCGGGATGCCGCTCTCAAGCAACTCGCGGATGGCGGTGATGGCATAGTCGCAGGGCTGCGGGTCACCGGGTCCGTTGGACAGGAAAACCCCGTCCGGGTCTTGGGACAGCACCGCCGCCGCCGGGGTCCGGGGCGGCACCACGGTCACCCGGCAACCGCGGCTCACCAGCATCCGCAGGATGTTGCGTTTGATGCCGTAGTCATAGGCGATGACGTGGTAGGGGGGCTCGGCCTCCAGGTCCCGATGGCCGTGCGCCAGACTCCAGACCCCCTGGGTCCAGTCATAGGGCTCGCTGGTGCCGGCGTGCTGGGCCAGGTCCATGCCCTTGAGCCCCGGGAAGGCGCGCGCTGCGGTCAGGGCCGCGGTCTCGTCCACCCCCTCTCCCGCCATCAGGCAGCCGTTCTGGGCGCCCTTCTCGCGCAGCAGGCGGGTCAGCCGCCGGGTGTCGATCCCGGCGATGCCCAGCACCCCCTGGCGCAGCAGATAGTCGTCCAGCCGCTCGCGCATCCGGAAGTTGCTGGGCAGCAGCGGCAGGTCACGAATGATCAGACCGGCGGCCGCAACACCCGACGACTCCTCGTCCTCCGGGTTCACGCCCGTGTTGCCGATATGCGGATAGGTGAGGGTGACCAGTTGGCGCAGGTACGACGGGTCCGTCAGGATCTCCTGATACCCACTCATGGCGGTGTTGAAGACCACCTCGCCGACGCTCGAACCGTCGGCGCCGATCGAGGTTCCCCGGAAGACGCAACCGTCTTCCAGGACCAGAACTGCTGGCTTTTTCAAGGATTTCTCCGAATCGGGAGGCGGCGTGGCCGGCACTGCGGGGGCCGCGATGGACCACCGGGACAACAGCGGGCACGGGCACTGATGATTCGGACAAAGCGGCACCGAATCCGCGGGGATTCTAAAGGTCCGGCGCCCGACTGTCCACGCGGGGAACGGGCAAGGCGCAATCGCTCCTGACGCAGGGGGTCCACCGCAACGCGGGGGCGGCGCCAAGCCGCTGCGATCGAGATCGGCAGCGCGGCTCAAATTCAGGGAAAAACGGTTCTGGACATGGGGTCCTCTTTAGTTGCACCATCCACAGACTGGACCGAGCATCGCTTCCGAAAACCACCAGCAGCGGAGATCACCATGGGTCTGTTCGATTTTTTGAAGGGCACGGGCAAGAAAGTCTTCGGCAGCGAGGCCGAGGCGAGCGAGAAGATCAAGGCCGAGATCGAGAAGGACAATCCGGGCATCAAGGATCTCAATGTCACCTACGACAAGGGCGTGGTGTCGCTCTCCGGCACCGCCGCCAGCCCCGAGGCGATGGAGAAGGCGGTCCTGATGGCCGGCAACGTCCATGGCGTGTCTGAGGTCAAGGCCGACCAGCTCACCGCCCCGCCCCAGACCGTCGAGGTCGACTTCTACATCATCCAGGCGGGCGACAACCTCTCGGCCATCGCCAAGCGTGTCTACGGCAACGCCAGCGCCTACCCGCGCATCTTCGAGGCCAACCGGGAGGTCATCAAGGACCCGGACCTCATCTTCCCGGGGCAGAAGATCCGCATCCCGAAGGACGTCGCCTAGCCATACCGGTTGGACTGCGACCACCGGGTCCCGGCCCTGGCCCGCCATCTGCGGGCGAGGGCCGGGGCCCTGGGTCACCGCCTCACCCTGGTCCTGAGCGGCGATCCACACTGGAGCGCCGCCGCCGCCCGGTCCGCCGCCGCCGCTTGCGCGGACTGCCCCGCACTCTGGCTCAGCGACCGCCCGCTGCACCCCGCCGCCCGCCCCCTCGACGCCGCCACCCGCCTGCTGGGCGGCGAGTGCGAGCTGCTGGTCTACGACGCCTGGTCCGGCTTCGACCCGGACGGGTTCGGCGCCGCCACCGGGACCCTGCGCGGCGGCGGACTCCTGATCCTGCCCTGCCCACCGCTGGACGACTGGGCGGGCCTCCCCGATCCCCAGGCCGGGCGCATCGCCCCCTGGCCCCTGGGCCTGGAGGCCGTGACCGGCCGCTATATCGCCCGGCTCGTGCGGGTCCTGCGCGACCAGCCCGGGGTGGCGATCCTCGCACAGGGGGTCCCCGACAACAGTCACGACCGCCCGGCGCCGACCCTGCCCGATGAACTTACCGCCGGCGCCGGTCACGCCGACACCCGCGACCCCGGCCAACCCGCCACCCCGGACCAGGCAGCCGCCGTCGCGGCCATCCTGCGTCACGCCCGCGGTCGCCCCCACCGGCCCCTGGTGCTGACCGCTGATCGCGGGCGCGGCAAGAGCGCGGCCCTGGGGATCGCCGCCGCCCGCCTGCTGGGGGGCGCGGACACCGCGGTCCCCGGCCCCCGCCTGGTCCTGGTCACGGCGCCGCGCCGCGCCGCCGCCGCGGCGCTCTTCGCGCACGCCGCCCTGGCCTGGCCGGGGGCGCGGCCCGACGGCAGTGGGCTGCGCGCGGGTGAGCGGGCGATCCAATTCCTGGCGCCGGACGCGCTCTGCCAGGACCCGATCGGCGCCGGCCTGCTGCTGGTGGACGAGGCGGCCGGCATCCCCGCCCCCTTGCTGGCCCGGCTCCTGGAACACTACCCGCGGGTAGTCTTTGCCACCACGGTCCACGGCTACGAGGGCACCGGGCGCGGCTTCGATGTGCGCTTCCGCGAGACCCTGGACCGGCGCACCCCCCACTGGCGCGGCCTGACCCTGGAAACCCCCATCCGCTGGGCCCCACAGGACCCCCTGGAGGCCCTGGTGCTCCGCGCCCTGTTACTGGACGCCGCCCCGGCGACGGCCGCGGACTTGCCGGGGGACGCGCGGGCCCCGGTCGAGCGCCTGGACCGCGCCGCCCTGGCGACCGACGACCACACCCTGGGCCAGGTCTTCGGGCTCCTGGTCCTGGCCCACTACCAGACCCGGCCGTTGGATCTGCGCCTGCTGCTCGACGCGCCCGGGGTACGGGTCCTGGTGCTGCGCCTGAGCGGGCAGGTCGCCGCCACGCTGATCGCCGTGACCGAGGGGGGTCTCACGGACCCCGAACTGCTGCGCGCGGTCTACGACGGGCGCCGCCGCCCGCGCGGCCACCTGCTCCCCTTTACCCTGTCCGCCCACGGCGGCCTCCCGGACGCCCCCCGCCGGCGCTGGCTGCGGGTGATCCGCATCGCCGTACACCCGGCGCTGCGCCGCCGCGGGCTGGGGCGGCAATTGCTGCACGGCCTGTTGCGGGAGGCCAAGGGCGACGGGATCGACCTCCTGGGGTCGAGCTTCGGTGCCACGCCCGAGTTGATCGGGTTCTGGACGCGCTGCGGCTACCGGCCGGTACAGATCGGCACCAGCCGCAACGCCGCCAGCGGCGAGCACGCCCTGGTCGTGCTGCGCGCCGCCAGCCGCGCGGGCTCAATCTGGCGCACCGCCGCCCGGTCCCGGCTGGCCGGGCGCCTCCCGGTGCTGCTGCCCGGACCGCTGCGGCACCTCGACCCGGCGGTCGCCGCGGCCCTGATCGCGGCCCTGGGCGCTGCCCACGAGCCCACCGCCCCGGACCCAGCCGGGGAGGAGGCCGACGACCTGGAACTGCGCTCCTTCGCCGCCGGCCACCGCACCCTGGAGGCGGTGCTGCCCGCCCTCGCCGCCCTGACCCGCCGCCGCCTCGCGGCAGCCCTGCGCAGCGGCCAACTCGACGGCGCCGCCGCCGCCCTGCTAGCCGCCGCCGCCGCCCAATTGCGGCCGGTCGCCGAGTTGGTGGCGGTCTTCGAGGCCTCCGGCCGCGAGGCCCTGATCGCGACCCTGCGCGCGATCGTCGCCCGCCTGCTGCCCGCCCGCCCCCCGGAGTCCATCGTGTAGGGTCCGCTGCGCGGACCAGCGAGGATGCGATCAGAACTGATGTGGTGACCGAGATCCCTGGTACGTCGTCGTTGTCGTTGTCGTTGTCGTTGTCGTAATCGAATAATCCGACCACGATTACG
>NZ_CAIKKU010000663.1 GCF_903828115.1 uncultured Thiodictyon sp. | reverse complement strand
TCCGACCACGATTACGACAACGACAACGACAACGACGCCCGGTCCGTGAGAACGTCCGGTAGCTGTAGGGTACGTATCGCGTACCCGGCGCCTCAGGTCCCGACCTTGAGCTTCTGTCCCGGGCGCACGTTGTTCTCGTTGGGGCTCATCTTGTTCAACCGCCGCAGTTCCGCCACCGAGATCCCGCTGGCACTGGCGACCCGGTACAGGGTCTCCTGGGATTTCACCACGTGGTACTTGGCATTGGCCGCGGCCTCCGACTTCCCGCCCTTAGCAGTCTTGGCCTCGGCGTTGCTGCCCTTGGCGCCGGCCTTGGCCGTCTTGGCATCGGCCTTGTCGCCCTTCGTCTCGGCCTTAGCGGTCTTGGCGTCGGCCTTGTCGCCCTTCGCCTCGGCCTTGGCCGTCTTGGCCTCCGCCTTGTCACCCTTCGCCGCGGCCTTGGCGGTCTTGGCCTCGGCCTTGCCACCCTTCGCCGCGGCCTTGGCGGTCTTGGCGTCTGCCTTGCCGGCCTTCGGCTCGGCCTTGACGCCCTTGGTGTCCGTCTTGGCGGTCTTCAGCTCGGCCCTGGCACGCGGTGCCGGTGCCTTGGCGGACTTCGCCTCGGCCTCGGCGACGACGGCCTCAGCCGCGGCCCGCGCCCTGGCCTTGGCGGCCCTGGTCTGCGCGGCGGTCGGTCTCGACTCCCCCCGGGCGGCCCTGACGGGCTCCGGCCACTCGTCCGGCACGTCCTCCAGTGCGGGCCTGGGTTGGACCCTGGCGGGTTTGGGTTCAACCATGGCCAGTCTTGGTTCGATCGGCGGCCCGGCCGGCTGCACACGCGCGGCGTAGGCTGGGTCGCGGGCGGGCAGGTCCGCGAAGTCCGGCTCCGCCTCGGTTGCCCGCAAGGCCATGGAGGTCGCCGCGGCCACCGGCTCGGCCATGGGTTTGGCGCTAGCGCGCGCCGCCATGACGCCGCCGGAGTAGGACGGCTGGCCGCCGCCCCGCGTCAGACTGCCGGCGGGCAGCCACACGGTACTGCCGGCGGGTAACGCGGTCCGCCCGTCGCGGGCCGCCCCGCGCCAGTGCGCGTTCAGACTGGCGAGGCTCCCGCTGGAGACCCCGTAGCGGCTCGCCACCTGATCGGCGGGCGTGGCGCCGGCCAAGACCAGGCGGTCATGGGGCCAGGGTGTCTCGTAGCGCACGCCCTCCGGGAAATAGCGTGCCGGATGGCTGGCCACCTCGCGGGCGGCGATGAACTCCGCGTAATAGTTGCGCGAGGCGAACTTGAACGCCTTGCCCTGATAATTCTTGACGATCCTCCCGAAGTCGTGACCGAACTGCGCCTTCGCATTGGCCATGCCGCCCTGACCGTGGTTGTAGCTGGTGACCGCGAGCGGCCAACTGCCCAGGCGGTTGTGCGCCTGGGACAGATAGCGTGCGGCCCCGTCGGCGGACAGGATGGGGTCCATGCGATCGTCCACCGCGCCGTTCACCTGCATGAAGGCGCGCCCGGTGGCCGGCATGAACTGCCAGACCCCGGTGGCACCGGCGCTGGAGACCGCATTGGTCTGGAACGACGACTCCACATGGGGCAGGTAGGCCAGGTCCTCCGGCAGCCCGGCGCGCCGCATGGACTCGCGGAAGGCCTTGTCGTAGCGGCCGCTGATCTCCAGCCCGCGGCGGAAGCGCTCACGCAGGCCGCGCTGGCTGCGCACCCGCTCGGCGGCCCCATAGACACCGCGGGCGCCGCCGTCCTGCTCGAACTTGGCGAGCAGTGCCCGGTCCTGCGCCGTCAGGGTCTGGTTGCCGGACAGGCGGCGCTCCAGTTCGCGCACCTGACCCTTGTAATACTCCAGACGGTCGCGGACGAAGGCGCGCTGCATCTCGCTGTAGCCTTCCTGGGTCGCGCCGGGCAGTTCCGCGACCTCGTAGATCACGCCCATGTGCTCGTCGTCGTGGATGGCGACCTTGTTGCGGCCCCAGACCCCGTAGACATTGCGCCAGAAGTTCACGTTCGGCCCGATCTCCGGCGGCACCGGGAAGTCCGCCGAGGAGCCCACCGGCCGTTGGTCCGAGGCGGCCTCCCGCTGGTCGCCCCCGCCGCCGCAGCCCCCCAGGGACAGCAGGGCGATCAGGGCCAGGACCCCGACCAGAAGTGACACGACGCGCCAGTGGCGTGCCCGTCCAATAGTGAAAATAGATAAAGCCTCAGTCATGCTCGCTGTTCCCCCCCGGGTGTGACATGGCTGGCCGGCGGCCAGTGGCAGTTAATGTGAAATCTTCGCCGATCAGCGCCTTGGAAGCAATCCTTGAGACGCCTTTGAGATGCCTCGAAAAGGCCCGCAAAGAGGCCCCGCGGGCACTTGCGGGATAGCCCCGGCCCATCATTAAGGCCGGGAGGCCAGCCTCCAGGGCAGGGCAGTGAAGTGGCGAACCGGCATGACGGCGCGGGCGACAACGCGATGCCCTAGTCGCCGCCCAGCGGGTCCAGTCCCTCGGTCTCCAGCAGCGTGATCAGCCGGATCAGCGGCAACCCGATGAGTGCGCTGGGGTCCTCCCCCTCCAGACGGGCGAAGAGCACGATCCCCAGCCCCTCCGACTTGAAGCTGCCCGCGCAGTCGTAGGGCCGCTCGCGGTCCAGATAGGCCTCGATGCGCGCCCGCGTCAGGCGTCGGAAGTGGACACGGAAGGGCTCCACCAGTGTCTGGGTGCGCCCGGTGATGGCGTTGAGCACGCACAGGCCCGTCTGGAACACCAGGGTGCGCCCGGAGGCGAGTTCCAGTTGGGCGATGGCCCGCTCCCGGTTGCCGGGCTTGCCGAGTACCTGGTCATCGATACAGGCGACCTGATCCGAGCCGATGATGATCGCCTCCGGGTGTCCGGCCGCCACCGCCACCGCCTTGGCCTCGGCCAGGCGCAGCACCATGACCTGGGGCGGCTCGTCGGGCCGACGGTCCTCCGCGACCGCGGGGGCCGCGGTCGTGAAGGGCAGCCCCAGCCGCTCCAGCAGGGCGCGGCGAAAGGGTGAGGTCGAGGCGAGGATCAGTGGCTGGTTCATGTTGGTAGCGCGATCGGCTTGTGGTTGGCCGACGATGGACGGCCCTGGTCGCGCTATCCTAAGCCGTCCGCGCGCCCGCGGCATCTGGTGCCGCGTCGTCGGCGGGATTAGCATCATGCCGGTTCCGGACCCACCCACCACACCGCACGACCACTGGGAGCACCCGCGATGACAAGTTACACCCTGCCCCTGCTGGGGCTCCTGATCCTCGCGCCGCTGCCGGCCGGCGCCGCCCCTGACCAAGGCGCGCCGGACGCCCCGGGCACGGCAGCCGAGCGGGCCGCCGCAGCGCAGCAGCGGGGCACGCCGACGGCCAAGTCCCAAGCCAAGCCTAAAGAGGAAGCCCCGGCCGCGACCAAGGGCAAGCCCGAGTCCAAAGAGGACGCTCCGGCCGCGACCAAGGGCAAGTCCGAGTCGAAAGAGGCAGCCCCGGCCGCGACCAAGGGCAAGCCCGAGTCCAAAGAGGAAGCCCCCGCCGCGACCAAGGGCAAGCCCAAGGAGGGCGCCGCCGCCCAGCCCGCGGCGACGAAGGAGGAGCCCCCCGCGCCCCCGCCCCCCCAGGCCGTGGTCGACCCGGCCGCCGCGGCGGCCGCCACCACGGCCGCTACCGGCTATCTTACGGCGCTGAAGGAAAAGGGGTTCGCCGCCGCCCCGGCCTGGCTGCACCCGGCCGCGCTGGCGCGCTTCAAGGACCTGGTGATGCCGCGTCTCAAAGACGAACAGGCGCGCGGAACCCGCACCCTGCTCAACGCCACCTTCGGACGGGATGCCGGCTACCCCGCCGCCGCCGCCGCCGACCCGGCCGATTTCCTGACCCGCTTCGCCCGCCTCATCAGCGCCCGCGAGCCGGACGCCGCCCCCCGCTTCAGCGGCCTCACCCCCCTCGGCGTCCTGCGCGAGGGCGAGCAACTGCATGTGCTGATAAGGCTCACCCTGGGCGGTGGACCCGAGGCCGTCGAGCGCATCGAGGTCGTCTCGCTCCTGCCCCAGGACAAGGACTGGAAGGTCTTGCTCGACGGCCGCCTGCAATCCCTGGCAAGCACCCTGGGCAGCCAGCCCCGCGCGGACGGCCCGCGCAGCCCCCAACTCCGCCTGGAGCCGCTCCCCGAGGGCCTGCCCCCGGCCCCCGTCGCGCCCGCGGGACCGGCCGGCCCCCAGCCCACGCCGCCGACGCTGCCCGCGCCGCGCTGACCGCGGGCGCACCGTCGCGCCAGACCTTGAGTTCTATTCCCAGGGTCACCGCACCTTAGTGCAGACCCAGGTCCATGCGCCCGGAGCCGATGGCATATTTCTCTCGTTCCCACGCTCCAGCGTGGGAATGCAGTCCGGCCGCTCCAGCGGCCCGTCATCCGCATCCTTGTCGCTGCCCAATGAGACGGGACGCTGGAGCGTCCGGACTTGCTCCCACGCTGGAGCGTGGGAGCTAGAAGAGGATACCGCCGATGACGAACTCAGCGCCGCCGAAGGTGCACCCGCGCTCGGCGAGCGCGCCGGGCGCCCGGCAGCGCCGACCTGCTGCGGGCCTTCGCTTGGGACCAGGCCCGTACCGGAGGTCGAGGCTTCAGCCGGACGGGGTGCCGAAGGCGCTCAGGCGATTCCTCTCCGGTCACGGGACAGCGTCGGGGTCGATCCCAAGCGCCCGCAACCGTTGCGCGAGTTGCTCGGCGCGCATACGCTCCTGCTCGGCCGCGCGGATCGCCTGCTCGGCGCGGTCCTCGGCCTGCCGGGCCCGTTGCGCCAGTTCGACCGGGCTGCGGAAGGGATTGCCCGCCGGGTCGAAGATCTCCAGGGTGTGCGGGCGTAGCGCGAAGCGGATACCCAGGCGCGGGCTGGTCCAGCCGTTGAGATGCGCGATCGGTGCCAGGCGCTCGCCCTGACGCAGCCACAGGTTCAGGCGGTTGCGCTCGGGGTCGTAGAGATAATATTCCTCCACCCCGTAGGTGTCGTAGAACTCCAGCTTGTCGCGCAGGTCCTTGGCGCTGTTCGACGGCGACAGGACCTCGAAGACGACCTGGGGGGCGATGTTGCCCTCTTTCCACTGGAGATAAGACCGGCGCGGGCCTTTGGGCCGGCCGAAGGCGACCATGGCGTCCGGGGCCATGGGGCCGATGACGTGCCGGTCCGGGACCGGGTACCAGAAGAGGTCACCGGCGACGAAGACGTCCGGGCGGTCGGCGAACAGGATCTCCAGGTTCTCCTTGATCTTGACGATCCAGTCGAATTGCAGGGTGTTTTCCGCCATCGGCGCTCCGTCACTCTCGGGGTAGGGGTCGGCGGGATCGATGCGCAACAAGGGGTTCATGAGACGCTTGCTCCAGGCCGCGGCGGCGGCCTCTGGGACGGTCGGGCGTGGCCATCCGGCCGCGTCGCGGTCTGGAAGATGGGCATCGCTGCGCTCTGCCCATCCTCCGGGGTCAACGACGGATAACGGATAAACAGATAGTAAATTCAACCACACGAGCCTGAATATGGACCCAATCTTAGCCAGGCCGCGGAGGCCGGGCAAGCGGCAGCAGGCCGGACCTGCGCGGCGGGCGCGATCGTCGTTCCGGCCAGCGGCCATCTTGCTGGAGTCCAAGGCTTCAGCCTGATCGAGGCTTCTCTGGCGAGCCACAGGAGCGGTCGACCCTGAGCCTGCGATGTTTCCGAATTCTGCGGTAACCCCATCATGGCGCCGCCCCTGGGCGGCGGGCGTTCACAGCAACGCCACGGCCTTGATCTGAATCCAGACCGCGAGTCCCGGCGCCAAACCCAGCAGGTCGGCGGAGCGGTGGGTGACCCGGGCGAGCACGGTGGCGGCCCCGGCCTGGAGCCGGACCAGGGCGAGCGCGGGGTGGCCGTCTTCGCCCAAGGCGGCGACCCGGGCCTGCAGGGTGTTGACGATGCTGCTGTCGTGCGCCTGGGTCAGGGTAACGCTCACGTCGCGGGCCAGGATGCGGACCCGTACCTGGCGGCCGATGGCGACCCCGGTGTCGCGGACCCAGAGGCTGGCCCCGGCGCAGTCGACCCGTAACAGGTGCCAGCGTTCGTCGCGCTCGGCGACCCGACCCTCCAGGACCACGCCGGCGTCCTCCCCCAGGCGGATCGGCAGATCGAGCCGCGCCAGGGTCTCTTGCAGCGGTCCGCTCGCCAGCACCCGGCCGGCCTCCAGCACCACCAGGTGGTCGGCCAGGCGCGCCACCTCGTCCGGGGCGTGGCTGACATAGAGGACGGGGATGGACAGGCGGTCGTGCAGCCGCTCCAGGTACGGCAGGATCTCCTGTTTACGCTGGTGGTCCAGGGCGGCCAGGGGCTCGTCCATCAGCAGGATGCGCGGGTTGACCGCGAGCGCCCGGGCGATGCCGACGCGCTGGCGCTCGCCGCCGGACAGGCGCTCCGGGCGGCGCCCGAGCAGCGGGCTGATCCCCAAGAGTTCCACCGCCTGGTCCAGACCGCTCGGGGCCGTCGTCCCGCCCGGGGCCGGGCCGCGGCGCTGGCCGAAGCGCAGGTTGCCGAGCACCGTGAGGTGGGGGAAGAGGCTCGGCTCCTGGAAGACATAACCCAGGGGCCGGCGGTGCGTCGGCACCCAGGCGCGTTCGTCCTGCCAGACCTCGCCCTGGAAAACGAGGCGCCCCTGGGGTGCCCGTTCCAGCCCGGCGATGCAGCGCAGCAGGGTGGTCTTGCCGCAGCCCGAGGGTCCGAACAGGGCGGTCACGCCGCACCCGGGCAGGCGCTCGTCCAGTTCCAGGCTGAAGCCGGGCCAGGTCAGGCGCAGGCGTACTTCGATTGGGTCCATCGTTTATCCCTTCAGCCGGTTTGGTTGGGAGCTATAGACCGCCAGCAGCACGAGGAAGGAGAAGACCAGCATCACCGCCGCCAGGCGGTGGGCGTCCCCGTACTCCATGGCCTCGACATGGTCGTAGATCTGCACCGAGGCGACCCGGGTCACCCCGGGGATGTTGCCGCCGATCATCAGCACCACGCCGAACTCACCCACCGTGTGGGCGAAGGTCAGGATGCCGGCGGTGAGGAACCCGGGTGCGGCGAGCGGCAGGGCGACGCTGAAGAAGGCATCCAGGGGCGAGGCGCGCAGGGTCGCGGCGACCTCCAGCGGGCGCGTCCCGATGGACTCGAAGGCGTTCTGCAGTGGCTGGACCATGAAGGGCATGGAATAGAAGAGCGAGGCGACCACGAGCCCCCAGAAGGTGAAGGGCAGGAGACCGAGCCCCAGTGCCTGCGTCAACTGGCCGACGGGACCGTTCGGCCCCATGGTGACCAGCAGATAGAAGCCGATCACCGAAGGCGGCAGCACCAGGGGCAGCGCCACCGCGGCGCCGATCGCACCCTTCCAGCCGGAGCGGGTGCGCGCCAGCCACCAGGCGACGGGGGTGCCGATGACGAAGAGGATGAGGGTGACGGTGGCGGCCAGGCGGATGGTGAGCCAGAGGGCCTGAAGGTCGGCGTCGGTCAGCGGCATGGGATCGGCTCCAGTGGTCGGCCGGGGGCGGCGTTTGCGACGGACGGGGCGGCAGGCGTGTTGATTTTGATGGCTGAAGGACTCGGGCTCAAGCCAAACCGGCGGTCGAGGCTTTACCGTGAAAGTGCGTAGTCAGGCCATCCTGGCCTGACGGTGTCGGGGCTGGAACAGTCAGGGCTGGAAGCCCTGACTACGCCGCCCCGCACGCTGGCCATCGAGCTAGCGGTCGAGAGGACT
>NZ_CAIKKU010000662.1 GCF_903828115.1 uncultured Thiodictyon sp. | reverse complement strand
GTGACGCCGGAGCGTGGGAGCCAGCACACACTGGGAGCGCCGCACCCCAGTGCGGCGTGATCTCGCACGCGACCGCGGCGTTGCGTGTGGCGGAGAGGCCGCGCCGCACTGGGGTGCGGCGCTCCCGGTGGCCGCGGCGATGATCAAGGCCGTTGCGCCCCCGCGGGCCGCCACACCAGTTCCACCAGTGGATATTCCCAGGTCTCCACGCGACAGGTGTCGCGATACTCGGCCTCCCCGTCGTCGCGGCGCCGCCGCAGCAGGGCAACCACCCGCGCGGACTCGATGGCGGGCAGGCGCGGCAGCCAGTCGGCGGCGGCGCGGCGGGAGAGCCGACTCACGGGCCCGCCGCGCGCGTCGCAGAGCAGGACCGAATCGCCTTGGGCCCGCAGTTGCAGCGCAGCGCCGGTGGCAAGTGCCGCGAGGCGCCCGTGGATCGGGTCCCCGGGCGCCTGACGGCCGGCATAGCCCAGGTCGATGGCGGCGGGGCTCAGGAGTTCATAGCGGCGCGTGACGATGGCGGCGGGCGGGGCGGCGATCTCGACCCTGGTGTGCAGCAGCCAGTCGCCCTCGAACAGGTGCGGCGCCGGGTTGGCGCCCCCCGGCAGCCGCCCGAGCGTGAGGGTCTCCCGGGCGCGGGTCATGCCGACATAGTAGAGCCGCCGTGCCTCCTGCGGATCGTCCCGGCCGGGCGCGCCGCCGCCGGGGCCGTCGGCGATCAGGACGTGGGGGAACTCCAGGCCCTTGGCCCCGTGCAGGGTGGAAAGCAGCACGCCGTCGCCCAGGCCGCGGTCGCGCCGTTGCTCGCCTAGGGTCTCGTAGCAGAATTCGAGGATGCGGGAGGCGGCGACGGCGCCCTCGCCCGCCTCCCCCCGCCAGTCGTCGATCAGGTCCAGGAGCGGTTGCCGCCAGGCGGATTCCCCCGGAAGCAGCCGGGCGGCGAGGTCGGCGGCCGTGCAGGGCGCGTGTCCCAGGGCGGCGAGCCCGTCCAGGAAGGCGGCGATCTCCCGCACCCGGTGCAGGGGCGGCAGGTCGCCGCGCCAGGCGACCGGAATGCCCGCGGCCTCGCACAGGGCCCGGATCGGGTGCAGGGTCTCGTGACGGTAGGCGAGCACGGCAAACGCGGACCAGTCCCCGCCGCCCAGGGCGCGCCGACGCTGCATCAGGTCAACCAGGGCGGCGGCCTGACGGCCTGGGTCGGGCAACTCGAGGACCTCCACCCGGCCGCGCCCCCGTGGGTCCAGCGCCTCCCAGCGCCCGCCGGGCGGCTCGCGGCGGCGGCGCCGATCGATGCGGCCCGGCTGGCCGGTCTTCATCCGCTCCCGGTTGTGGGCGATCAGTGCGTTGGCGGCGGCGATGAGGTGACCGCTGGAACGGTAATTCTCGATCAGGTAGTGAATCTGCGCCTGATAGTCGTCCTTGAAGCGGCGGATGAAGTCCACGCTCGCCCCGCGAAAGGCGTAGATGTTCTGGTCGTCGTCACCCACGGCGAGCAGGGTCAGGCGCCCCTCGTCCGCGGCCAGGGTGCGCCCGGCGACCGCGGCGACCAGCCGGTACTGCTCCGCGTCGATGTCCTGATACTCGTCCACCAGGATGTGCCGATAACCCGCCAGCAGTCGGTCGCGCAGTGCGTCCGGTTCCAGCCCCGGGAGTTCGGTCCGCCCTTCCAGCAGGGCCAGGGCGGCCTGGATGAGCCCGCTGAAGTCGTTCTGGTCGCCCTCGGCGCCGCGCTGGGCGCGCTCGGCAAAGGACCGGCCGGTCAGGCGCATGGCGAACCCGTGGTAGGTCTGGATCACGACCCCGCGGGCCTCGTCCCCCACCAGCACCGCCAGGCGGCGGCGCAGTTCCAGCGCCGCATTGCGGTTGTAGCACAGGATCAGGATGGCCCGGGGCTCCACCCGCAGGACCCGCAGCAGATAGGCGCAGCGGTGGACGATGACCCGCGTCTTGCCGGAGCCGGGGCCGGCCAGGACCAGGCGGTTGGTCTCCGGCTCCGCGGCCACGATGGCGATCTGCTCCGGGTTGTCCAGGGACTCGACGATGCGCCGGAAGGATTCCGCCGTGGTCGCCCGCTCCACGACCTCCTGCCGGTCCGGGAAATAGCGGCGCACGAAGGCCGGGCGCTCCAGGGTGAAATAGGCGACGACCAGCCCGATCGCCTGGGCGATCTTCTCCATCCCCAGGCGGGCATAGACGTCCATCACATGGATCTGAAAGACCCGCTCCCCATAGTGCTGGGCCAACGGTGCATAGTGACCCTTGCTGTAGGGCTTGCCCTTGGCCTCCGGCAGGACGCGGATGGTCATGGCCTGACGGAACACCCCCACGCCGCCCTGCAGGACGATGACCCCGTGGTCGTGCAGAAACAAGAGCCCCCGCTCCACCGCCGCCAGGGGGTCGGGCAGATTGCCGGCCAGGGTCAGGTCACCTTGCAGGGCCGTCGTCAGCTCGTCGAGCCCGAAGCCGACCAGGACCTCGGCGCCCGCCGGGGCCTGCGGCGGGATCTTGGCGATGAGCGCCTGGAGCAGCACGGCGGCGATCCCCTGGCGCCGCTGGGCGAGCCCATCCAGGGTCGACCAGTCGCGGTGCAGCCGCACCAGATAGTGGTCCCGTTCGCGCTGGCGCAGTTCCAGGCTCCCCCGCGCCCCGGCCAGCCCGCGCCCGTCGCGGGCCAGGCTGCCCAGCAGGTCGCACAGCAGGCCCGGGTTACTGTCCACCCCCTGATCACACAGGCGCTGGTTGAGGCGCCGGATCGAGAGCGGATACCAGCCGTGATCGTCCGCGTCCGGGGCCTCCTCGCGCAGGGCGGCGAGCATGGCCCGCTCCACGGTGCAGACCTGCTCCAGCAGCTTGGTTGAGGGGTTGGCGACCTTGTAGCGGATGAAGGCGCTCTGCTGGGGCCCCTGGTGCAGCAGGCCGCCCTTGGCCATGTCGTAGAGTGTGCGCAGCACCCGCTGACCGGCGGTCTCACCGCGATCCCAGGCCGGGGCCGCGCCCTCGGGTGGGCGCAGGGCGGGCAGTTGGGCCAGTTCATCGGCGGTCAGGCCCTGGTCCGGCTCGCAGTTGAAGAGCGCATCCAGCACCGCCAGCCAGCGCTCGCGCTGCTGCGCGGAGAGCCCCAGGTCCGCGATGCGCCGCTCGGCTTCCTCCCGGTTCGCGACCGCCGGGCGCCCCTGGAAGACACGGGTGCGGTTTTCGTTGCGCTCGACGAACCCGGCGCGCTCCAGCCAGGCGACGGCAGTGCGCACGCGGGTGTCGGAGTCCCGGCCCTCGGCGTCGAAGCCCACCCGCAGGTCGCCGTCGTGCAGCAGCTCACCGGCGGTCAGGACCACACAGTCGTCCTGGTCGCGGCGCGCCCGGCGCAGGCCGCGCAGGATCTCGGCGATGTCGGCGCGCGAGAGCTGGGAGCCGGCCGCGAGCCGGAACTGCCCCTCGGTGTCCTGCTCGTCGTACAACAGCACGCAGCGGGCCGGCGCCCGGTCGCGCCCGGCGCGCCCGGCCTCCTGGACATAGTTCTCCAGCGAGCCGGGGATATCCACATGGACCACCAGGCGCACGTCCTCCTTGTCCACGCCCATGCCGAAGGCGTTGGTGGCGCAGACCACCTGGAGGTCCCCCTGGATGAAGGCGTCTTGGACGCGGCGCTTCTCGGGGGCGGCGAGCCCGGCGTGGAAGGCGGCCGCCGCCCAGCCCTGGCGGGTCAGGAAGGCCGCCAGTTCCTCGACCCGTTTGCGGGTCGCGGCATAGACCACCGCCGCGCCGCCCCCGGTCCGCTCAGGCGTCCCCGGTGCGCCCAGGTCCGCGGACAGGACCGCGTGCAGCCGTGCCTCCTTCTCCTGCCGGCGCGTCGGCTGGACCTCGAAGATCAGGTTGTCGCGCGCCACCCCGCCCTGAAAGAGCCGCAGGTCCAACCCCAGTTCGGCCCGAAAGTGCGCCAGGACCTCCGCGATCACGTCGGTCTTGGCGGTCGCCGTGAAACAGGCGATGGGGGGTACCGGTACCCCCTGGCGCCCGGCCAGTTCATGGATGAAGCGGGCGGCATAGAGATAATCGGGCCGGAAGTCGTGGCCCCACTTGGACAGACAATGCGCCTCGTCGAAGACCCAGCAGCCGATCTCCCGGGACTCCAGCACCCGCCGGAAGGAGAGGTTGCGCAACTGCTCCGGCGACACATAGAGGATGGCGATCTCGCCCAGACGGACCCGCTCCAGCACCTCACCGCGCTCGGGCGCGGTCAGCAGCCCATAGAGGGCAGCGGCCTGGATGCTCCCGGTCTTGCGCACCAGGTTGTCGACCTGGTCCTTCATCAGTGCCTGGAGCGGCGAGATGACGACGGTGAGGCTGCCGCGGCGCAGGTAGCGGACCAGGGCCGGCAACTGGAAGCACAGCGACTTGCCGCCGCCGGTGGGCAGGATGGCGAGGTGCGAGCCCTCCGTCATGCCATGGGCGCAGATGGCCCCCTGGAGGCTGCCGCCGTCGCTGTCCTTGGGCTCCGGGCGGAACTGGTCCAGGCCGAACCAGCGCTTGAGCTGGCCCAGCGGGTCATGGGTGGTCCGGCACCACGGACAATCCGGCGCGGCGCAGGGCAGGTCGCGCAGTGCGTGCAGCAGGGCCATGGTCGCGGGAAACCGGTGTTTGACCCAGGGCGGCAGCACCGAGCGGCCCTCCGCCACCTGGAGCCAGGCGGTCGCATAGGCCAGGGCCGGGCGCAGGTGCGGGTCGCTCAGGTAGCGCAAGGCCTGGGTCTGGGCCGCGCCCTTGCAGACCCGCCCATCCCAGCACCCGCGCAGCAGGTCCAGGACCCCGGGCACGTCCGGCAGGTCCACCCCGAGTGCGGCGAACACCAGCGAGACGCCCGTGCCCCCGGTGGCCGCCGACTCCAGCCCCGACGCCCCGCGGAAACAGAAGCGATAGATGGCGAGCAGCCCCGCCTCCCCGCCCAGGGCGCGGCGGGCGAATTCCCCCCACTGCTCCCGGAACACCAGCTCCGCCAGGCGGCAGTCCGCCACCGGGTCCGCCACCGTGTCGCGCACCAGCTTGTAGTCCTTCACCAGACGGTGATAGGGGTTCTCCGGAAAGGCCAGGGGGGACAGAAAGAGGGTGTCGACCACCCGCCGCTGGAGCAGCGCCAGGGCCGGTTGCCGGGCGCGCAGGCAGTGCAGGTCATGACCCAGCAGATTGTGGCCCAGGACCAGCTCGGCACCGGCGGCGAAGCGGTCCAGATCGGCTAGCGCCGCCCGCTCGTCGAAGCGCCCCTGCCGCAGGAAGGTCGCCCCGTCGCGCACCGCGCCGATCTTGTGCAGGGCCCCATTGGGGCCGGTCTCCAGGTCGAGCAGGAGGGCGCGGGACAGGAAGTCGTTGAGCCGTGGGTCCACGCCGTGATTATGCAAGAAAGGGCAGCGGTGGGCGTAGGCACCCGGCGTGCGGCTCGGATAGAATCCACACCATGCTGCTTTCCATCAAACACCGCTTCCTCTTCGTCCATATCGCCAAGACCGGCGGCACCAGCGTGCGCGCCGCCCTGGAGCGGCGGCGCTGGGCCGACCCCTGGTACTGGCCCATGTTCCTGTGCAGCCGCTTCAGTCACCTGAGCGGTCACCGTCTCGGCAGCAAGTTCCCGCGCCACGCCAAGGTCGTGGCCGCGAAGGAGATGCTGCCCAAGGAGTTCTTCGATGAACTCTTCAAATTCGCCTTTGTGCGCAACCCCTGGGACCTGCAGGTCAGCTCCTTCCACCACATCCGCCGGGAGCGGCCCCAGTTCTTGGACGGGCATGAAACCTTCGCAGACTTCCTGCGCTGGAAGCTGGACCCGCAACGCCCTTACCAGTACCACCTGGATACCTCCATCGAGTGGCAGAGCGACTATCTGATCGACCTGCACGGCAACCTGGCAGTCGACTTCATCGGCCGCTACGAGCACCTGCACGCGGATTTTGCGACCGCCTGCGCCCGCATCGGCATCCCTGCCCCCACCCTGCCCCACGCCCGAGCGGCGACCGACCGCTCCAACGACTACCGAAGCTACTACACCGACGAGACCGCCGACCTGATCGCCCGCCACTTCCAGCGCGATATCCAGATGCTCGGCTACACCTTCGACCCCCAAGACTGCGTGTAGCGCCAGTTTCGTTGTCGTTGTCGTAATCGAGGTTATCGTAGCGCCCCGGATTCTCTCGCACCCCAAAGTGCGTCGCTTCTCCGACTACGATTACGACAACGACAACGACAACGACAACGATGCCTATCTTTCAGTCCCGCGCCACCAGGTCCCGATAAGCGTGCCAGGTACCGTGGCCGACCAGGGGCATGGCGATCAGCAGACCGATGAACCAGGTGAGGATGCCGAGCCCCACGAACAGCACGATGAGCGCCGCCCACAGGCCCATCGGCTGCCAGTTGCGCCGCACCGCCGCGACACTGGTGCGCATGGCGGTCATCACGTCCACCGCCGGACGGTCCATCAGCATGGGCACGGTCACCGCGCTGATGGCGAAGGTGAAGACGGCGATCACGCCGCCGACCAGGACCCCGGCCAGGACGAAGGTGTTGTTCTCCCCGGACAGAAAGACGGTCGGGATAAAGCGCTCCCAGGTCGGCACCGGGTTGTCGAAGAACAGGGCGAACACCAGGATCGCGGCGAGCATCCACACCAGCATCATAAACACCAGCACCAGGGCCATGGCCGCGAGTTGGACCGCGTTGCGCCGCCACGCCTCCCGCACCTGGCAGAAATGCACCGGCGCGCCCGCCTCCAGATTCGCACTGATCTGGTAGAGCCCGATCCCGAGCATGGGCGCGACCAGGAAGAAGCCGGCGGCCAGCACCGGGACGATGAAGAACAGACCGTCGGCCAGCAGCCCCAGGGTCATGAGCAGGCTGACGGCGACGAAGACGGCCCCGTAGGTCAGGCTGAATACGGGGGCGCGGCGCAGGTCCGCCCAGCCCTTGCGGAGCCATTCCCAGGGTTGCTCCAGGGTGATCGCGTTGATGTTGACGTCGACGTCGACGCGCTCGCGCGGCGCCGCGTTGAGTTGAGACAGGGTGCCGATGGTGGCTTCGTTCATGGTCGGTCCTCCGGGTTTTTTCTATACTCAAGATTCATTGTGCGCCCGATGATACAAAAATCCAGGGCGCGGTGCGCTACCGCACGTCGCCCCGATTTAGAATCTCCGGCCTGACCCAACCCTCACCCCGAAGGAGCCGCCATGTCGTCCCCCGCCATCCTGGAAGTCGCCGATCAGGTCTTCCGCATCGAGACCGGACTCTATCGCCACGGGCTCGCCGCCTGTTATCTGGTGCGCTCCCACGATCGCCTCGCCCTGGTCGAGACCGGCACCGCCCACACGGTGCCGCGCCTGCTCCAGTTCATCGGCGAACTCGGGCTTACCCCCGGCCATGTGGACTTTGTGATGCCGACCCATGTCCACCTGGACCACGCCGGCGGCTCCGGCGACCTGATCGCCGCCTGCCCCGGGGCCCAGTTGGTCATCCACCCCAAGGGGGCGCCCCACATGCTCGACCCCGCCCGCCTGATCGCCGGGGCCAGCGCGGTCTATGGGGCCGAGGGTTTCGCGCGCGACTATGGGCACCTGCTCCCGGTGCCGGCGGCGCGCATGATCATCGCCGCGGACGGCCAGGAATTCGACCTCGCCGGGCGCACCCTGACCTTCATCGACACCCCCGGCCACGCCAACCACCACGGCTGCATCTACGACCAGCGCACCCGCGGCTTTTTCACCGGCGACACCTTCGGCATCTCCTACCGCGAGTTCGACCAGGCCGCCGCCCCCTGGCTCTTCGCCCCCACCACCCCGGTCGCCTTCGACCCGGAGAGCTGGCTGACCACCCTGGACAAGCTCATGGCCTTCCAGCCGACGGCCATGTACCTGACCCACTACGGCCGCGTCGATGCCCCCGAAACCCTGGTGGATGGACTGCGCGAGAGCATCCGCGCTCTGGCCGCCATTGCGCTCGCCGAGCAGGACCGCGACGACGCCGGACGCGCCGTGCGGCTCAAGGAGGCGGTCTCCCGGCACCTGGTCGCCAATGCCCGCGCCCACGGGGTGGACATGGACCACGGGCGCATCATCGAACTGCTCGCGCTCGATACCGAGCTCAATGCGCAGGGGTTGGAGGTCTGGCTCAAGCGGCTTGAGAAGTCGGCCGCTGGGCAGGTTCTCAAGTAGTTGGACGCAAAGCCGGATAGGGCATGCGCCGCATCCGAGACGTTGTCCCGGCGACAACGCCGGATGGGGCGTGCGCTGCGTCCGAAACGTTGTCCCGGCTACCAAGCCGGACGGGGCATTCGCCCCGTCCGAAACGTTTTCCCGCGCCGGCGGGCTCCCACCAACGGCTGGCGACGCAATAACCCCCGGGGCGGGGGCGAAGGCCCCGACCCGCCGCGGTTGAAGGGACATACCCCGTTCGGCGCGAGCATCG
>NZ_CAIKKU010000661.1 GCF_903828115.1 uncultured Thiodictyon sp. | reverse complement strand
GCGGGCGCAGGCCAACGACGAGAGCATCACCGTCATCGCCGCCGGTGACGACGACCTTGAGACCGGCATCGCCGCCGACTACCTCAACGCCTTCGACGCCCTCCTGGCCAAACACGGTCAAAGCACGTCCGCCATCGACCAGGCCCAACTGCGCCGTCGCCTGGAGATCGTCCGCAACCTCCTGTTGCTCGACGAGTGGGACACCCTCGCGCCGCAACTGGAGAAGCTCCGCCCCGCGGGTGCCGCGGCCCAACTCGAACCCCTGTTCACCGCCCTGCAAGACCGCGACACCGCCAGGGCCCTTGCCTGGATCGCCGACTACCTCCAGCGCGCCACGGCCCTGACCATCGCCACCGACCAGGAAATCGCCGACCTGCGTCTGACCCTGCGCGGCCTGGAGTATCAGGTCACCGCCCTGTCCGACGACAAGGCCGAGATCGAGCGGCTGATTCATGCCTTCTCGCTCCGCACCAGCCACGAGATCGGCGACCTGATCACCCGCTACCTGGAACTGCGCGCCGACAAGCTCCGCCGCCAGGCCGCGGTCGAGCAGGAGGCCGAAGCCGAGGCCGACAGCGCCCGCGCCGATTACGAGGACTACCGCGACGCCAACGAAACCGCCCGCGACACCCCGGCGCCCCCGCAACTCCCGCCCGACGACCTCAAGGAACTCAAACGCCTCTATCGACAGGCCAGCCAGAAGTGTCACCCCGACAAGGTGGACGCGGCCGACCGCGCCCACGCGAACCGGCTCTTCGTCCAACTCCAGGCCGCCTATCGCAACAACGATCTTGGGGGTGTGCGCGCCATCCATGCCGCGGTACGCGAGGGACACCTGTTCGTCGACCGCTCCCTGACCCTGACCGAAGCCGAGTCGCTGGGTCATGCCATTGCGGTGCTGCGCCGCGACCTGGACCAACTGGCCGCCCAGGTCCACCAACTGCACTGTGCCGAGACCTATCGCACGCTCAAGGACCTGACCGACTGGGACGCTTACTTTGTCGAACAGCGGGTTGCGCTGAAACAGGCCATCGAACAACTGGAAGCGGAGCTTGCCGAGCATGAGTGAGACGCCTGAATCCAACCCCGGTGCACTGGTTGTCAGTAGCCCCAAGGCGCTGGTCATTGCCAACCGGCAATTGCGCATTGCCGGGCAGGCACTGGCGCGGATCGAGCAAGAGCGGTATATCGAGTTCTTTGCGACGCATCCGGAGGCGTCGAAGGCGTTTGTGAAAGTAATCTCGAGGTTCTTTCCCTGTAGCGAAGCCATGATTGAATGCTACGTCAATCGCTGGCATTGGAACGGACTCAGTTCCAATGAAACTCTGCCATGGAGCGAAATTCTAATCATGCGCCACGCCGATCGCTGGGATTGGAACGGACTCAGTTCCAATGAAACTCTTCCATGGAGCGACATTCTAATCATGCGCCACGCCGATCGCTGGGATTGGAACAGTATCAGTTACAGTGGATTATGCTACAATAGTTCTCTACCGTGGAGCGAAGCGCTAATCGATCGCCACGCCAACCGCTGGAATTGGAAAAGCCTCAGTGCCAACGAAGCTCTACCCTGGAGCGAGGCGCTAATCGTACAGCACGCTGACCGCTGGGATTGGGAAACGCTCAGTTACAACGAAGGTTTACCCTGGAGCGAGGCGCTAATCACGTGCCACGCCGATCGGTGGAATTGGAGTAGGCTCAGTTTCAACGAGGCCCTTCCCTGGAGCGAGGCACTAATCATCCGCCACGCCAAGCGCTGGGATTGGGAAAGGCTCAGTTCCAACGAGGCCCTGTCCTGGAGTGAGGCGCTAATCCTGCGCCACGCCGGTTGCTGGGATTGGAGCAGCCTCAGTTCCAACGAAGCTCTGCCCTGGAGCGAGGCGCTAGTCGTACGCTACGCTGACCGCTGGGATTGGGAAGGACTCAGTTCCAACGAAGCTCTGCCATGGAGCGAAGCGCTAATCGATCGCCACGCAAATCGCTGGCATTGGAAAAGGCTCAGTTTCAACGAAGCCCTGCCCTGGAGCGAAGCCCTAATCGTACGCCACGCTGACCGCTGGGATTGGCGCAACCTCAGTTGCAACAGAGCCCTGCCCTGGAGCGATTCCCTAATCATGCGATATGCCGACCGCTGGGATTGGGAAACGATCAGTTCCAACACAGCCCTGCACTGGAGCGAGGAACTGATCGTGCGCCATGCCGACCGCTGGAATTGGGATTATATGGCCGCGAATGTCTTACCAAGAGTCCTAGCTCGTTGGTCTGAGGTATCGATCCGCGCGGTAATGGAACGGCGGTTTGCGAACACAGGCGAGAAAAGGCCCGGAACAGAGGGTGCGCAGGTCAGGTTAGGCGCGCCGTGACCCTACAGCACGCGAATCGTCGGGTTACGCTTCGCTAACCCGACCTACGAACTACGAACTCTAGGTTGTTCATAATGGCTTACTACCTTGTGAATCACGAGTGAAGGGCCACAGGTCCGAGTGAGAAACGAACTCCAACATGCTGACAGCTTGCCGGGGACATTGGTATTCCTTGAGAATCCCAACGAGCCGAATTGTAACATGAGCACGAAGTTCGGCAGATGCGAGCCTCATCCTAACAGCGTGAGCCACCATGGCAAACAACAAGAAGCACCACTATGTCCCGCAGTTCTACCTCCGGAATTTCTCAAGCGATGGCAGGAGCATTGCCCTCTATAGCATGGGTGCGGATCGTTTGGTCGTTAGGGCTTCAATTAAAAGGCAGTGCCAAGAAACATACCTATACGGAAATGACGGGCATCGGGAGAAGGCGTTTTCCCAGCTTGAGGGTGTGGCAGCGACGATCATCCGTGCAGTGCTTGATGGGTCGATACCACCGACGGAGTTTTCTGCGGAACATCAGGAGTTGATCTTCTATATTGTCACGCAACACGCACGTACCCTATATGCAGGGGAGGAATACGAAGAGAACTACGATAAGTTGAAGAGATACTTGCTTCGGCCAACGTTGCCACAGGAGGGTATAGCGCTTCAGGATCTCGATAAATTCCGATTTGTTCCTGGTGATCCCGTCGGACGAGTACTCGAGGCTACGATTCGCCGATATCAACTATTACTGGACCTTCGAGGGATCGTGCTAGCGAACCAAACAGATATCGGTTTCATTACGAGCGACAACCCTGTAGTGCTCTATAATCAATTACTTGAGGAGCGCCGCTTTGCAGGGAATACCGGATTTCAATCCGTTGGACTTCAGGTTTATTTTCCCGTTTCAGCAGACATCGCGGTCGTCTACTATGATCGTGATGTCTATGGGGTTGGCCGGAGAAATCCGAGCACCATCTTTGTAGAAAGCCGGTTAGATGTGCAACAGTTAAACGCGCTACAGTTTCTCAACGCCGCGGAGAATGTGTACTTCGATCACCGCAGAAACGATGCTCATGGAGTCTCACGAGAATTCCATGGCCTGCGTGGTCGGCGCCGCACCCGAAAAATGAATCTGATACCTCAAGACGAATCGCCGATCAAGCCGGACCAGACAAAGAATCTTGTTGGCTGCTTTCGTGAAGAAGTTCGCAATGATTTGCGCTTAAGTTTCTTGAAGACGCTGAAACGGGCCACGGCCGCGAAGCCAAGACTTATGGCTGGAATGTTTGTACGCAGACCTTTTCATCCGGCGCCCCCTCTCTAGGGCCGTAGGTTGAGATGACGCAGGAACCCCAACGTGGTCCGTGATCACCGAACCGAGAGGGACTCGAGCGCCTCACCCTGATCCATTCGGGCGCAGCACGTCCGAGCAGATATCAACAGCCCAAGGTAGCTATCAAATGTCCGATACATCGATTGTCAACGCGAAGGCGCGGCTGCCAAGCCTGGTGCAGCGGGCCGAGGCCGGAGAACCCATGCATATCACCCGCCGCGGCAAACGGGTGGCGGTGATCCTGTCCGAGCAGGAGTTCAGTCGCCTCACCAACGCACTGCCCAAGCCTACCGGATATCTCGACTTTCTTGCGGGTTGGCGCAAGCGCTTGCAGGAGTACGAATGCGAGCCGCTGACCGATCAATGAGGTCGCGAGCTTACGTTCCAAGGAGACCGGCCGGGATTTCTCTTGGGACCAATGAGATACCTCCTCGATACCAACGTCTGGTCGGAGATGGCGCGTTCGGAACCCATGGCATCCGTGCGCCGAGCCTTTCATCGTTACGACCTGCAATTCGCCATCGCTGCACCGGTGGCGGACGAACTGACATTCGGCGTTGCCCGACTCCCGAACTCCAAGCGCAAGATGCTTCTGGCAGAGTGGCTGCAGGAAACGCTGGATGCCTATCCCATTCTGCCTTTCGATCTTCCGGCCGCACGCTGGCATGGACAGGAGCGGGCACACCGAATGGCGATCGGACGACCGGCGCCCATGATCGATGGTCAGATTGCCGCCATCGCCGTCGTCAATCGTTTGATCCTGGTCACACGCAACACCGATGACTTCGACGGGTATCTGGGTCTGGAGGTCGAAAACTGGTTCACTTCGGAGTGAGAGAGTTGGTAAGTCCGGAGTTGGAGCAGGCTAATGACTTTCGTACCAAATCGAGCAACGCCGTCTTGGGATCGGTGAGTTCATGCGGCGTGGTGACGGCGAATGCAGTCATTGGAACAGGCCAAGCTTTCCTAAACCCTGCGGGCGCGCCTTCGGCAACAGGACCTCGGCGGGGGATAGCCCGGTGGCGAGCATTGCCACTTCTTCGTCGGTCGCGCCGCGGATCTGGGAACCGTCGTCGGTGGGTATGACCAGCAGGATGGCGCTCGCGTCGATGCTGTTACTCAGCATTGCCTCGCTGTGCGTGGTGATCAAGGTCTGCCGGCGATACTTCGCCTGACGCTTGATCCGATCGATCATCAGCGGGATCTGTCGCACGATCTCATCGTTCAGCGACAACTCCGGCTCCTCCAACAGCAACAGTGAGTCCCCCTCCAACAGCGACCAGAGCAGGGCGATGAGGCGCAGGGTGCCGTCCGAGAACTGATCCTCCCGGTGCCAGGCGCCCTGAGGGCGCCAGTGGGCGTACCGTGCCTCCATATGGGGCAGTCCGGTCATCTCGTCCCGGTTGAAACGCAGTTCCTGGAATTGCGGCACCGCCTTGGTCAACACCTGCTGGATCTTGCGCAGACGCGCAGCCAGGATGTTCTTCGGGGTGCGGGCCAAGCCATCCAGAAAGCCCTGACCGAAGGGGTCCTCCTCTAACCGGTTGCTGCTCAGCCGGTCGGCGAACTTCAGGAGTTGGGGAACCAGGTGCAGGTAGGTGGTAGACCGCAAGAAGGTCGCCAGTGACCGGAATTCGACATTGGCATTGACCTGCTCCAGGTGGCTCTGGGTCAAGCGCTCCTTGTCCCCGCGGTCGTGCTCGTCGGGGCGGCTCAAGAGACAGATGCCGTCGCGCTCGACCCGCTCCTCATGGACCATCGGCCGCTGCCGTCCCGTGCCCTCGCTCTTGAATCCGAGCACATAAAGCCAAACGCCGCGCTCGTCTTCTGCCGTGCTCCCGGAAAGCCGGACCTCGATCCGCACCTCGGTGTCTTGCCGCGCCTGAAGACAGCGCAGCTTCTTGATCCCGCCCCGCTCCGCGACCGCCCTTTGTAGGCCTCCGCCGGAGCTGTCCGCCACTGTGCGCAAAAAGCGAAACAGGTCCAGGAAATTGGACTTGCCGGAGGCATTCGGGCCGATAAGATAGGTGGTTTCGATCAGCGCGGCGTCGACCTTGCGGAAGTTCAGCCAGTTCTTGAGGCGGACATGGTCGATTCGCATGGTCTTGAACGCGTCTGTTATTGGCGGAAGGGCGTGGGAGTCGAACCCACCCGGGACCGCCTGACGGCCCCAACCGGATTTGAAGTCCGACGAATTCAACAGTCTACAACAAACCGCAGCAAGGAAAACAGGACTTTAGGGCGTCTCGCTTGTTGCCGTTG
>NZ_CAIKKU010000660.1 GCF_903828115.1 uncultured Thiodictyon sp. | reverse complement strand
TGCGTGAACTCGGGCGCAATCCGGCGGTGCGGCAAGCCTGCGGCTTCGCGGTGTTGCCGTTCCAGAAGAAACCCCTGGCGCAGTTGCTGCCGGACGCCGCCACGGGGCGGATGAGCATCGTCTATGCGGCGGCGCCGGCCGACCACGCCGCGGTGCCCAGCAGAGGGAGAGACACATGATCGAAACGCTGACGCTCGCGACGCTGTGTCAAGCGCAGTGCCCCCTCGTCCTTGCCCCGGAGGACCCGGTCTCCCTGGCCGTCGCGGTCATGGGGGAACGCCGCCTGAGCTCGGTGGTGATCCTCGACGGCGACACCCCGGTCGGCCTCTTCACCGAGCGCGATGCCCTGGGGCTGATCGCCACCGGCACCTACAATCCCGCGACACCGCTGCGCGCCCTCATGTCCGCCGACTTGGTCACCGCCCCCCCGGAGATGACCTTCATCGACGGCTATGCCCGCATGGCGGGCCATGGCGTGCGCCACCTGGTGCTGACGGACGCGGCGGGCCGGCTCTATGGGGTTCTGTCCGAAACCGACTTCGCCCGCGCGTTGGGGGTCGCGGAGCTTCATGGACCGCGCACCGTCGCCGACCTGATGACCGGCGAGCCGGCGACGGTGCCGCCGGGGACCTCGATCGCCGAGTGCCTGGCCCTGATGGCCGATCGGCGCATCAGTTCGGTGATCGTTGCCGAGGGGGAGCGGGCACTCGGCATCCTGACCGAACGCGATGCCATCCGGCTGGCCACGCTCGACCTGGACCTGCAAACCACCCCGGTCTCCGCGGTCATGTCCCAGCCGGTACAGATCATTGGTTCCGAGGCGTTCGCCTACGAGGCGGCCACGCGGATGCGCGCCGCGGGGGTCCGGCACCTGGCCGTGGCGGACGGTGCCGGGCGCCTGGTCGGGATTCTCACCCGGAAGAACCTCTTGCGGGACATCCACGATGTCCATTTGCGCCTGTTGCGCCAGTCCATCGCCAAGCAGGGTCAGGCGCTGCGCGATACCCGGCAGCAGTTACGCGACCAGGACCTCATGCGCGCCATGTTCGAGGCGTCCCCGGCCGGTATCAGCCTGCGGGACCGCGACGGCCGGCTGGTGCTGGTCAACCCGGCCCTGCTGGCGATGCTCGGCTACCAGGGGGAACTGCCGAGCGTGATCGGGCACCACTTCAGCGAATTCGTCATGACAGCCGACCAGGAACAGGAGACCCTGATGTTCGCCCGGCTGCTGGACGGCGACCTGCCGAGCTACCGGCGCGAGACGCACTATCGTCACCGCGACGGCCATACCCTGGTCGCGGAGGTCACGGTCACCGCCATCCGCGATGTCGGCGGGACCCTCACGCACGCCCTGGCCATGGTCAACCAGGACATCAGCGCGCGCAAGCAGGCCCAGGCGGCCCTGCAGGAGAGCGAGGAACGCTATCGCGGGATCGTCAACAACGTCATGGACGCGATCTTTATTCTGGATCCGCAAGGGCGCTTCCTCGCGGTCAACGACCAGGCCTGCGGACGGTACGGATACGATCGGGAGACCTTCCTGACCTTGCACATTCGCGACATCCATAGGCCCGACGAGGTCGTCAATGTCCCGCAGCGCCTCGCGTTGTTGTTGCAGCAGGAGGGTGCCGCCACCTTCGAGGCCGTGCATCGGGATGCTCAGGGACGCCCCATCCCGGTCGAGGTCAGTGCGACCAGGTCCCTGTTCGGCGGCAAACCCTGCATGCTGAGCGTCGTGCGTGACATCTCCGAGCGCAAACGCGCCGAAGCCGCGCTCGCCGAGCGGGAAGAGCAACTGCGGATCTTCATCGAGCACGCCCCCGTCGCCCTGGCCATGCTGGACCGCGACCTGCGCTACCTGGTGGTCAGCCCACGCTGGCTGGATGACTATGGACTGAGGGGTCGCGACATCATCGGGCTTTCCCATTACGAGGTCTTCCCCGAGATTCCGGAGTCGTGGCGAGAGGTGCATCGCCGCGGCCTGGCCGGGGAGGTGATCCGCGCCGAGGATGACCGCTTTGAGCGACTGGACGGCACCGTGCAATGGCTGAGATGGGAGGTGAGACCGTTCTATCAAACTTACAAATTCATGCGTAAACATGAATAAAGTTGACTTCCTGCTTCACGGGGGCCGGTTTCACGCGGACCTTGCGGCCCGCGCCAGCGCCCTCCCCTCCACAGGCAGACACCGCGGAACTCGCGGCG
>NZ_CAIKKU010000659.1 GCF_903828115.1 uncultured Thiodictyon sp. | reverse complement strand
CCGGGCCAGGGGGCGGCGCTCGCCCTGATCGGACCGCGGCGCTGCGGCAAGACCTCGCTGCTCAACATGCTGCCGCTGAAGCTGCCGGACGCGCTGGTGGTCTTCTTCGACACCCAGAACAATCCGATCGACTCCACCGAATCGCTGGTCAAGGCGCTGGTCGGGCAGGCGCAGGAACAGGGGCGGCGCGAGCACCGACTGACCCTGCCGGACGCCCCGCCGGGGCCGCCGATGGAATCGCTGGCGGCCTGGTTCGAGCGGTTGGAGCGCCTTGATCTGAGCGGGTTCGGGGTCCGGCGGATCCTGCTCTGCATCGACGAGTTCGAGCGCTGGGAGGGGCTTTTCCCCGGCGACCGGCGGGCGCTGCTGCAACTCTTGGGGCTCTTGCGCGCCACCATCCAGCACCGCCGCCGACTGCGGGTGCTGATCGCCGGGGCCGCCCATGTGGACGAATTGGACCCGATGTGGGCCGACCACCTGGTGAACCTGCGTACACTCACCATCGGTCCGCTGACCCGGCCGGTGACGCTCGATCTCCTGATGCGCCCGAGCGACGACTTCCCGCCCGACGCCATCCCGCCCGCGGTGGCCGAGGCGGTCTGGTCCCGCACCCTGGGCCAGCCCTATCTGACCCAACTGTACGGCTCGCTGCTGGTGACGCATCTCAACGATGGCCTGATTGATACGGGGCGGCGCCAGGCGACGGTGGCGGACTGCGCCGCGCTCGACCCGGCGGTGCTGGACAAGGCCAATACCTATCTGACCAACCTGGTCCAGGCGACCCCGGCCCCGGCGCTGGCGGTCCTGGAGCGGCTTGCCCGCGGCGAGGCGGTGGACCTGGCCGCCGAGGACCGCGCGACACGGCGCTATCTGCGCCGCCGGGGGCTGGTGAGCGCGGACGGGGGCTTGGGGATTCCGGTGCTCGGGGGCTTTTTGCGGCGCGAGGGGTGAATCCGCAAGGCGCAGTGCTCACGCCAAGGTGCCCATTTCGCCATTGTTTTTCGGTGCGTTATCGCCGCGACGGGACCTCGCAAGCCGCCGTGGCCTCGTCGCGGCTGAAGCCGCTCCCACGGGGGACCTCCGGCCTGGCCTGGGAGCGCCGCACCCCAGTGCGGCGCGATCTCGCAGATCACCCCGCCGGTGTGGGTCGAGCAGAGGCCGCGCCGCACTGGGGTGCGGCGCTCCCAGTAGCCGGTGCGGCTTAACCTGATGGCAGCGCCGCTTCGGCGTGGGAATGCCGTGCGGGCGTTCCGCTTCCGGTCTTGGCACTGGATGCGGAGCGGATCGTCACGCACCAGACGGCCGCGTTCGAGTATCGGTTGGCCGCCCCCGCGCTGCGTGCCGACAGCAGAACCGGAAACCGTCATCCGGGGTGGCGGCGGCACAAGTCCAAGTTGAAATGGCGGCGCAGGAGATCAACGCCGGCGGCGGTATCAAGGGTCAGACGCTGCACCTGCTGTTTGAGGACGATACCGGCAGACCCGACGTCGGCCGTTCGGCCACTGAAAAGCTGATTTCCCAAGACCGGGTGCCGGTCCTGACCGGCGGCTATTCAAGTTCCGTCACCGCCGCGGTCACCGCGGTCGCGCAACAGCTCCAGGTGCCGTTCCTCGTGACGACCGGCTCGGCGGACGAAATCACTGAAAAGGGATACGATTTCGTCTTCCGGATCAATCCCCCGGCCAGCGAATACCCGCGGGGTCTGAGTTCTTTCCTGGAACAGGTCGCCAAACCGAAAACCGCGGTCATCTTGGCCGAGAACTCGTTGTTTGGTCAGTCCAGTTCCAAGGAAATGGTGACCCTGTGCGGGCAACTCGGCATTCAGATCCTGCTGAAGGAGGGCTACAACAAGGGCGCCGTGGACTTCAAACCACTGCTCACCAAAGTCAAGGCGCTGAATCCCGATCTGGTCTACATGATTTCCTATGTCATGGATGCCTCGCTGATGATGCGCCAGGCCCGGGAACTGGACCTCAATCCGCAATTGTTCATGGGCGGCGGCGCCGGCTTCACCCTCCCGGAATTCGCCAAAAGCGCCGGTCCGGCGGCCGACTATGTCTATTCCGCCACCCTGTGGATGCAGAATCTCCCCGCTCCCGGCGCCCGCGACTATTTCGACGCCTATCAGGGCAAATTCAAGGAGGAGACCGAATATCATGGCGCCGAGGCCTATGCCTCGCTGCAGGTCATCGCCGATGCCCTGAGGCGCGCTAAGTCCACGTCCCCACAGGATATTCGCGATGCCCTGGCGGTCACCGATACAGCCACCGTGTTCGGCCCGGTCAAGTTCGTCGCCTATGACAGGAAGACGCAGCAGAACCGGTTGCCGACCTTCCTGGTGCAATGGCAGAAGGGCAAGCTGGAAACCGTTTGGCCGCTCGCTATCGCCACCGCCGGGTACCGGTTCCCCACCCCGCCCTGGGGCGAGCGCCAATAGCGGTCCACGCGGATTCCGACCCCATGACTCTACCGGGTAAGCGGCCACGCCGGCCGCTGATCCCTGTTCATTCTGCTTTGCACTCAGGGCGCGAACCGTGATGGATGTCTTTCTGCAAACCCTCATCGCCGGGCTCCTCAAAGGCGGACTCTACACCCTGATCGGCATCGGCATGAGTTTGATCATGGGGGTCATGGGCATCATCAATCTGGCGCACGGCCAGTTGATGATGGTCGCCATGTATATTGCCTTCGTCCTCAGCACCATCGGCCTGGACCCCTATCTGGCGCTGCTGGTTGCGATGCCGGCACTGTTTCTGCTCGGCAGCCTCATTGCGCGCTATCTGCTGAGTCCACTGATCGCCGCCGACACCATCCTGCCGGAAAATCAGGTGCTGATGACCGTCGGCATTGGCATGGTCCTGACCGAAGTCGTGCGGCTGATCTTCAAATCCGATTATAAATACATCACCACCAGTTACTCCAACGCGAGCTTTTTCCTCGGCAACATCTCGTTCAGCGTGGCGCTGAGCTACGCCTTTGGCATCGCCCTGCTCTTCACGCTGGTCATGTTCTGGCTGCTGCTCAAGACCGACCTCGGGCGTTGCATCCGCGCCACGGCGCAGGACCGACAGGCGGCCCTCCTGATGGGTATCAACACCGGCCGCATCACCGTCATTACCTTTGGTCTTGGGGCGGCACTGGCGGGGGCCGCCGGCACCCTGCTGGCGCCGGTCTCCTGGCCCACCATTTCGGCCTTTCCCCTTGGTGGGGAATGGCCCTCGGCGGCTTCGTCGCGCTGGCCGTCGGCCTTCCGTTCGGCTGGATCTGTTTCCGACTGCGTGGTGCCTATTTCGCCCTGGCGACCCTGGCTTTGAATGAAATCCTGCGGCACACCGCCGCCATCGCCGAGCCTTTCACCAACGGCATGACCGGGATACTGATCATGCCTTCGTTCGTTTCCAAGGTGCCCTTCTACTACATTGCACTGGTGCTCGCGGTGCTGGCAATCCTGAGCGTACAACTGATCTCATACTCAAGATGGGGCTATTATTTCATCTCCATCCGCGAGGATCAGGAGGCCGCCGAGAGTCTGGGGATCGATACCCATCACTATAAAATGATCGCGCTCGGTGTCGCGGCCTTTCTGACCGGCATCGCCGGGGCCTTTTACATGAATTACATGGGATTCATCGATCCCGATGTCGTATTCTCGCTGCACGGTATTTCCATCATGGCGATTCTGGTCGGTATCGTGGGCGGCGTCGGCACTATCTACGGACCCGTGGTGGGCGCCTTCGTCATGGTGGCCGTTCAGGAACTGTTCCGGTCGGGCTTTTTCGGTCTGTTGCAAGTGCTGGCGGAGATGAGCGAGTCGCCGCTGATCGCGGAGCTGGCGGAACTCGTCACCAAGCTGCATGTGCTGGGCTTCGGGTTGCTGGTGATCGTCGTGATTCTGGTGCTGCCCAATGGCATCGTGGGCGACTGGTCGAAAATACAGAGAGGATTGCGGCATCTGAAACCCGGTGCGGAGAGGACATCGCCGTGGCCTACTTCCAGGTAGATTCGCTCGTCAAGTCCTTCGCCGGCCTGACCGCCGTCAATGGTGTCAGCTTCACGGTTGCCCAGGGCGAGATCTTTGCGCTCATCGGTCCCAACGGCTCCGGTAAAACGACCACCTTCAATCTCATCACCGGCTATCTGCGGCCAACCTCGGGCCGTATTCTGTTCAAGGGTCAGGAAATCCACCGGCTCAAGAGTACTGATTATCGAGCATATCATGCATGTGATCATGAGGATCTCCGACCGCATTCACGCCATCAACTTCGGACACACCATCGCCGAGGGCACGCCGTCGGAGGTGATGCGTGATCCGGCGGTGATCGAGGCCTATCTGGGGAGAGATCATGTTGCTTGATGTCGACCGGTTGAGCGTCGGCTACGGCGATATGCAAGTCTTGTGGGACCTCTCGTTCAAGGTCGCCGCAAAGGAAATCGTGGTCCTGCTGGGAGCCAATGGGTCCGGCAAATCAACCACGCTCAAGACCATTTCCAGCCTGCTGCATCCCTGGTCGGGCTCGATCACCTTCTCCGGCGTTCGGCTGGACTCACTCAGCGGCGATCGGATCATCGCGCACGGGGTGGTACAGGTGCCCGAGGGTCGGCGCCTGTTTGCGGAGATGACGGTCGAGGAGAATCTGGTCATGGGCTCGCTGGCGCCGGAACCAAGGGCGAAGCGGGCCGGCACGCTGGAGTCGGTCTACGAGATGTTTCCGCGGCTGCGCGAACGCCGACACCAGTTGGCCGGCACCCTGAGCGGCGGCGAACAGCAACTGTGCGCCATCGGGCGCGGGCTGATGGGCTTGCCCAAGCTGTTGATGCTCGACGAACCCTCGCTGGGACTGGCGCCAATCATGGTCGAGGAAATGTTCAAGATCATCCGTCGGATCAATAGGGAGGGCACCACCGTACTACTGGTGGAACAGAACGTGCGGCAGTCGCTCGGATTGTGCGACCGCGCCTATGTCCTGGAAAACGGACGCATTGTCTTGAGTGGCACCGGTACCGCACTGTTGCACGATCAGCATGTCCAGGAAGCCTATTTGGGGTTGTGAACGATACCGGTGGATGGGAGGCAGCGGTGGCGGACGCAGTTGCGCTCGACCCGGCCGTGCTGGACAAGGCCAACACCTATCTGACCAACCTGGTCCAGGCGACCCCGACCCCGGCGCTGGCGGTCCTGGAGCGGCTTGCCCGCGGCGAGGCGGTGGACCTGGCCGCCCAGGACCGCGCGACGCGGCGTTATCTGCGCCGCCGGGGGCTCGTGAGCGCGGACCGGGGCTTGGGGATTCCCGTGCTCGGGGCCTTCCTGCGGCGAGAGGCCTAGGGTGCGGTCAGGAACAAACCGCACCGCGCGCGGATGCCATTCCCGTAGGATGGGTAGAGCGCAGCGAAACCCATCGTTTGCGCGCGCCTAAGGCGTTGATTGCTGGGTTTCGCTGCGCTCTACCCAGCCTACAGGTCGCGCGCGGATCGGGCCGGCGGCGAATACTTGCCCAATCTGGCCGGCGTGGGAGCCAGAACAGCCACAAGATCGCGGGACCGACGCCCAAAGGGGCGAGCGAGCGGCATTGAGTGCCGGCGGTTTTCGGCGTATCGTTTCTACAAAGTAGATACCAGAGGGACTGCCATGCGCGTCATCGTGAAGAAGTGGGGCAACAGCGCGGCCGTGCGCATCCCGGTCGGGGTCATGGCCGCCGCGCGGGTGAGCCTGGATGAGGAGGTGGACATTCGCGAGGAAGGCGGGCGGATCCTGATCGAGCCGATCCGGTCGCACGCCTACGACCTGGCGGAACTGCTGTCCGGGATCACGCCGGAGAATCGGCACGCCGAGGTGGATTTCGGTACCCCGGTCGGACGTGAGGCGCTGTGACCGTGCCGCGGTATGTGCCGGACGCCGGCGACGGTGAAGAGCCTGGATTGGGTGGCCCGCAAGGCGCTCCGCAAGGGTCGCATCACCGCCGCTGAATTGGCGCAAGTGCAGGGAAAGATCCTCGCCTTGATCGGCCCCTGACGGCCTGCCGCACCCTACCTGGCCGACAGCGGATAGACCCAACCGGCAATCCGACCGCCCTCCGCGTTCTTGATCTGCGTCGGCGAGACATCGATGAGCGTATAGCGGCCGCCCACCTCGAACAGGCGAATCCGGCGCGCATGATCGGTCGCGTCTTCCCAGCGGGCATTGCTGTAGTTCTGCTCGGCGAGTGCGACGCTGCCGCGTTCCTGATCGACGCCGATCACCACGGCGACGTGCCCCCACCGCCACTCGGGGTCCTGGCGGTTCGGATAATAGACGATGATAGATGAGGCCGACATAGCGCAGATTCGGCTGTTGCGGGTCCCGGGCCTGGACTGAGATCGCCCCGGTATCGAGATCGAGAAACGAATACTCCGGGTGAATACAGGTGGCAGTACAATTGGACTGGCCGGGCACGCCATCCACTGCGCCGAGCACAGTCCCGAAGCGGGTCGCACAACCGACGGTACAGGCATCCTTGCCGGCGAAAAAATAGCGCTTGAGGTCCGCCGGCTCGAAGGCCGGCGGCTGGCGCAGCAGGCCGTCGCCATCGGTATCGGGCAGTGGCGCGGACAGGGCGGACGCTTGCGGCGCGGTCGCCTTGGAATTGTCCTGCGGGGTCCCGACACGGCAACCCCCGCTCTGCCATAACAGCGCCAGCAATACCAATGTCGCGGCGCGTGAAGGGCGGACGCGACGTGAAACGCAAGAGGTAGCCCGGCGCAGCAGGTTCAACGTCGAAAAGAGATTTCTCAGGGCGGGCATTGCGCGTCGCGCTATCAAGGTCCCCGGTGCCTCGTTTGGCGCCGTGCGCAAGGTGATGCGGGCGGATTGCGTGGGTGGCTGGGCAGAAGGCATGGCCGCTCCGGTCGGGTGATGCGCTCATTGTACCTCAGGGTGACCCACGCATCCCCGGCGGGGGCCTTGATCATAACTCCGGCCAAGCCGCACCGGCGAGCACACGCGCGTAAGTCCGCTCGGGCGATGGGAGCGCCGCACCCCAGTGCGGCGCGGCCTCGCAAGCGACCGCAGCATTGCGTTCTGCGGATAGGCCGCGCCGCACT
>NZ_CAIKKU010000658.1 GCF_903828115.1 uncultured Thiodictyon sp. | reverse complement strand
GGCCTTGCGTGTTGCGGATAGGCCGCGCCGCACTGGGGTGCGGCGCTCCCAGCGCCTGTGCCTGTGCTCAGGCATCGCGCCCGGTCGCGCCGGGACCGAGCGCCCGCCGTCGGCGCGATCTCGCCTAGAATGGGGCCATGCCCAACGTTGCCCCACGCCAGTCCATCCGCGCCGCCGCCCGCCGTCTGGTGGGGCGCGCCTTCCCGCGCCGCGGCGCGCGGCCGGCGCCCTGGCCCGGGGTCGCGCTCGCACGCCTGGACCGCCTGCCCTGGCCCCTGCTGGTCACGCTCGGGCTGGTCCCCGCCGCCGCGCTCGGCTGGCTCGCCCTGCGCAGCCCGGCGGCCACGGCGCTGCTCCTGTTGCTGCTCCCCGTCGCCGTCCGGCACCGGGTGAGGCTGGTGTGGCCGGGCGAGCGCGCGGCGGCGGTCCGGGCGCCCCCGCCGCAGCGCCCGGCTTCGGCAGTGCCGCCCCCACCGCCGAAGTCCTATCCGGTGCATGACCCGCTGATCGAGATGGTGCAACTGCCGGGCGGCACCTTCCGGATGGGCTCGGACAAGGCGCGCGACCCGCAGGCCGACGACAACGAGTGTCCGTCGCGCGAGGTGCGCCTCAGCCCCTTCGCCATGGCCCTGACCCCGATCACCCGCGGCCTCTACCGCTCTCTGGTCAAGGACGCGCCGTTCGGGTGGCGGGGCGACAAAGACGACGCGGCCCTGCCGGCCAACTATGTCCGCTGGGACGACGCGCTGCGCTTCTGCAACGCCCTGTCCGAGCGCAGTGGGCTCAAGCCCTGCTACCGGCAGACGGACTCGCACTGGGCGGACTCGCCCTGGGCCTGCGACTGGGCGGCGGACGGCTATCGACTACCCACCGAAGCCGAGTGGGAATATGCCTGCCGGGCCGGCACTGAAACCCCCTGGTTCTGGGGTCCGGACGACAAGAAGGCCAGGCGCTATGCCTGGTTCGTGGAGGACTGGTCGACCGGCTCCGTGCATCCGGTCGCTCAGAAGCTTGTCAACCCCTGGGGCCTCCGCGATATGGCCGGCAACTGCTGGGAGTGGTGCTGGGACCGGTACGCGAGCCCCTACGACCCGTCGGCAACGGACGATCCCCGAGGGCCCGCGGTGGGTCAGTGGCGGGTGCTGCGCGGCGGCTCTTTCGGCTCCGAGCCCCGGGACCTGCGCTCTGCGGCCCGGGCCCGGAACGCGCCCGGGTCCCGGCTCCGGTACGTCGGGTTCCGTTGTGTGCGTGGTTCCGGCCGCCAGCCGCTCCCTTGATCCGTTGTGCCCTTGTCTTATTGTCTTCCCGGCCGCCAGCCCACTGCCATTGAGCCTGGAATCGGCAATTGATCACGCAAAGACGCCAAGAACGCAAAGAAGAATAGAACGTTGCAAGCTCCCGTAGCTCGGATGGAGCGCAGCGCAATCCGGGGCCAGCCTCGCCGATAAACAAGCAATCCACCGGTTACCGCGGGAACCTGGATTCCGCTGCGCTCCATCCAGGCTACGAGCGGTGGTCCGCACAGCGGACGCTAGGGCCCCGCGGTAGATACTCTGTTCAAGCGCAAGTCCGATTTGCCTCCGATCCGTAAATTGGCCTCATCGCTACGTGAACAGTCTCCAGCCTCCGACGAGGTTTGCAGTGCTCGGGCTGGGCCTGGTAT
>NZ_CAIKKU010000657.1 GCF_903828115.1 uncultured Thiodictyon sp. | reverse complement strand
GTGCCGGGGACGCGACTGGTGTAAATTCACGCGGCACCTGCGCGTTGTCGTTGTCGTAATCGGAGAAGCGATGCAATTTGGGGCGCGAGAGAATCCAGGGCGCTACGATAACCTCGACAACGACAACGACAACGACAACGACAACGACAACGACAACCCCGGCTGAGCGCAGCGGCTCCGGGCCGATAACTTGGCACCAAAGCGCCCCGCACGGACTACGCTTGGAGTGACACAAAAGAAGGAGAACCGTCATGACCCCATCGCGGTCCCGCCGCTGGTTCCTGGTGCCGGCGGTCTTAGCCCTGCTGACCGTCGCGGCGCTGCCCGCGTTCGCCGGGGAGGCCCCGCCGCCGGACACCCCGGTCATCGCCCTGATCGCCCGGGACCCGGGCAGCTTGGCGGCGCAGGCCGCGAGGCCGCCCCTCGACGACGCAGCCGCGCCGCGGGCGCTCGACACCGCCGCGGCGGCGCAGCCGCGACCGAGCGTGCCGGACCGGCTCCTGGGGGTGCTGCGCGACCCGAACGTCGCCTATGTCCTGCTCCTGCTCGGGGTCTACGGGCTGGTCTTGGAACTGGCCAATCCGGGCACGGTGCTGCCCGGGACCCTGGGGGCCGTCAGTCTGGTGCTGGCCCTCTATGCCTTTGCACTGCTGCCGGTGAACTGGGCGGGGCTGGCCCTGATCGGGCTGGGGCTGGGGCTGATGATCGCGGAGGCCTTCACGCCCAGCTTCGGGGCCCTGGGTCTTGGGGGGATTGTGACCTTCGTGATCGGCTCGGTGATCCTGATCGACAGCGAGGCCCCCGGCGGCGCGGTCTCGCTGCCGCTGATCGCGGGGTTTGCGGTGGCGAGCGCGGTGCTCCTGGCGCTGGTGGCGGGCCTGGCGGTCCGCACCCACCGGCGCCCGGTGGTGACCGGCGGCGAGCAACTGATCGGCGCCAGCGGCACCGCCGTGGCGGGCTTTCCGGGGGCGGGCACCGTCCACCTGCACGGGGAGGTCTGGGGCGCCCGCTGTCCCGAACCCATACCGCCGGGTGCGGCCATCCGGGTCCTGGCCCGCGACGGACTGACCCTCGTCGTCGAACCCTTAGGAACGGTTCACCAAGAGGTTGAACAAGTTCATTAGGGAATGCTTGTCGCCTCGTTGTCGTTGTCGTTGTCGTGGTCGTAATCGAGGTTATCGTAGCCCGGATTCTCTCGGACCCCGATGTGCATCGCTTCTCCGATTTACGTCAACGATTACGACTACGACAACGACAACGACAACGATGGTGTTTGACTTGTTCTCGACTCGTTACTTACCCGATCCCTTGAGGAGCCCAAATCATGCTGTTCGCCGGTTACCTGGTCCCGCTGATCATCCTCGCCGTCCTGCTCGTCTCCGCGGTGCGCATCCTGCGCGAATACGAGCGCGCGGTCGTCTTTACCCTGGGGCGCTTCACCGGGATCAAGGGCCCGGGGATCTTCCTGCTCATCCCGCTGGCGCAGAAGATGGTGAAGGTGGATCTGCGCGTGCAGGTCCTGGACGTGCCGAGTCAGGACGTGATCTCGCGCGACAATGTCTCGGTGAAGGTCAACGCGGTGATGTACTTCCGGGTGATGGACCCGGAGCGCGCCATCATCCAGGTGGAAGACTATCAGATGGCCACCAGCCAACTCGCCCAGACGACGCTGCGCTCGGTCCTGGGCCAGCACGACCTGGACCAGATGCTCGCCGAGCGTGACAAGCTCAACGACGCCATCCGCACCATCCTGGACGCCCAGACCGACGCCTGGGGGATCAAGGTCGCCAACGTCGAGATCAAGCGGGTGGACCTGGACGAGTCGATGGTCCGCGCCATCGCCCGCCAGGCCGAGGCGGAGCGCTCGCGCCGCGCCAAGGTGATCCATGCCGAGGGTGAGATGCAGGCCGCCGAGAAGCTCGCCGAGGCCGCCGAGATCCTGGGCCGCCAGCCCCAGGCCCTGCAATTGCGCTACCTGGAGACCCTGACCGCCATCGCCGGGGACAAGACCACGACGATCGTCTTTCCGCTGCCCTTGGACCTGGTGGAGCCGCTGCTGCGGCGCAATGCGGCGGGGTGACTCGCGGCCTCGACCATAACGCCGACCATCGCGTGGGCGCAGTAGGGCGCAACGCGATAGCGGTTGCGCCATTGCGGTGGATGGGGATGGCGGGGGATGGCCGATCGCCCCGCGGGCATCCGCCCTACGGTGACGGTCCTGAGCCGGTCCAGGGCACCGCGTTGCGGCTCGGCGTCGCCACCTCGACCCAGGCCGGATCGGGGCGCCAGGCGGCCGACCAACCGGGGAGGTCGGCGGCCGGCATGGGGTGGGCGATGCCGTACCCTTGGGCCAGCTCGCAGCCGAGTTGCAGCAGCCGCGTGCCTTGGGCCACGGTCTCCACCCCCTCGGCGATGACTTGGCGACGGAAGGCGGCGGCCAGGCCGAGCACGCCCTCCACAATGGCCAGGTCATCCGCGTCATCGAGCATGCCGCGCACGAAGCTCTGGTCGATCTTGATCCGGGCGACCCGCAGGCGCCTGAGATAGGTGAGCGAGGAATATCCCGTGCCAAAGTCATCCAGGGCGAAGGTCACCCCGAGTGCCCGGCAGGCGTCGATGACCCGGGCGGCCCCGACCAGGTCCAGCGCACTGGTCTCCAGCACTTCCAGTTCCAGATAGCCTGGCGCGACCGCCGGATGCGCCGCCAGAATCGCGCGCAGGCGCTCGAGAAAGTCCGCCTGCTGCAACTGCCGGGCGCCCACATTGACGCTGAGCGGCAGCGCCAGCCCGCCGGTCTGCCAGCGCTCGATCTGGGTCAGGGCGGTGTCGATCACCCACTCGCCGAGGTCGACGGCCAGCGGATGATCCTCGATCAGCGGCAGGAATACCCCCGGCGGCAGGAGCCCCCGTTGCGGGTGTTGCCACCGGATCAGGGCCTCGGCGCCGCTGGCGGTCCCGCTGCGCAGATTGACCTTGGGCTGGTAATACAGCACAAATTCATGTGCCATGAGGGCCTGGTGGATACGCTCCAGGCCCTCGTGATGGCCGCGCAGGCGGCGATCGTACTCGGCGTCGAAAAAGTGGTAGCGGCCCTTGCCGGCCAGCTTGGCCTGATACATGGCCTGGTCGGCCTGGCGCAGCAGTTGCTCGGCATCGATGTCATCCGCCTGCGGATAGAAGGTCACGCCGAGACTGGCCGACACCTGGAGCACCAGATCGCCGAGCTGGACCGGTTGGGCCGCGGCCACGAGCAGTCGGGTGATCATCGGCACGCCGGCCTGGGTGTCGGCCAAATCAGGCAGCACCGCCACGAACTCGTCACCACCCAGCCGGGCAAAGGTGTCGCTTTCGCGCAGCGTTTGCCGCATGCGGGCCGCCGCGGCGATCAGAAACTGGTCCCCGGCGTCATGCCCATGAAGGTCGTTGATGACCTTGAAGCCATCGAGATCGAGCAGGACCACGGCCACCGGGTGCGCGTGCCGTTGCGCCTGCGCCATGGCGTGCTGCAGGCGGTCGGCCAGCAGCACGCGGTTGGGCAGTCCGGTCAGCGCGTCATAGTGCGCGACGCGCTCCAACGCGCGTTCGTGCTCCTTGATCGGGGTGATATCGGAGAACAGGGCCACGAACTGCTGGGGCTGGCCCTGGGCATCCGGGACGGCGCTGATGGTCTCCATCACGGCATAGACCTCGCCGTTCTTGCGGCGGTTCCAGAGTTCACCCCGCCATTGGCCGTGCGCGATCAGGTGGCGCCACAGGTCGGCGTAGCACGCCGGTCCCTGGCAGGGGTCGCTGAGCAGGCGCGGATTCCGGCCCAGGACTTCATCACGGCGGTAACCGGTGATGTGGCTGAAGGCGTCATTGACATCGATGATGGTGCCATCGGCGGCGGTGATCATGATGCCCTCGCTGGCATGGGTGAAGACGCCGGCGGCGAGGCGCAACCGTGCTTGGGATTCCTTGAGGTCCTGGATGTCGGTGCAGGTGCCGAACCAATTGATGACCTGGCCGTTGGCCGCGTGCAGCGACGCACCCCGGATCAGCCACCAGCGGTATACGCCATCGGCGCGGCGCAACCGGCACTCCAGCGAGTATTCACCATCGGTTTGGACGGCGTGCTGCCAGGCCTCCCAGGAACGCTGCTGGTCATCGGGATGGAAGGGGAGGTTCCAACCATGGCCGTAGCTCTCGTCCAGCGTCAACCCCGTGTAATCGACCCACTGCTGATTGAAATAGATGTACCAACCGTCGGCCCTGGTCATCCAGACGATTTGCGGCAAAGACTCGGCCAGGGTGCGGAATTTTTCTTCGCTGGCGTGCAGGGACTCTTCGGCCAACAGCCGTTCCAATTCCCCGGCGGAGCGCAGGGCCACCAGCTCCAATGCGGATTCGGCGAACGGGCGGTTGCGCAGCGGCTCGCGGCCGATCACCGCAATCAGGCCGATTGGTCGGCCATCATGGCTCCATAGCGTCGTGCCGATATAGCTCTCCGCCCGCAAGTCCTGGAGCACCTGGTCACGCGGGAAGGACTGGCAGACACCGGCGGCAAAGCAGCAGACCTGTTTGCCGACGACATCGCCGCAGGGCGTGTCCTTCAGGGCATAGCTTAAGTCGTCCTCGAAATGCCCGTCGCACCACACCGCGAGGGTGCGGGCGGTCAGTCCATCCCCTTCCAGGCGATCGATGCAGACATAAAACATGTCCAGCGTTTCAGCGAGGTAGCGCGCCAGCGCATGGAAAAATGTCTCTTCCCGAGAGCGCCCGCTGGTGCGCGCCAGAAAGGCCTGAACATCGCTGGCCTGCCGACGCTCGGTAATGTCCAGATTGACACCGATATACTTGAGAATAGTGCCGGTGACATCGCGTTGCGGCGTAGCCAGCCCGTGAACCCAGGTAATGACACCCCCGGGGGTTTGCAGGCGGTATTCCTGTTCCCAACGCTCCCCAGATTCGACCGTCCCTTGCCAGTGCGCGGCAACGGATGCGCGATCCGCCGGATGCAGTGCTGATAACCATCCGTCACCGAGCGCCTGCGTCGGGGTCATCCCCGCCATTTCACACCAGCGTTGGTTGGCATACAGGCAGTTACCGGCGGGTGATGCCAGATAAATGCCGACCGGTGCCAGCGCCGCCAAGGTGCGGAACCGCTCCTCGCTATCGCGCAATGCCTCCTCCATCTGCTTGCGCGCACTGATGTCGATACAAATTCCGATCATGCGCAGGGGCTGACCCTGCGCATCGTACGTCGTGTCGCCCCTGACGTAGATCCAGCGCGACTCTCCCGCTCCCAGGATGATGCGATATTCGTTGATCAGCGGGACATGGGCACGAATCGCGTCGCCGATACGCGCTTCGGCCGCCGCCAGGTCGGCGGGATGCAGCGCGGACCGCCAGGTGTCGAAGCTCGCCGGCGTGGTGGCCGGATCGAGATCGAGCAGATGAAAGAATTCATCCGACCATGACAGTTTGCCGCTTACGATGTCCCAGTCCCACACGCCCGCATGGGCGGCCCGCTGTGCCAAGGCCAGCCGCGCATTGGCCTCACGCAGGGCAATCTCCTGCTGCTTACGGTCCGTGATGTCATGGATGACGGAAAACAGCAGCGGCTTGCCGCTGACGTCGACCGGCGTTGAAAAGACCTCGACGTCGCGCACCTCGCCGGTCGCGTTCCGGTGCCGGAAGTTGAAATAATTGCGCTCCTCGCGCAGCGCCCGTTGCCGCTCCAGCGCCACCGCGTCCGGGGGCAGGGTGTTGATCGCGCTGATGGGCATGCCGACCAGGTCTTGCGGCGGGTAGCCGTAATAGCGCACCGCCGCCTGATTGGCGGCGATGATGGCTCCGCCGGCGGGATCGATGAGCAACATCACCGATGACGTCTTCTCAAAGAAGGCTCGGAAGCGCGTCTCGCTCACCCGCAGACGTTCACGGCCGCGGCGCCGGGTCCAGACCCAGCTGCCGAACAACACCAACATCACGCCCAGCCCGCCGCCGAGCCAGGCCGGCCATTTCAGCGGAAACGGTGACGGCTCGCAGCCCAACGCGTCGGGCAGCTTGTCGGCAAGCGCCCGGTCACTGGCGAAACCCCGGTCGGCGAGGGCGTAGTGGCCGACCTCCGCGGGCGGGATGCCGCTCGCGGAACCGGTAGGGAGCGGGCGCGGCGCGTCGCATCTTGCGCCGGCGGGGGCAAGCAGACAGAGCAGTGCAACACCCCAGGCGACGATTGCCGGGACGCTGCCGCGGGGTCTGCCAAGAAGTACCGACATGGGGCGGGAACTCCGACCAGTCGCGTGCGGGACTGGGGGCGAGGGAAGGCGATCAAACGCCACGATAGACCCTCCCGGAACGAAAGTTGAGCACAGGTGCAGCGTCGGTGACCAGGGCAGAGACGGGTGACATAGGGGCGTGAGGCCAGGCGCGAAGACACGGCACGATAACCGAACCGGTGCCGAACACCAAGGCGGAAGCCGAACGCCCGAAACGGGCGCCGTCGAGGCGGCCCCCGGCCGCCTCATGCCCAGTGTTGGGTAACGCACAGACGGCTGCGCGTTGCCCGGCCGAGCATTCTCTAGGTGAGGCCCGACAGTGCCGCCGCGGCGGTTAGCTGCTCGAACCAGGCCCCCGGTTTCCCCTCAGGAGTCCCCCATGTCCATACAACTCAACGAAGTAGGCGACGGCAAGGTGCTCGTCATCCAGGTCAGCGGGAAGCTGGTGAAGGCGGATTACGAGCATTTCGTACCCGAGTTCGAGCGGCGAATCGAGCGGCACGGGGCCTTGCGGCTGCTGTTCAACATGACCGAATTCCATGGCCGGGAGGCCGGCGCCAGGTGGGAGGACGCCAAGCCCGGCATCCGGCCCTCCACCGACATCGAGCGAATGGCGATGGTCGGCGAAACACGCTGGCAGCATGGTATGACAATCTTCTGCAAGCCGTTCATTCGGGCTGCCGTCAAGTATTTCGACCATGCCGACCTGGCGTCGGCGTGCGCCGACGCCTGGGCGGCCGTCAGGTATTTCGATCATGCCGACCTGCCGCAGGCGCACGCCTGGTTGGTCGAGGCGTAGCGCTTGCGCCGCGCCAGGGTGATCCACGCCGCGGGCGAGACGGTGGGAGTCGTGGGCGCCGACCTCAATCGTCACGTCGGCCGGTAGGCTGAGCGACAATGCGGATGCCCTCGCTGCTTATGCGGCGGTGCCGCCGAGATCGGAGAAGTTGCTGATCTTGACCGTCCCATCCGGGAAGCGCGCCACGACCTCCAACTGACCCCCCATCGCCTCGATGTGGCTGCGTAGCGTGGAGATGTACATATCGGTCCGCTTCTCCATCTTGGCGATGGCAGGCTGCTGAACATGCAGCACCTCGGCCAGCATTTTCTGAGATAACCCCCGCGCCTGGCGCAACTCGTTCAGCGGCATCTCGGCGAGCATGGCCTGCGCCTTGGCCTCGGCGCGTATCTGAGATTGCGGGGACAGTTGCGCCCGCAGCGCCGCAAATTTCTTAGCCATCGATCAACCCTTCCTCTCGAAGTTGTGCGAGGTGTGCGTCGTAGAGTCGGTCGGCGAGCGGGACCTTCACGTCGTACCAACGGTCATCGCCCGTCTTGTCGCCGCCGATCAACAAGATGGCACAGCGCCGAAGATCGAACGCGTAAAGCGTTCGCAGGGGCCGTCCGTCGTGCTGGGTTCTCAGTTCTCGCATATGACTGTGCTTTGAGCCGAAAATCCTGCTGCTGTGCGGGAACCCCAGTGTCGGGCCACGCTCTTCCAGCAGGCGCACGGACGCCGCCAGCGACTCTTGCTCCCCTTCAGACAAGCCAGACCACCATTGGCCGAACTCATCGGTATACTCAACATCCCAGCTCATGGAGGTAACGATAGCCTTTGGGGGACATGCTGTCAATGGAATATTCGTCCGCCGAACGACCACAGGCCAAGGGCCATGCCCTAAAGCCCAAGCCCCTCGGTTACTGAATGAGTCTTCGCGCTGTAGAGTCGTGCCTTTGAATCACATTTTCGACATCTTCCTCTATACGCCGAGAACCTACCCATGACCCAGTGCGCAAGATAAAACCAGTTGCGATCACCCCGAGCAAGTTATACGAAATCTCCCGTGCGGCATCCCTCAACTCGGACGGCGTCAGATCTTTCGCTCTCTCTCTAAGAAACGCATCTTCAATCCCTTTTACGAAGCCATCGGGATCGTTTCCGACCAATTCAAAGAACCGCCTAAGCACTCTTAGCGGTGCTTCCATCACTTGGTCTAGCTTTTCTTCCTTGATCTCTCGCTCAAGAGATCCATAGTAGTTCTTGATAATTTGCCCTAAAATTTCTGCCGTCTTAAATAGAAGGTTCAGCCGCCGTAGCTCCACAATTCCATCGTCCGGAGTCTCCTCTTCATGGCTGTCTGACGCTGCGGCTTCCGGTTGATCCATGCTCTCCAGGCCGTCCTGAATCTTCCTCGCCTCTGTTTGATTGAGTCCCACATCCGGCGCAGCAATGAGTATTCTAGACGAGGTGTCGGCAAGTTCATTGATAAAACAGATGTCTTTGTCCAGATCTATTGCCTTACATGAAGGCATACAGTCCACAAGAGCACTAGCTATTGTCTCGATAATCCATCTATTGTTGGAGTGATAGCTCAAAAAGAGGATCGCGCTTGCGTTTTTCCTCACATCAAGTCTGCGAGCGCAGTCCTCGACTTTTGTCTTCACCCCTGCATCCTCCAAATGCCTCGCAAGCCATCTTCCCAAGAAGAAATAAAAGACGTAAGGATATGCGAATTCATACGCATCTCCGCGTTTTGCCACCAGGCGGGCGCGTACCAATAGTTCCAGGCGCCTGTCTAAATCGACCGTTGCAAATTTTTTGCAAAAAACGCGATTAAAATTAACGTTTGCTGATGTCACGCCCTTTCAGGGCTCGATACTCTATAGGGCGGACCACCCAGGGCGTTGCCCTGGGCTGGTATGTCGCGCCCCTTCGGGGCTGGGGATCGCGAGCGATCCAGCGCCTACGCAGTCGGGCGGGTCTTGATATTGCGCGCGAGAGCACTGGAGCGGTCTCACGCCCCGGTCCGGATGGCATCGGCGCGTTCGCCATCGGCGGCCACCCCGCGGCTATGATACCGCCCGCGGCACCGACGCCGCACCGACCCCTGGGGCACCCCGATGAGACGCCTGTTGCTGCTGCTCTTGCTCTGCTGTGTGACGCTGCCCGGGATGGCCCGGGACCTGGCCTACCCGCGTATCGGTCTCGTCTTGAGCGGCGGCGGGGCCCGCGGGGCGGCCCATGTGGGTGTGCTCAAGGTCTTGGAGGAGTTGCATATCCCCATCAGTGCCGTGGCCGGGACCAGCATGGGCGCCCTGGTGGGCGGGGTCTACGCCGGCGGCATGGGTCCGGCGGAGATGGAGCGCCGTCTGACCGGCGTGGACTGGGCCGAACTGCTGTTGGATGACCCGCCGCGCCAGGAGTGGCCCATCCGCCGTAAACAGCGCGACGTTCAGACCCCCGTCGATCTGAGCTTCGGCGTCCAGCAGGGGAAGCTCAGACTGCCGGGCGGGGCCCTCGCCGGGCAGCAGGTGGAGGTCTTCTTCAGCGACCTGGTCAAGGGCGTCGAGGCCCGGCGCGGCTTCGACGACCTGCCGATCCCCTTCCGCGCAGTGGCGACCAATCTCGAGAACGGGGCCATGAAGGTCTTCGACGCGGGACCGCTCGCGCAGGTGATGCGCGCGAGCATGTCGCTTCCCGGGGTCTTCGCCCCGGTGGAGATCGACGACCATCTCTACGTGGACGGCGGCCTGGTGCGCAACCTGCCGGTCGATGTGGCGCGACGCATGGGGGTGGATATCGTGATCGCCGTCAACCTGGGGGGTTCCTATCTCCCCCGCGATCAATTGCACTCGGTGGTCGGGGTCATGGCGCAGATGCTGGCGATCCTCACCGAACAGAACGTCGAACGCTCACTCAAGGAACTGCGTCCGCGCCGGGACATCCTGATCGCGCCGGACTTGGGCACCATCGGTGCGGGCGACTTCACGCGCGTCGCCGAGGCCATCCGCGCCGGTGAGCAGGCCGCCCGCGCCGTCGCCGCGCGGCTGCGGCACCTTGCTCTGAGCCCCGCCGACTATGCCGCCTGGCGGGCGCGCCGGTCGCTGCCGGCCACGGAGGAGGCACCGGTCGCGCAGGTCGAAATCAGGGGCCTGGAGCGGGTCGCCCCGGCGCTCTTCGCCCCCCTGGCGGCCCATCAGCAGGGCCACCCGCTGGCGCGCGAGCGCCTCAAGGCAGACCTGCGGACCCTCTATGCCCGCAGCGACTTCACCAACCTGAACTATGATCTGGACCCGCTGGGGAGCACCAATCGCCTGGTCATCCGGGCCCATGAGAAGCCCTGGGGACCCGGGTACTTCAGCGTTGGGCTCGGCCTGTCGTCCGACTTCAAGGGCGACGAACGCTTCGGTGTGCGCGGGACCTATCGCCGGACCTGGGTCAATCCGTTGGGCGCCGAGTGGCTCACAAGTGCCCAGTTCGGCAACGTGTTGGGTCTCTATACCGAGTTTTTTCAACCCTTTGCGGTCGATCGCAGCACCTTCGTCGTGCCCAGCCTGGGCCTGGGTTCGACCCCGCTCGGGGTCTTTCGCGACAGTACCCGCATCGCGCGCTATAACCTGGTGCGCGCTAGCGCCGGCCTGGATGTCGGCGCCACCCTCTTCGGCGGCAATGCGGAACTGCGCCTGGGCCTGGCGCTGGGCACCGCCACGCCCAAACGCGATACGGGTGAACCAATTCTATTCGAGGGTACGCTCAATGAGAGCGGGCCGCGCGCCTCATTGCGCTACGACACCCTCGACAGCCCCGAACTGCCGCGGCAGGGCAACCGGGTGGTCCTGGAACTGCGCGCGCCGGAGCCGGCCCTCGGTGCGGACCGCAGCTACCGGCGCGCCCTGGGTCGCTGGACTGGTGCCTACAGCGTCGGGGACCACACCCTGGTCGGCCGGGCCGAGGTCGGCCGCGGCTTCGGGGAGACCATGCCCTATTATGACCAGTTCGCGCTGGGCGGTTTCCTGCACCTGTCCGGCTACGCCAACGACGAATTGCGCGGCAATGAGGTCGCCTTCGGCGCGCTCGCCTATTACCGGCGGCTGCCCGCCCTGACCCCTTCCTGGGCGCGCGGCGTCTATCTTGGCGGCTCCCTGGAGGTCGGATCGGTCACGCAGACCAACCCGCTCCTGACGTTGCCCGGCACCCGCTTCGGCAGCAGCCTGTTCCTCGGCATCGACACCCTGATCGGCCCCGCCTATCTGGGCCTGGGGATGGCCGGGGACGGCAGCGGCACCGGCTACCTGATGATTGGATTCCCTTAGTGCAACACCCCGCTCGGCGCTTCCCCCGCCTCCGACTCCGGCAGCAGGTGCACGAAGCGCCCCTGCGCCTCGGTGAAGAGCTCGAACGCGGGCTCGCCGAAGGTGCGCCGCTTCTTCGAGACGCCCTTGGGCTTGACCTGCATCTGGGCGACCCAGAGGCCGTGGCGGGTCTCCAGGGTGAAGGAGACGATGTCGACGCGATAGGGGGAGGCGCCGATGGAGCCATAGCGCTCCAGGATTTCCTTGTAGCGGTGCATCTTGGCGCGCGGCAGGCCCCAGGCGTCCATGATGACGAAGACGAAGTCGGCCTCATGCAGCGCGGCCAGGTGCCGTACCAGTTCGGCCGACTCGTCCTTGGCGCTCTCGGAGGCCGCGCTCATCATCACCTGGTGCGTCTGCCCGCTCGTCAGGTTGCCGACGAAGGCGACCGGTACCAGGTGCTCGCCGGACTCCAGGATGCCCCGGGCGACGTCGATCAGGGGGTCGATGAGGGTACGATAGGTGGTGGGAATCATGCTCATGGGTGCGCCTCGCTGCCTGGGTCGGCGCGGCCGGCGCCCCCCGTGGGCACCGCCTCGCCGTGCGGCGGCTAGTGTGGCAGCGTCAGCGCCGGTCCGCCAGTCAGTAACGCGGTCCGGCCTCACCATAGCCCAGTCCCGCCTCCGCCCCCTGTTTGCGCACCGTGCTCCAGAGCTGGTGGTCGAGTGAGTCCTTGGCGCCCCCGGCGGCCTCGACCTTCTCCTTGAGATAGCCGGCCCGCTGCGTCGACAGGTCCTGCACCTCCTGGCGCAGGGTCTCGCGCCGCGCGGCGGTCGCGGCGACGACCTTGGCCCGCTCGGGTGCATCGAGCTTCGCCAGGGGGGCCGGCAGGGCCGCGGCCGGCAGCTTGTCGAGGTCCACCCGGCCGCTGCGCACCGCGTCCACCAGTTCCTGGTCGGCGGTCAGGCTCGCCGCGCCACTCGGAGAGGCGACGAACTCGGCGCGGCGCGCCAGCGCGGCCGGGGCCGCGGCGGATTTGGCGGCACCGGCCTTGGCCACCTCAGCGGCGCGCCGCTCCCGCTCGGGCGCGCTGCCGTAGAAGATGCGGGTGTCGTCCAATTCGGCGGAGAGTTTGGCCAGCCGGGCGTCGTAGGGGGTGGCGATGGCCACGGCGCCGCCCGCCTGGTCCACCTGGAGATAGGCGCCGTTGCCGAGTTGGGCGATGCGTTGCCACTCGCCGCGGGTGTCTGCCTGGTGGCCGCACTGAATGGCGTTGACGCGGATGCCGCGTTGCTGCGCCTGCGCCAGTGACTGGGTGTAGGGGACGTCGTTCTGGTAATCCAGGTGGGGCGGGGCGTCGCCCACCAGGAAGACCACCCGGTAGGCGCCCGGGTCCCGGCTCCAATTGATCCGCGTCAGCGCCTCATGCAGCGCCTGGTTGACGCTCTCGGGCCCGTCCCCGCCGCCCTGCGCCTGGAGTTGGAACAACTCGGCCTGGAGCCGGTCCAGATCGGGGGAGAGGTCGACCACCCGGGTCACATAGTCGTCCCCGCGGTCGCGGTAGGCGACCAGGCCCATGCGGATGATGGGCGCCGGCTGGGCGGCGGCGAGCGTGGAGGCGATGGCCCAGATCTTGTCTTTGGCCGCCTGGATCAGCCCGCCCATGCTGCCGGTGGTGTCCAGTACGAAGACCGCCTCCACCACCGGGCGTTGCCCCGGCGGGGGTTGGGGGACGGTGATTGCGAGCGGCTGCCCCGCGGTCTGCACCGGCAGGGGGGGCGGCGCGGACGAAGTCAGCAGGGGGTAATAGGCCACCGCGGCGGCGGTGAGTCCGAACAGGCCGAGGCCGATGAGTTTGGTGTTCATGAGCGTCTTCTCTTTTGGCAATCGTGCAGTTGAATCGCGGGCGGGACGCCCGCGCTCCTATGGATGGTCGGCGATCCGGCGCAAGGCCCCCTCCGCCGCCCGGCGCGCCAGGTCGAAGGGCTCCGCCGGTGCAGTCGGCCCCAGGGTTGGGTCGGGGCCGCGCCCGGTCCGGACGGGAATGGCCGCGAACAGGGCCTGGACCAGGAACAGGCACCAGACGGCGAGGAACAGGCTGCCGCTGTGGACGGCGGCCCAGAGGGCGGCGGCGCCCCCGCCGATGACCAGGCCCAGGTCCAGCAGGGCGGCCGTGGGTGTGCGATGGAAGTTCCAGACGCGCGCCACCCAGATGAGACCGAGCTGGACCACCACCTGGCCCCAGACCCCGGGCAGCAGGCCCAGCGCGGCGGCGGTGACCGGGACCCAGGCGAGCACCAGCAGCACGCGGCCGACCCGCTCGCCGCTGCGCCCGAGCAGATACAGCAGGTACCCCAGGCCCAGGGCGGCGACCGTCAGGGCCAGGGCCGGGTCGGGCAGGAGCGCCAGGCGCAGCCCGGTGTAGAGCACCGAGCCTGCGAGCGCGGCGCCGAGTGCGACCAGCGCGCCCTCCAGAAAACTCGGGCGGTTCATGACCCGCCCCCCTGGCGGCGCAGCCGCAGCAGTTCCAGTTCCACCTCGGCGTCCGAGACCGCGGGGTCCGCACCGGACCAGGCGGGACCCCAGACCTCATCGGCCGCGCCGGCCGCGGGCGCCTGGTCGCCGTCGTCGAGGTACAGGGCGGCGCGGGCGCGCAGGTCGGCGAGCCGGGCGGCCCGGGACTCCAGTTGCGCGGCCAGGCGCCCCCGTTCGCCCGCGAGCCCGGCGCGGCGGGTCTTGAGGGCGGCGCGGCGGCGACCGGTCTCCAGGCGCCGGCGGATCAGGGGCCGCGCCAGGGCCTCGCGGCCCTCGCACAGCCCCTCCGTCAGGGCCGCGGCGGTGCCTTCCTCCTCCTCGGTCAGGGCGGTATCGCGCAGCGCCAGGCGGGCCAGTTCCCGGTCCAGCGCGGCGAGGGCGCGCCGCTCCTGGTCCAGGGCCTGCTCCATCTCCCGCACCGCCTGCGCGAGCACCAGCTCGGGCGCCTCCAGTCGGTCCAGGACGGCGTTGAGATCGGCGCGCACCAGTCGCGCCAGACGGGTCATCAGTGCCATGGTCGTCACCTCCAGGTTGACCGCGGTGGGTCGGTGCTTGCAGTCTAGGCAGCCGGCGGGGTGGGGCCTAGGCAGGTCTTGGTAAAACCGCAGGGCGAGGTTTTACGGGCAATTTACGTCCGCGGGGCGGACTGGCGGCTACACTGGCATTGCACCGCGTGACGCCCGTCGGACGGACAATCGTTGTCGTTGTCGTTGTCGTTGTCGGTGTCGTAATCGTTGTCGTACTCGGAGAAGCGATGCAATTTGAGTGCGAGAGAATCCGTGGCGATAC